>JBELLU010000012.1:0-35858 GCA_042096455.1 Opitutia bacterium
ATGAAAAAAATAACACTATATCTTTTATTTGCATCTGTCTTTACAAGTTTTGCTTGGGCAACTCCGCGAACGGATGCCTTGGCATACTTGAATGCACTCAATGCCAAGTGGGTTGTTAAAGATTATGCAGGACTTAAAGCCGTAACCGATGCGCGTCTTGAAGCGACTTCTGAAGGGGATCTAGTTTCAATTTTAGAGTATTGTTGTTATCTTTCGATTTTTGATCCCAATTTAGAAGTTATTAAACAATATGCAAATGAAGGCCTTTTGTTACTAGAAAATATTAATTGGACTAACGACGAACTCTCAAAGCTGTACGTTAAGGCTATGCTAGACGAGGCCAAAAATCCCGAAGATGCATTACAAGATGGAATGATTATTGGCGCAACCTCTGAGCAAATTGCGGGACTACATGCCGAAAGCCCAAATAGGTATCCTTTAATTGATTGAATTTATAAAAAGATCATTGACGCGCAGTATCCTGAATAAGCCGTTATGAGAAAAATCACCCTCACTCCGGCGGCTAGCGCCGCCAAAAAGCAAATTCCTATCAGTCGTGATGATAACTGGTGCCTCGGTTGATCGCATCGGCGCGGTAGAGTTGCTCGCTCAAAATGAAACGTGCCATCTCATGCGTGAAGGTCATCGGCGAGAGGGACAGCATCATATCCGCGCGAGCCTTCACCGCCTCCGAAAGACCGTAGGCGCCCCCAACCACAAAGATTGCCGGACGCCCCTGCAAGTCTGCCAGTTCCTTCGAGAAGGTCGCTGAACGCATCCCCTTGCCCTCCTCCGCCAATACGTAAACCTTTGCCTCCCGGCGTTTCTCCAAGGCTTCCAAAATGCGCTGCCCCTCGCTTTCAACCGTCCCGTCCTTCAACTCGACCACCTCAAAATTCCCCTGCCGTTTCAGACGTTTTTCGTAATCCGCGCACAAATCCGCCAGCGGCCTCTTTTTCATCTTACCGACGACGATTAAAGTATAGCGGAACATCCCGTCATTACGGAACCCCCACCACCCCAAGGCAAGCCCATGATTTCCATGCTCCTGCGATCTGTTTCGATATGCTTTGGAATTATTTACCCCCCTCCGCCGATAAAAAAACGCCAGTTATTGGCGGTTGTTGTGGTCGGGGTGACAGGATTGGTGATGCTTTAAATCATCGCTGCGCGACCGCACAAAGTGCGTCCCATCTACGCGTTTTCCGGGCGGAACTCCGTTCCTGAAAACGCTCCGTTAAACCTGCTTGCTCGCAGGTGCAAACCTCTGTCCCCCAGCGAACACAAAAAACGCCAGTCAATGGCGGTTGTTGTGGTCGGGGTGACAGGATTTGAACCTGCGACCTCGTCGTCCCGAACGACGCGCGCTACCAGGCTGCGCTA
This sequence comes from Opitutia bacterium, assembly GCA_042096455.1. Classification (GTDB taxonomy): domain Bacteria; phylum Verrucomicrobiota; class Verrucomicrobiia; order Opitutales; family Coraliomargaritaceae; genus UBA7445. The sequence goes on from JBELLU010000012.1 coordinate 1,384, forward strand.
CACCCCGTTACTTGTTCAAGATAAAGATGAATGCCGAAAGGCACGCCGATTGTCAACGTTCGGATGCCTTGTATGCGGAAGCTGGCCTAGGCTTTTAATAAACTTTGACCGGTCATGGCGGCGGGTTGCTCCAATGCCATCAGTTCCAGAATGGTGGGTGCGATGTCACCCAGGGCACCTCCGCTCGCCAGTTGAGCGTCTTTGTACTCGGCAGCGTATACAACCACCTCTACGGGATTTAAAGTGTGGGCCGTGTGTGGGCCATTGGTCGCGCTGTTCCAAAGCTGGTCGGAATTTCCATGATCGGCTGTTATGAGCGCCGCACCGCTCGCCGCGTCCACCGCCGTAAGCAAGTCGCCGACACAGCTATCCACCACTTCGCAGGCTTCGATGCAGGCTTCCAATACTCCGGTGTGACCGACCATATCGGGATTGGCGAAATTGACGACAATGAGGCCGTATTTCCCGGATTGAATCGCGGCGACGGTCGCATCGCGGATGCCGTAGGCTGACATCTCTGGCTTTTCGTCATAGGTCGCGCAATCCTTGCGGCTCGGGATCAATTCGCGGTCTTCCCCCGGAAACGGTTCTTCCCGGTAATCGTTAAAGAAAAAGGTGACATGCGGGAATTTCTCGGTCTCGGCGCAACGGAATTGCGCGATCCCCTGTGCTGCGAGGTGAGCTCCGAGAATACCATCCATCTTGGGCGGCTTTTGGAAAATAACATTGGGACATAAGCCCACCTGATATTCGCTGAGGGTTGCGAAGTAGAGGTCCAGTTGTGCGCCGCGGTCGAAACCCTCGAAGTCCTCCTGAATGAATGCGCGCGTCAATTCCCGCGGACGGTCACCACGAAAATTGAAAAAGATGACGGAATCACCGTTCTGAATAGTGCCAACGGGTGTACCCTCCGCATCAACCACGACCGAGGGCGGGCAAAACTCATCGCCTTTGGTACCTTCGGTCTCCGGCGTGTCGTATTGCGCTTGAATTGCCTCTGCCGCGGAGGCGAAGGTTCGTTCAACTTTGCTGCCGGTCAAAGCATCGTAGGCGCGTTGAACGCGATCCCAGCGGTTGTCGCGATCCATTGCCCAATAGCGACCCGAAACGGAGGCGATCTGCCCAATGCCGATCTCCGCCATTTTCGCTTCTGCCGCCTCAATAAAACCCTTCCCGGTAAACGGACCCGTGTCGCGACCATCGGTGAAGGCGTGAAGATAAACCTTACTGACCCCCGCATCTTTCGCGACTGCCAAAAGACCATAAAGATGATCCAGCATCGAGTGCACCCCGGCGTCCGAGACCAATCCCATGAAATGCAGGGCACTGCCCTTTGTTTGGACGTTTTCAAATGCCGCCTGCAGGGCTTCGCTCTCCTTTACCGATCCGGTGGCAATTCCCTTATTGATACGAACAATCTCCTGATCCACCACCCGGCCCGCGCCTATGTTTTGGTGGCCGACCTCGGAATTCCCCATGATACCCTCCGGCAAACCGACCGCAAGACCACAGGCCTTGATCTCGGTGCGAGGCCATTCCGCGGTCAAACGATCCGCCACCGGCGTCTTCGCCAGCTTGACGGCATTGTGCGCGTCCTGCGACGCGTCATGATTTTCTCCCCAGCCATCACGAATGATGAGCACGACCGGTTTAATTTTCTGTGTCATGTTTTAAATCTTGGAAACGAATTAAATGAAATCGGTATATTGCTTAACGGTAGCAAGCAGAATAAAAGTGAGATAGAGCATCAGAAGATAGGCTCCCTCGCGTCGGCTTACGGTGTGACCGCTCCGGACAATCCAGAGCAGGAAGATGGTAAGTAGCAATGCCGCAAAATACTCAAGGCCGATCTCCCCGAAATCAATGGGCAAACTTTTGATGGCGGACGCACCGCCCCCGATGAGGAGGAGGTTAAATAAATTTGAACCAACGATATTTCCGGCGCAGAGGTCGCCCTGCCCCGCCCGTACTGCTGCGATAGAGGCCGCCAATTCGGGTAAACTCGTTCCAATCGCAACGACCGTGAGCCCGATGAAGATATCGTTCACGCCCATGCGCTTGGCGACTTCCACGCTGGATTGCACCAATAAATCCGCCCCGATCGCCAGGAGGACTGCGCCCAGCACCACCACCAGCAGCGCGAGCACGGTAGGCAGTTGTATTTGCGGCAAGGTGCCTTCCGGCGACCAGCGCTCCTCCCTCGCCTTGCGCACTATGTAAACTAAATAAGCAAGTGTCACCGCCAAGAGGCAACATCCTTCCCATCGCTCTAAACCATTGGTAAAGATAAAGATGCCAAATACTGCCGTTATGATAATCAAAAACGGCACTTCGCGTTCAATCAGACGCAATTTAACCTGCAGGGGCACGAGGAGCGCCGCCAAACCGAGGATCAGTCCGGTATTGGCAATATTACTGCCCAAGATGTTGCCCAGCGCCAATCCCGGATGCGATTCCGCGGCGGTTAAAGTAGTGGTGAATTCGGGCATTGATGTCGCCAGCGAGACGACGGTAAGCCCCACAATGAGCGGTTCGATGCGTAAATTTACGGAAATCGCCACCGCGCCACGGGTCAGCAACTCGCCCCCGCCACCCAAGGCAAGCAGGCCAAGCAGCAAGAGCAAAATCAGAACCAGAAGGTTCATTTCTGCGACGGAGAGCTGGATTAAGGCGAGAATCATGGTTCGGGAAAACGAGCAAAAGACATAGCAAGACCCATACTCGCCATTGGGCGAGTCTATTTTTGGAAGATTATCACAAATTGAGCAATTTACGCCGCTGCTAGCTTGACAGCACTTCTCAAAGAAACAGACTGCCGCGATTTCCCAATAAAGTCTGGTTTTAACCGGAACATCAAAAATGGTCCAAGACCTCAAAGAGACACTCAACTTGCCACAAACAGGCTTCCCGATGCGCGGAAACCTGGCGCAGCGCGAACCAGCACGCATACAGCAGTGGCATGACAGCGATTTATACGGTAAAATACTGGGCAAAAATGCCGCCGGGCCGGATTTTATACTACACGATGGCCCGCCCTTCACCAATGGCGACCTCCACCTCGGGCACGCCCTCAATAAAACCCTTAAAGATACGATTCTGCGCTTTAAATGGATGCAGGGTTACAATGCCCCCTATATCCCCGGATGGGACAGTCACGGTCTGCCGATCGAGCACAAGGTCTCACGCGAACTCCAAGATGCCGGGCGCACCGACTACACTCCGCTGGAGGTTAGGGAAGCCTGCGCGGCATTTGCGGACAAATACCGGCTGCTCCAAACCGAGCAATTCCAGCGTTTGGGCGTCCTTGCCGACTGGGAAAACGAATACTGGACCATCCATCCCGAATACGAGGCGGCTGAATTTGAGACCTTAGCTCGTTTTGTCGAGCAGGGCCTGGTTTATCGCTCTAAAAAACCCGTTTACTGGTCGATCCCCTGCGCCACCGCCCTCGCTGAGGCAGAAATCGAATATCGTCCGCACAAGAGCATTTCCATCTACGTCAAACTTCCGCTCAGCCCCGAGGCCCGCGAGGCGCTCGACCTTGATGCTGCAGACGCCTCGATCCTGATCTGGACCACCACACCCTGGACCTTGCCCGCCAACCTCGCGGTGGCAGTTCATCCCAACATCGAATACAGCGCGGTGCGCAGCGACAAGGGCACGCTGATTGTCGCGACCCCGCTGCTTGAGGCGGTCACGGAGGCATGCGACCTCAAGGATGTCCAAACGCTCGCGACTTACACCGGTTCACAACTCGAAAACCTTCAGGCACGTCATCCCTTTATTGACCGCCCTTCCCCCATTTTGAACGCCGAATACGTGACCACCGAAAGCGGCACGGGTTGCGTTCACACTGCCCCTGGGCACGGCCTGGACGATTACATCACGGGGATGAAGTATGGATTGGATATTTACTGCCCCTTGGATGATTCCGGTTGCTACGTTGACGATGGGCAAGTCCCCGCCGAATTGGTCGGTGCCTCGGTTTTGGAAAGCGACGACGGCAAACCCTCGCCCGCCAACCTCGGGGTTTTGCGCATCATCGCCCAGAACCGCAGCTTGATCGCCAAAAAGAAAATCGAACACAGCTACCCGCATTGCTGGCGCTCCAAGACCCCCGTGGTCTTCCGTGCGATGGACCAATGGTTCATTGCCCTCGATAAATCCGGCGACCGCCAACGCGCCCTCGACGCGCTGGATCAAGTAAATTTCATTCCATCCTGGGGCAAAAACCGCATCCGTGCCGCCGTCGAAAATCGTCCCGACTGGTGCATCAGCCGTCAACGCACCTGGGGCGTTCCCATTCCCGCATTTTATGACGCCGACGGGCAGGCCTACCTCGACGCAGATGTGATTCGTGCCCTCGCCCCAAAAATCGCGCAACACGGCACCGATCTTTGGTTCAAGGAGTCGCCCGCCGAGCTCCTTGCAGGGATTGAACTCCCCGAATCCTGGCCCGCCCCGGGCGAACTCAAATGCGGAACCGATACCCTCGATGTTTGGATCGATTCCGGCAGCTCGCACCGCGCCGTGCTCCAAAAACGCGATTCGCTCAAATGGCCCGCAGATCTTTATCTGGAAGGTTCCGACCAGCACCGGGGTTGGTTCCAGAGCTCACTTTGGACCGCCGTTATCGCCGACCGTGCCGCACCCTACAAAAATCTCCTAACTCACGGCTTTATCGTGAAGGAAGACGGCACCAAGCTCTCAAAGAGCGATGGCGCCGCCCGTCCATTGAACGAATGGATCTCGCAATACGGAGCCGATATCATACGCCTGTGGATCTGCTCGCAAGACTACCGTGGAGATGTCCCTGTTTCCGATAATATCGTTAAAAACGTCGCGAACAATTACCGCAATATTCGCAACACCCTGCGCTATCAAATCGGGAACTTGCACGACTTTGACCCCGCCAAGGATGCAGTCCCCCTCGCGGAATTAAACGCCATCGACAAATGGGCGCTGCATCAACTCGCGAAACTGGTCGAGCAGGTCACCGAAGCCTATGAGGCCTACGAATTCCACCGCGCCTTTAAAGACTTCCTCGATCCATTCTGCGCGAACACCCTCTCGGCAACCTATCACGATATCCTCAAGGACCGCCTCTACACCGCCGCGCCGAACGACCCCCTGCGCCGTTCTTCCCAGACCGCAATTGCAATCATCTTTGATGTGTTCACACGCCTTTTGGCGCCTATCCTGCCTTTCACCGCAGATGAAGCCTGGAACTACGCACGCAGTGACAGCGAGGAATCGCATGAACCCGCCGCCCTCCTCGAATGGCCCAGTATTGATGCAGGCTGGAAAAACCCGGATATCGCCGCCGACGTCATCGCTCTGCGCGAATGCCTAGCAGGTATGCTAAACGAACCACTGGAGGCCTTGCGTCAGCAAAAGACCATCGGTCAAAGCCTCGATGCCAAGGCCGTCTTCACCGGACCCCCATCCGATCCCACATTCCAACTGCTTCAAAAATACGAAGCCGATCTTCCTGAACTTTTTATTCTTTCCCAGGTCAACCTCGTCGCCGATGCCGCTGCGGAAGCACTGACTGCCGAAGTCAGTCATGCCGACGGTGTTCGCTGCCCGCGCAGTTGGCGCTGGGTCCCTGAACTAGTCGAAACCGAGGAATGGGGCCCCGTTTCACCCCGCTGCGCGCAAGCACTTAAAGCCAATTTATAACTAAAAACTTAAACTTACCCAACCCTGCCATGGCAAAAAAAACCACCAAGAAAGTTACCAAGAAAACTGCGGTAAAAAAATCCGCACCCAAGAAAACCACACCCAAGAAAACTGCCAAGAAAGCCGTCAAAAAAACCGCTGCAAAAAAAGCAGTTAAAAAAGTCGCAAAGAAGACAGTTAAAAAACCCGCCGCCAAAAAAACGGTGAAGAAGGCTCCAGCCAAGAAGACAGTCAAAAAGGCTCCAACTAAGAAAGCGGTGAAGAAAAAGAAAACCGTCGCCAAGTCTCCCGCCAAGAAAATCGTCAAGAAGGCCGCCGCCAAAAAAAGCCCGGCCAAAAAGACCAGCGGTAAAACCGGCGATGCCGCCCGCAAAAAACTAGCGCTCAAGAAAGCCTCGGTGGAACGTAGTGAAGCGGTGGGCGATGACACCAAAGCGGCCCCCACAAGTTTTTCACTCGATGAAGTTGAGGCGGTTATCGCCGCTCGTAAATCTCAGGAAACCGAAGAAGCGGAGCCAAAAGCAACGACCAAGGCTCCCGCCGCAAAGAAGGCTCCCGCCAAAAAGAAAACCGTTGATCTGGATGCCGTTCCGGTTGAAAAGCGCGTACATGAGGCCGCTTCTCTCGCAGATATTCTCGGATTCAACCCATCCCAGAAGAAAAAAACCGTTTCAGAGGAGGCCGCTGCGATTCCGCGTAAGTGGAAAAAATACTACAAGCTGCTGGTTGAATTGCGCCAACACCTTCAGGATGAACTGGACTTGCATACCTCAGACACCCTCATGCATTCCGCGCGTGAGGATGCCGGTGATCTCTCCAATTATGGGAATCATCAGGCCGATGCGGGAACCGATACCTTCGACCGTGATTTCGCCCTGAGTGTTGTTTCAAGTGAACAGGATGCTCTCTATGAAATTGAACAGGCCATACAGCGCATGCTCGATGGCTCCTATGGTGTTTGCGAGCAAACCGGTGAGCCGATCAAAAAGGAGCGCCTCGAAGCGGTGCCCTTCGCCCGTTTCTCACTTGAAGGTCAGAAAGAGTTCGAGAAAAACAATCGTCGTAAAAACGATCGCGTTGTGGAAGAACTCTTCAGCGATAGCTCGGACGCACCCAAAATAATGTCAGACGACGACTGATGTCGGTTGAAATCCATGTTCCCGAGCGGAAGACTTACGGACGATTGCTGTGGACCGCCGCGCTTGTTTTCATTCTGGATCAGGCCAGCAAATTTTGGATCAGTCAGCGTTTGCCTTTCGGGACCTATCGACCGGAAGAATCAATCACTCTCATTCCAGATTTTTTCTATCTGGTCCACATTGGCAACCGCGGCGCGGCCTGGGGGATTCTTGAAGGTCAAGGCGTACTGTTATCCATTGCCGCGCTTGCTGCCTTAGCCGCCATTTATTGCTTCCGCAACAGCCTGCAACTTTATCAGCACTCCCTGCAATGGATCTTCGGCCTGCTCATTGGCGGCATTCTCGGCAATCTGCTGGATCGCCTCCTGCATGGGCATGTGATTGATTTCTTTGATCTCCATTTCCCCTTCAGCATTCCCTTCATCCTGGAAGGCGGGCGCTATCCCGCATTCAATATCGCCGACTCAGGAATCGTGATTGGGGTCGGCGCTTACCTGGTGCTGAGTTTCTTTGAAAAAGAACCCGACGAACTGCAGCGCTAAGCTTGAGCGCGGGTAATCAGCCCTCGTTACCCGTCCTCATTTCGAAATCGGCAATTACGGGGCGGTGATCACTGACGTATGCGCGTAGCACTTTACAGCTCTTGATTTTGAAAGATGGCGGCACAAATATAAAGTCTAGTCCGTGGGTTGGCATCAGCGCGGGAAAGGTTTTTCCTCCATTCGGCAGGATTTGATAGGCACAGTGGCCGCTCAGATATCGAACCAGATGGCGCACTGCGTCGCGTTGCTTTGTGGCTCGACTGTTGAAATCACCGCATACAATCGGCGACAGGAATCCCTCACTTCCGCTTTTTACATGACGCGCCTCTAAAAATTCAATCAAGCGCTCGATTTGTGTAATACGCCGTTTGCGTGATCGAAAGTCCAGATGCAGATTAACCACCGGCAGAACCTCACCGTGAAATTGAATCTCGGCATACAGAAATCCTTTTTCGCCGAGAGCGGCATTCCCAAAAGGCTGATTCTCCGCATAGCTAATGGCGTAACGGGACAGGATGGCGTTTCCATAAATCAAGGGCTTACGGCCCTCGCGCAGATTATTGATGCCCATGTAGCTGTAGCGATACCCCGACGCGGACTTGAGGTATTCCAGAAGGTTGATCCTCTTGTTCCAATGCGAATAGGCATCCACCTCCTGCAGCGCGATAATGTCCGGAGCTTCCCTTTTGAAAAGATGCGATATCCGCAGAAGATTGCGCTCGATACCCTTAACGCCGTGAAATCCCTGATACGAGGACAAGCCCCGTCCATGCGCGATGTTTAAGGTCAGGAAACGGATTGGGCGCTGAGCACGCATTTGCGGTGCCTATCTAATTATTTTCCTGCATCGACTGTGTATAATTCGCAATCGATTTAAAGAGACTGTCGGCGAAAGCTGAAACCGTGACCAGAATGAGTTGCAGTTCCTTATTATTGAAAGTGACGTAATCCCCCTCACGGAAAACTTTCAAATATTCAGTCAACTTGGCTGGCGCCTCGGCTTGCGCTTCTTTTTCCGCCGGAACCGTTACCGCTTTGAATTCCAGACTCAATTCGCCATTTTCATCCAGGTGCGCGGACCCGACCTTACCGCCACTTTCAACCAAAGCCTGAAGGCAGAATCCCAAGGAAGTAATGGTGTCCTCCAGTTCGCACCGGATCGAATAATTCTCCTCCAGAAGATTAAACTTCTGATCGAAACGAGCCTCGCAGAAGGCTTTTTGCAGGGCTTCCGCAGCTTGTTGTCTTTCACTCGCCAATTCCGGTTTGCCCTCTGTGCATTTCACCATCGCCAAAAAGAAATGGGCATTGTGCATCACGCTCACCGCAAGGTTCAGCGCGTCGTTAACCAATTGCTTTAGGAGTAAATCGTGCGCGTAGGCTTGCGTCTGTTCGAAATTTTGATGCTGAGCCGGGACGGGCATAATCCGTGGCGCATGCGCTATTTGCTTATAGCTTGCTTCCGTGACCGTTTCCCGCGAAGCGAGGTTAAAAGCGAGCATGTCAAAATGACGCTGCATCCCGCTCATAAAATTCTGTGCTAGCTGCTGCAGGTTGATCTCCCGTTTGCCGCCCTGATTGTTGTTATTTTGGATCATTTTGTTAATTCTAAGAATACAGTATAAGTTAAGGGCCTATCTTGGACTGAGACAACCGGTAATGGTTCAGTTTTAAAATAAAGTTGGCATATTGAACTATAAAATATATTTTTACGCTTAGGGTGTATGATTGAAATTCTTAGTAATGGGGCGCAACTGATCCTTACCCATGCCACCGCGGTTTTGGGCTTCATCTTGGCGCTTCTCGTTATCAGTCGGGCCTTCAGGGAAAAGAGGAGGCCGGGTAATTTCTTCGCCTGGTTCTTTTTCGTGCTTTCTGTTCCGCTCATCGCCGGTCCATTATATTTGATCTTCGGAGGGCGAAAGAGCCGAAAAACCACCCAAATCAAACGCCGGGTGACCAAGGAGGCGCTCGCCCTGAGCGGGTCCGGCACCCAAGACTCCGAGGCAGTCGCCATCAATAAAACAGCCGGTAACGAGGTAACGCTATTGCCCGACGGCGAAGCCTTCTACGAACGCATCTGTCACGAAATCAAGGAGGCAAAAACTGCGATCCATATTGCAACCTACATCTTTGGGAAAGACGCGCCTGCCGCACAGATAGCTGAACTTCTGGCCCAGCAAGCCCGCAAGGGACTCAAGGTTCGTCTCCTGCTGGACTCCCTTGGATGCTGGAACACCACCCGTGGATTGCGTCACCACTTACGCAGTGCGGGGGTCGAGGTGGCGATGTTCATGCCGGTCATCCCCTTTCAAACGCATTCCAATGCCAATCTACGCAATCACCGCAAGCTGGCAATTTTTGACCACCGCCGCGCCTTGGTGGGCGGGCACAATATCGACCGGCGCTTCATCGGGGATAAGTTTGATCCGGCTCGCTTCGTTGACCTGAGTGTCGCGATTACCGGTCCCGCGGTAGCCCATCTCAGTCGAACCTTTATTGCAGACTGGGCCTTTGCCACACGGCGCAATCCGGCGGCATTCAAGCCGACCCTTGAATTCCAGCCAAAGGAACAGGGAAAGAGCGCAATCAATGTCATTGCCAGCGGACCCGATGTTCCCAATGACCCGCTATGGGAGCAGATACTCCTCCTTATAAATACATTTAAAGAACAACTGACGATTATCACCCCCTATTTCATCCCGGATGAAGTGATCTTTCAGTCCTTGATCGTCCAGGCGCGAAGCAAGAAGCAAATCCGCTTAATCCTTCCTCTGCGGTCGAATCATACCATTACTGACATCGCGCGTCATAATTACCTTCAATTGCTTCATGAGGCGGGGGTTGAAATTCGCTTTTTCACCGAGCGAATGCTGCATGCGAAACTCATCATTGCCGATGAAAGCCACGCCCTCCTGGGATCCGCCAATATTGATATGCGGTCCCTCTTCCTCAATTTTGAAATCGGGTTGCTCCACCACGCGAAATCCGACATCACCGCCCTGACTTCATGGGCTGATTCCATAAATGCAAAGAGTATTGATTATGAGGCAGCCATAAAAGAAAAGGGCTTTCTCCCCAACCGAGCCGCGGCTTGTTTTGTGCGCCTGATCGAGCCACTTTTGTAGACGGGGAGGGGTTGGTGCTCTGCGTTTTATGGTTTAACGCGGAGGAGCTCTGGAACGCTGTGTTTTATATTTTAACGCGGAGGAGCGGAGGATCAGAGGTGCTCTGGTGCTCTGCGTTTTATGGTTTAACGCGGAGGAGCGGAGGATCAGAGGGGCGATGGAACGCTGTGTTTATATTTTTGACTCATTATTAGCTGGAAGCGGTATCACGCATACTTGCATTTCCCGGATGACCGATAAATGCTCTGTCGCGTGTTTTCTTGTCGCCGAATCCTAAAATGTATTAGCTATCTATTGCTGGTGGCTGTGTGTGCGTGCTCCAAGCATCAAACCAATGTCGAGCGCGGGAATGAGAACGGGGAACTCTATTTGGGAATCGGAGCTGAACCCGCCGCTCTGGACCCACACCTGACGACCGGCCTCACCGAGTATTCCGTGATGCTCGCGCTACTCGAGGGACTGACCACCCTCAATCCCGAGACCATGGCAGTCGAGGCAGGCGTGGCACGCTCATGGACTGTATCGGATGACCGTTTACGCTATACCTTTTATTTTGACCCCGAGGCTCGCTGGTCAAACGGGGATCGTGTAACGCCCCAGGATTTCATCTTTTCCTTTGAACGTATCCTATCACCTGCCCTCGGCGCTCCGTATGCCTACATGCTCTATCCAATGCGCGGCGCGGAAGCCTTTCACCGCAGGCAGAACTCTGATTTTGCAAGCGTCGGAGTGAGCGCGCCGGATGCGCACACCCTCGTCGTTGAGCTGGAGTCCCCCACTCCTTATTTCCTCAGTATGCTCGCTCACAATACCTGGTGGCCGGTGCATCCCCCCACCATTCTGGCGCACGGCGGCATGACCGATCGCATTTCAAAGTGGACCAAGCCCGGGAATTTCGTCGGCAATGGCCCCTTCATTCTCAAACGCTGGCGTTTGAATAATGGGATTCATGCGGTGCGCAATCCGCACTACCGCGAGCATTCAAAAGTAGCGCTCAACGGTCTCCATTTCTTACCCATCGCAGTGCAGAGCGAGGAACGCGCCTTTCGCGCCGGCCATCTCCATCTCACCAGTTCAGTGCCCATACACCGCATTGATTGGTATCGGGAAAACCAGCCGGAACGACTCAGATTCGATACGGCGCTCGGGGTCTATTATTATATGCTCAACACCGAGCGGCGCCCCCTCAATGAACCAAAAGTCCGACAAGCCCTCGCGTATGCGATTGACCGGGCGCAATTGACCGAACACGTCCTGAAAGCAGGGCAAAAACCGGCCTTTCACTTTACCCCGCCCAACACCGGCGGCTATCATGCGAGGGCCCGCCTGCCCTTTGATCCCGACCTTGCGCGCCAACGTCTGACGGAAGCCGGCTACCCCGGAGGCAAGGGTTTCCCCAAGCTGCAACTGCTCTTCAACACCAGCGAATCGCACCGCACCCTCGCAGTCGCCATTCAGGCGATGTGGAAAAAGGAACTCGGCATCGAAATCGAGTTGCACAATCAAGAATGGAAAGCCTACCTCGCCACCCGCCAAAGCGGTGACTTCGACATCCTGCGCGCAGCATGGTATGGTGATTACGACGATCCCAACACCTTCCTGAGCCTCGGGGAGAGCGACAACGGCAACAACCACACCAATTGGCATGATCCGCGTTATGACGCTCTCATTGCGCAAGCAGCACGAGAGACCAATCCCGAGGCACGTCATGCCTTGTTTCAAGAAGCAGAGGAAATCCTGATCGATGCGCTGCCGGTGATTCCCATTTATTTTTATGTGACCAGTCGCTTGATTCATCCCTCCGTCAAGGGCTGGTACCCGAGCATTCTTGACAACCATCCCTATCAGGCCGTGCGTCTCGAACCTTAAAAATGTTATCCCTGATCGCAAGACGCCTGCTGCAGGCAATCCCCACGCTCTGGATTATCGCCACCGCGACCTTTGTGCTGCTGCGTCTAGCCCCGGGCGGCCCCTTTGATTCTGAAAAACCGGTGTCTGATGAAATCAAACTACAAATCGAGGCGCACTACGGTCTGGACGATCCGCTTCACGTCCAATACCTCCATTATCTGGGCAATCTATTGCGTGGCGACCTTGGGCCGTCCTATCAATACGCAGGTTGGGAGGTTCAGGAAGTTATTGCGCAGGCCTTTCCGGTCTCGCTTGAACTGGGTCTTTGGGCATTGCTGATCGCCCTTGCAATCGGGATCCCGCTCGGCGTTTTGGCAGCCCTGCGGCACAATCAGGCCGCTGAATCCGTCTTAATGGCAATCGCCACCCTAGGGATCTGCCTGCCCTCATTCGTCATCGGCCCCATCCTGATCCTCGCCTTTGCCCTGACTCTGGATTGGTTCAATCCCCTTGGGTGGAATTTTTCCAGTGATCGCATTCTGCCCGCCCTAACCCTCGGGCTCATGTATGCCGCCTACATCGCGCGCCTCGCCCGGGGCGGCATGTTAGAAGTTTTACAAAACGACTGGATTCGCAGCGCCCGCGCAAAGGGACTGTCTGCCTGGACCGTGATCCGGCGTCATGCCATGCGTTCAGCGATGCAACCGGTGATCTCATTTCTCGGACCTGCGGCGGCGGGACTCATCAGTGGTTCCTTCGTGGTTGAGACGCTATTCTTCATTCCGGGTCTGGGACCGTTTTTTGTAAATGCCGCGCTCAATCGCGACTATACTCTCGTGATGGGAACGGTGCTCTTTTACGCCGTCCTGATCATCAGCTTTAACCTAATCGTGGATCTTATCCAGATGTGGCTGCAGCCACGCTCCCGACATGACTGAGGAAAAACGAGAACAAAAGGTGCTGAGCTGCATCCAACAATCCCCCGGCCGGGTTGCCTGGGGACGCCTTTGCCGCAACCGCATGGCGCGTCTTGGCGGCTTCCTTTTTCTCGCGATTTTCACGGCCTGTCTGATCGGGCCGCTTTTGAGCAGCCAGGATTTCGCAACACAGGATTTGGCACGCGGTGCCGAGCCACCTTCATGGGAACATTGGCTGGGCACGGATGAATTGGGGCGGGATCTCCTGGAGCGCGTCCTGACCGGCGGGCGTATCTCAATCGGGGTGGGATTTGCAGCCACCTTTGTCGCACTGCTCATTGGCGTTAGCTACGGAGCAATCGCGGGTTACTGTGGTCGTCGAATCGATACGCTCATGATGCGCTTTGTAGATGTGGTTTATGCCCTCCCTTTTACGATGCTGGTGGTGGTCCTCACCGTTACTTTTGATCGAAAAAGCATCTTCTTGATTTTCCTCGCGATCGGTGCAGTTGAATGGCTTACGATGGCGCGAATCGTGCGTGCGCAAGCGAGGAACCTGCGGACCTTGAGCTATGTCGAAGCGGCACGTGCAAGCGGAGCAAGCCACTGGCGAATTTTGCGTGATCATTTACTGCCGAATCTGCTCGGTGCGGTCATCGTCTACGGCACCCTTACCATACCCGCTGTAATTTTACTTGAGTCGATTCTCAGTTTCCTGGGGCTTGGAGTGCAGCCGCCTCACAGTTCATGGGGCACCTTAATCAACGAGGGGGCTGACAAACTCGATATTTACCCATGGTTGCTCATCGGACCCGCCGTCCTTTTCTCGCTTACAATCTTCTCCCTGAATTTTTTGGGTGATGGCTTACGCGACGCCCTCGACCCCCGCGAAACGCATCGCTAAATCAAGTGCTTGAATAGCGGCGGTATTCAGGAAGCATCGCATGCATTAGATCCCTGAGCTGAACCGAATCACCCTCCGCCAATTGCTCCCGGATGCGGGACTCCAAGTCATGCGCGGCCTCGATTGATTCCTTAGTGCCCGTAAAGCGCATGATACGGGGATGGTTGGTAGCATGTAGCGTTTCGCTCAAGTGCTGCACCTCCTCGTAGCGTTTTTCACCGGGACGCAATCCAATGAATTTTATTTCAATGTCCACCCCTTCGCGCATGCCTGCCAATGCTATCATTTGGCGAGCCACATCCAGAATTTTGATTGGTTTTCCCATATCCAGAACAAAGATTTCTCCACCCTCACCCTGAGTCGCGCTCTGTAGAACCAGACCAACCGCTTCCTGAACCGTCATGAAGAAACGCGTGACCTCGGAATCCGTAACCGTCAATGGACCACCCTCTGCAAGCTGTTGGCGAAATATTGGAATCACACTGCCGGATGAACCGAGCACATTCCCAAATCGAACCGAAATAAAGCGGGTCTGGTTCGCGGTTTCCGCTTGCTGGTTTACAATCGCAAGTTCGGCGAGTCGCTTGCTCGCGCCCATTACGCTGGTTGGGTTAATCGCCTTGTCGGTGGAAATTAGTACAAAATGCTCAACTCCAACCTGTGAGGCGATTCGGGCGAGGTCTAAGGTTCCCAAAGTATTGTTTTTAAGCGCTTGCTCGGGTTGGTCTTCCATGAGGTTGACATGCTTGTGCGCAGCGGCATGAAAAATCACTTCCGGCTTAAAATCCTCCAAGAGCAGTTTGAGGCTCCGGGTATCGCAAATATCAAGTACCTTGGTTTCGATTATCGTACCAGCTTTCGCTATCTTTGAAATCCTTTGCTGTAGATTAAAAACAGCCAATTCCGAATGATCGAGACAAAGCAGTTTATCCGGAGACCGTTCCAATACTTGTTGAACTAATTCTATTCCAATGCTGCCGCCCGCGCCTGTAACCAAAACCCGCTTGCCCTCCAGCAATGCCTGAATGGCATCATCATTCAAATCCACCGCATCCCGACCAAGCAAGTCCTCCATTTCAATGGGGCGTAATTGTGAGATTTGAGCCTTACCGCTCACAAGATCCGTTAGAGCCGGCACTCGATCCACCTTCAAACCGGCCTCGCGGGCACAGTCCACGACTGCCTTAATGCGTTTCATTGGGGCCGATGGAAACGCCACCACCACTTTTGTCGCTTTATAACGATTCGCCACACTGGCCAATTCATGCACGCGGCCTGCCACCATAACATTGTGAACATAGCGATCCACTTTCTTGGTGTCATCATCAAGAAATGCCACCGGACGCATACCCAGACGGCCCTTACTTATTAAGTCTGCCGCCAGACCTGCCCCCACTTCTCCCGCGCCAACAATAATCACACGTTCAGTTTCCTGAACGGCGAGCCAATCGCTAAGATCCTTACTCGCCTTGATACGAAACAATAATCGAAAAAACGTCAGCGCCAAAAATGAAAACTGCAGATCTGAAAGAATGACCGAGCGCGGCGCAATTTCCTTTCCGTCAAATTGATACCAACTGAGGACCAGAACCACTGCGACAATCGATAACGCCATCAACAGACGCAGCGCATCCGGCAGGCGAAAATAGGCCAGAACTATTTCAAATTGCCCGAATGCCAGCAAAAGTGCGATTTTTAAGAGCAGCACCCACCATAGGGTCTCGATCCGAACCGCCTCGTAATACTCCGTAACGGAGAAATCAAAGCGCAATTCAAAGGCGATCCAATAACTTGCAGAAAGGATCAGCAAGTAAGCCAATAAAAGCCCAATCGTCGGCAGATTAAAAATTCGAGGTAACCAATTTCGGTTCATAAATATTCCAAACCTTACTCTATGCTTGAACGCACCTTCGCAATGACCTTCCCACGTTCTTCCTCAGTGAGGCCGGAACCACTCGGCAAACACAGTCCATCAAAAAAAAGCTTTTCCTCAATACCACTTCCATAATAGCGGCATTCTTGGAAAACTGGCTGTAAATGCAAGGGCTTCCAAAGCGGCCTCGCTTCAATATCCGCGGCTTCAAGTGCTTTTATCACAGTCGCAGCATCCGCCTTCGACTCACTCGAATCAATCGTCAGGCAGGTCAGCCAATAGTTCACCGCATCGGGTTCCACAATCGGCATGAATTCCACTCCGGGCAATGAATCCAACTCCGCCTTGTATGCCTCGAAATGCGCTTTTCGTGTGCGAATCCGCCGGGCGAGATCCGCCAACTGGCTCCTGCCAAGGGCCGCCAGCACATTGCTCATACGATAATTGTAGCCGATTTGGCGGTGTTCATAGTGGATGACAGGCTCCCGGGCCTGCATCGAGAGTGATCGCGCCGCTTCCAACGCCTCAACCGCATCCGAAAGCAGCATCCCGCCTCCTGAAGTCGTAATGATTTTATTTCCGTTGAAAGAGAAAAAAGAAAATGCCCCAAAAGAGCCCGCCGGTCGCCCCTGATAGGACGCCCCCAGCGCTTCAGCGGCATCTTCAATGAGCGGCACCGCATATTCCGCGCATACCTTTTCAATCGCAGCCATATCGGCACACTGACCATACAGTTGTACAACAATGACAGCCTTCGGTTTTTTGCCCTCCCCTGCGAGTGCCTCAAATGCCTCACGAAGCGCCTCCGGATCCATATTCCACGTGCACCGCTCGCTTCCAATAAAAACCGGGACGGCGCCACAATAAACGATCGGGTTGGCACTCGCAGCAAACGTAAAGGACGGACACAAAACGAGATCCCCCTTCCCAATACCCAGTACCTTTAATGCCAAATGCAGCGCGGCGGTCCCGGAATTAACCGCCAAGCCCGCTGTCCGTTTGCTGAGCGCGCAAACCTCAGCCTCAAATGCGTCCAACTCCGGCCCGACCGGTGCCACCCAATTCGAAGCAAGCGCCGCCGCAACCGCAGCGTGATCCGACTCACTCAAATCTGGGGGTGACAAATATATACGAGGCATAAAAGCATGTTTGTGAAGTCTGCCTGATTGACGACCTTTTTCTGTCTTTCTTAAAGAATTCCACGCTTCTTGGTTGACTCATTTAAGTATGCGCTTGATGTTCATCACCTCCTTAGGGGTGACCTGGCATGGGTCTGAGACAGCTTCCTGCACTAGCACAAAGCGATCCCTTCGAACCTGATCCGGCTCATACCGGCGTAGGGAAAGGTAGTCGTGCCAGCGCGCACGCTTTCGCTTCCCTGCCGAAGCAGCCGGGTCTCAACCTGAATAATAAATCGAGATCCAAATGAAAGCCACCATCGCCTGCACCCTCCTTTTCTCACTGGGCACTGCCGTTTTTGCCAACGAGACAGCCCAAGAAAATGCGTCGATTCACGAACTCCCCGAATTAGTCGTGACCGCCAGCCTCTGGGAGACCGATCTTCTGCGGACAACCAACAGCACCACTGCAATCGATTCCAGCGAGTTGGAATCCAACGGCAGCCTTCACTTCCAGGATCTCATCGAGGCGATCCCAAACCTTACCTGGACCGGCGGAACCTCCCGTCCCCGATATTTCCAAATCCGTGGCATCGGCGAAAACTCCCAGTTTGAGGGCGAAACCCCCGATTCCACGGTGCGTTTCCTGATCGACGACCTCGACTTCACCGGGCTCGGCTCAATCGGCAACCTTTTTGATATGCAACAGGTCGAAGTCCTCCGGGGTCCCCAGGCCGGGGCATTTGGCGTGAATGCCGCCGGCGGTCTCATCAAGCTCGTCAGTAACGAGCCCACCCCATACTGGAGCGGACAGGCCGAGGGCGCCATCGGACAAGACAATCTCCGTGGGGGCGGTATCGCCTTCGGCGGCCCGGTCCTCGATGACGACCCGGAAGCGTTCACCTTTCGTTTTTCAACTTACCAGTTAAGCAGCGACGGTTTCCGTTCAAATAAAACACTCAACCGAGACGACACCAATGAGCGCGACGAATTCAATTCACGCCTAAAACTCAAATGGAAAGCCTCTAGTGATTGGACTTGGGACAGCGCCCTATTCTACGCAAATACCAACAACGGTTATGATGAATGGTCACTGAATAATACCGATTTTACTATTTATTCTGACGAACCCGGTCGCGATGAGCAGGAATCCAAAGCCGCCAGCATACGCGGCACTTTTATTGATCTCAATGGTGTGCAATTCTCTTCAACCACAACCTATATTGATACAAATACCTTTTACAGTTACGACGGTGATTGGGGTGACGGACCTAGCGCAACAGCGCCATTCAGCAGTTTTTACGACGATGCCCTCGCTCTTTGGCGCGATCGAACCATTTACTCGCAAGAATTAAGGCTGGATTCCGAAACAGGCAAATCGAAAGGCTATATTGATCGCTGGACGGTTGGTTTTTATACACAAGGACTCAAAGAAACCGGCAGGGCCAGATGGACTTCAGGCGGGTATCGTTGGAATACAGACTTTGACTCTAAGGCATATGCCCTCTTCAGTCAGATTGGTAAGGACATTACAGCGGAGCGACGCCTTACTTTGCAACTCCGCGGTGAATATTATAAAGTCGACGTGCAGGCAGATGGCTTAGGCCCGGACATAAACTATGCTCCCACCGTAGTATTTGATTACGCTCTCAATGATTCCGAATTTCTCTGGGGCGGCACCTTAACCTATGAGCAGGATTTAAGCGCGAACGCACTGAGTTTCGTCTCGCTCTCAAGAGCATACAAGGCAGGGGGAGCCAGCACTCCAAATTTTACTCAAAACGACCAAATTAAATATGATAGCGAAATTCTTTGGAACGCGGAAACTGGCTTGAGAAACCGCTTCTGGGGCGGAGCCCTCTCAACCAGCCTCACAGCATTTTTTCTTTATCGTGAAAATGCTCAATTCCGGGACTCGAAAGGCGTGGGTAGCTTCTTTGACTACATTACCGTTAACGGAAAAAGCGCGAAACATTACGGCATTGAATCGGATGCTGCTTGGACCATCAACCCCAACTGGAAGTTAAGCGCATCACTGGGACTCTTGAAAGCAACGAGGGAAAGTTATGCCAATAATGAAGCTCGCGAAGTTGCCAATGCTCCAAGCTACAACTACAGCCTCAGGCTTGATTATCTCAATGATAATGGCATTTTTGCGAACACAACCTTGTCTGGCAGCGATTCCTATTATGAATCCAACAGCCACGGCGAGAAGCGCAGTGCCTTTACTATAGTGAATGCCGCCTTGGGCTATCGCATTGATAATTGGACCCTCACCTTCTGGGGCCGAAATCTTTTTGACACAAAATACGAAAAACGCGTCTTCTATTTTGATAACACATATGATGGGAATGCCGCACGCTACGAAAACCCTGCCGACCCCCGGCAATTCGGAGCGACGCTCAATTATACTTGGTAGCCTGCTCGGTAACCTTTGTGCGGTAAAATAATATCCCCACCAGCGCGAGTGCGTGGCCGATCTTACATTCGGCTACCCACTGCATGACCTCTGCTTCCGGCAACACCCGGACTTCCATTTCTTCGTGCTCGTCCCAATTGGTGCCGTCCTGCGATAGCCGGCATTGATCCGCAAAAACAACATGGCATTGATTGTTAAGGATAGCGGGGTTGGGACTGCACTGACCCAACACCACTCCCTTTTCCGCAACATAACCGGTCTCCTCCTTGAGTTCCCGCAAACCCGCCTGCACCGGGTCCTCCCCGGAATCAATGATTCCACCGGGTAACTCCCATGAAAGCGCGTCGGATCCCCAGCGAAACTGGCGCACCAGAATCAAATCCCCATCGATGGTGCGCGCCACCACGATGACCCAATCGCGAGAGTTTAAATAATAGAAATCTCCCTCTTTCGCATTCGTCGGATGTCGGTAACGACGGGTCCGCAATTCCCAAACCCGACAGGAAAAATTCAACTGATCACTAAGCAGCTCCCAGCGCAACGGTTCCTGCAGGTTGTCAGGCGGAGCGAGCTTAGCCATTACTGAGCCGGGATAATGATTGATTGACCAATGCGCAAACGGCGCGGGTCGACTCCCGGATTGGCATCCAATAAAGCCTGCAGCGGCACTCCCGCCTCGGTCGCAATGCGCGCGAACGTATCGCCGGACTTAATGACATATCCGCCTTCCGCGATCGCACCCGTCCCGACTGCCGCCGGTTTGGTTGCGGCGGGGGTAGTCACAGACGCTGCTTGGTTCGCCAAACGTTCCCCTTGTTTGTTCAGCTCGAGGGTCAGTTCCTTGAGGCGTTTATCCCGCTCATTGCCGTAGGCACGCAGACGGGAAAGGGCACCCTCTAAATCTTTATTCTGTCCCGACAAAGCCTGCACCGCTTTTTTCAGGCTCGCCACCTCTTCCGCAGATTCACTCAAGCTGCTTTCACTGGCGTCCATGGATTCCACGATCGGCTGAAGGGTATTGTTTGCCGTTAGCCCAAAGTAGAGACCTGCACCGCCCAGAACAATTGCCAGCAGCGCCAGCGCAAGTGGCAACAAGTTTGTATTTGTATGATTTTGATCCGCTTCCATACCAGCAAGCTAGGCCCCTTTTACGCGCTGGCAAGTTTACATCTCAGGAAGTAGACATGGAGTTGCCATTTTAAACGATACGGTGCAAACATCCCATATGCCCGATTTGAATTTCCAACCAGATGCAGAAGCAGTACTGGATGTCAGCGCCCTCACCCAGCAAATCAAACGGCTCCTTGAAGGTAGCTTCACCCAGGTATGGGTGCGTGGCGAAATCTCCAATTGCCGTAAACAAAGCACCGGACATGTTTATTTCTCACTCAAGGACAAAGGCAGCCAAATCCCCTGCGTCCTCTTTGCGCGTGATGCCGCCCGGCAGGATTTTGAACTGAAGGACGGTGAAGCGGTTACCTTGTTTGGCGATCTTGCGGTTTATGCCCCGCACGGACGCTATCAATTAATTGTAAAGATTGCCCTCCACAGCGGCGAGGGGCGTTTACAGATTGAATTCGAGCGCTTGAAACGAGCGCTGGCAGCGGAAGGCCTCTTTGAGGCGGAGCGCAAAAGAACGCTCACCGCCCTGCCCCGCCGCATTGCAGTCATCACCTCACCAACCGGTGCGGCACTCCGTGATTTCCTGCGCATCCTCCAGCGCCGTAATTTTGATGGCTCCGTTGTTGTCTTTCCGGTGCGCGTCCAAGGCAAGGAAGCCGCCGCAGAAATCGAGCAAGCCCTTGCATACGTCAATCGCTTCAGCCCTGGATTTGACTGTATCGCTTTAACGCGAGGCGGCGGCAGTATTGAAGACCTTTGGCCTTTTAACGACGAGTCCCTCGCTCGTGCCGTTGCGGCATCCGCAACACTCACCATTTCCGCGGTCGGCCATGAGATCGACCAAGTGCTAACGGATTATTCCGCAGATATTCGGGCAGAGACGCCCTCTGCCGCGGCGGAATTGATTTCGTCGAAATCACTGGAAACACGTCGGAAATTTCTCGAGCTAAGCCAGTCCTTGGGGCGACTTACCACCCAACTTCCCCTCCGGATCCAACAACGACTGGAAGCGGCACAAACTCGCTTTCGCCTCCTGTCCCCGCAACGACAGCTCGCCTACCACGCTTTGAGGATCGACGATACCCAGATTCGCCTGACTCAGGCCTTAAGGGAAAACATCACCGCAAACAGGGAAACAATCCAGCTTCTCTCGAATCGGCTGATCCGGCACAACCCGAAACGCCGTCTGGATCTGGCTTACCAGAACTTGAGCGCCTGCAAGCATCGATTGGAGTTTGCCTCCACCAAAGGCCTGCAGGCTTCCAATGCAAAACTCACCGCCATCCAAAAGCGCCTCGAGAACACCAATATTCAATCTGCCTTGAAGCGGGGCTTTGCCATCTTGGAAAAAGAAGATGGCAGCATCCTTACCTCCGCCGGTTCCGCACAAAGCGCCGCGCGTATCAAGGCGCGCTTCCATGATGGCTCGGTTGCCCTTACCCCGGACAAAACCCCTACGAAATAAAGCTAAAAAATAATAAATTTTTGGAACGAGAGAACAGACCCGATGACTCATAAAGCAGTCAATCAGACTTTTAGTGAGTTAGTTAGGGGTATGTGTTCATAAGCGATCCGTTTCTTTTTGAGGCGGGTCGCTTTCTTTTAAAGAATTTTCACACATGAATGCCCAAAAATTGGACGCATAACAGCCTCTGGAAAAATCTCACATTTATTGAAGCTTCGCATTGCACTGCTTCAAAAAGTCCTCTTTTATCACAATCATGAATGTAAAAGCCTTTTTCTCCATTATCTCCATTAGCATGCTGCTCTTCACGGGCTGCACCACCCAAGTCGCGATTGATCCTCAGACCGGCCTTGAACAATCGGCGTCCTACACCGCAGGATATTTCTACGCGTCCCTCGATGCCTCGGTTAGCGAAATCTTCCGTGTCGCCATTCGCGAAATGGATGATATGGGTTATTTCCGCACCGGCGAACGCCACGGCAAGGAGTCCATCAAAATTTACGCACGTAAAGTGGGTGACCAACTCGTCAGTGTCCGGATTCGCAACATATTGGATGGTGAAGGGCAGACTGAACTTCGCATTCGGGTGGGCGACTTGGGTAACCTCGCGGAATCGCAGGTGCTCTACGCTCGCATTCGCGACGCACTCTAAACTTTAAAAAAATCTCAAAAAACCGTCAATCCACAGCATTGGCGGTTTTTTTATGACCCAAGTTGATCCCTGAGCTACAATTATAATGATGAAAAAGAAGATTATTGGTGTTGGAAGTCCGGTCGTTGATACCATCGCATTGGTGAAGGATGAATTCCTTGAGCATGTTGCTGGGGAGAAAGGTGGCATGCTTCTGGTGGAAGCTCCAGAACTGGATGCCCTCTTGGGTGACCTTCCCGCCGAAAACACCCGCGCTCCGGGCGGTTCTGCCGGAAATACCCTCTTTGCGCTCGCCCGCATGGGAAAGCCTGCCGCTATTCTCGGCAAACTCGGCAATTGCCCGATGGCGCAATTCTACCTCGAGCAATTTGAACGGCACGGTGGTCACGTCGGTAGCTTTAAACACGGCACCATTCCAAATGGGCATTGCCTTTCTCTGGTCACCCCCGATGGGGAACGCACGATGCGCACCCATCTCGGTGCCGCAATGACGCTCGCTCCTGAAGAAATCAGCGCGGCCGATTTCGAAGATTACGATTTTGCCCACTTAGAGGGCTACCTCCTATTTAACGAAGCCCTCATGCGCACAGTGCTCGAAGCCGCTAAATCCGCGGGATGCACCATAAGCCTGGATCTGGCATCCTTCGAAGTTGTACAGGCCGCCAAGGCCATCCTTCCGGAAATCCTGGATCAATACATCGATATTGTCTTTGCCAACGAAGAAGAAGCCGCCGCCTTTACCGGCATTGAAAATGACTACGAAATGATGGCCCAAGCACTGCACCAGCATTGTGATGTCGCCGCAGTCAAACTTGGGGCCCGCGGGTCACTCATCGCGCAGCAAAACACGATTCACGTCATTGAGCCTGTTCGGGCGCAGACCGTTATCGATACAACTGCGGCGGGGGATTTGTGGGCAGCAGGCTTCCTGTATGGCTGGCTGGAGGGTCGCCCCGCCCCTGAATGCGCGCACTTCGGCTCACTCCTTGGTGCCGCCGTCGTACAGCAACAAGGTAGCGTCCTTCCCGATGCAGTCTGGACAGAACTGCTTCAAGCCATCAATGCTTAGTACATGAGCAAGGATTCAATCGAAACTCTTATTGTTGATATCGCGCAACGCGCGCGCGCGGCCTCGCTGGAGCTCGCCACCCTTGAGACCCACAAGAAAAATGACTTTCTCGAGCAACTCGCCGAGACACTCGTTGCCGAAACAGACGCCATCATAGCTGCGAACGCCAAGGATCTGGCGGCCGCCGAAGAAAACGGTTTATCCGAACCCATGATCGAGCGCCTGACCTTTACGCCCGACCGAATTGCGAAAATGGCTGAGGGTGTGCGTCAAGTCGCCGCCCTACCCGACCCCGTGGGCGAGGAAATCGAACGGATGCAGCCACCGCGTGGATTCGATCTTCGCAAACTCCGTGTTCCCATGGGAGTCATCGGTATCATTTATGAATCGAGGCCGAACGTTACGGTTGATTGCGCAATCCTTTGTTTGAAATCGGGCAACGCATCCATCCTTCGCGGCGGAAAAGAGGCCTTTCATTCAAACATGAAGCTGGCGGAGCTCATTCAAACAACGCTCACCGCTTCGGGGATCAATGCCAACGCCGTTCAGGTCGTTCCCACCACCGACCGTGCCGCCCTGAACGTTCTCCTGAAACAGGATGATACGATTCATTGCATCATTCCGCGGGGCGGCGAAGGGCTCATCCGCTTCACCGTAGAAAACAGCCGCATTCCCGTCATCAAGCACTACACCGGCGTTTGTTCGGTATATGTTGATGCCGACTCCGATCCAGAGCTCGCGAAGTCCATTGTCATCAATTCCAAAACGCAGCGTCCGAGTGTTTGCAATGCCGCCGAGAATTTACTCATCCACCAGGATGCCGCCGCGCAACTTCCCGGGCTCGCCAAAGCACTCCACGAAGCCGGGGTGGAACTTCGCGTGGATCACGCCGCCAAGGCCTTGCTCACCGGCACGGGCTTGCCATTGGTCGATGCTACCCAAGAAGATTTTGCCACCGAATACACCGACCTCATCATCTCTATTGGAGTCGTACCCGATGCGCAGGCCGCGATCGATTTAATCAATGCCAATGGCTCCGGGCATACCGATACCATCGTAACACACGATGCAGGAAGCGCCCGCGCATTTCTAAATGGGGTTGATTCCGCCGCCGTCTTCCACAACGCCAGCACGCGCTTCTCGGATGGATTCGAGTTTGGTCTTGGCGCTGAAATCGGGATATCCACCGACCGCCTCCACGCGCGCGGCCCGATGGGGCTCAACGAATTGTGTACCTACAAATACGTGCTACACGGCACCGGAGAGCTTAAAGACTAAACCCGCGCCGGGTAGCTCAGTCCTTGGGTGGAACCGAGCGGATATGCAAGTCGCGCAATTGTTTATCCGTCGCAGTGCCCGGACTCGCGGTCATCATCTCCTGCCCCTTCTGGTTCTTAGGGAAGGCGATCACGTCACGAATGCTTTGCCGTTGGGCGAGAATCGTCACCATCCGGTCAAGCCCGAAGGCGATACCACCATGTGGCGGTGCGCCATACTCAAAGGCCTTCAACATGTAGCCAAAGCGGCTTTCAACCACCTCCGGATCAATATTTAGAACCTCTTCAAATACCTTCTTCTGCACTTGTGGCTGGTGTATCCGAATCGACCCGCCACCAAGCTCCACGCCGTTGAGGACCAGATCGTAATGCTGGCCACGGACTTTCTTGGGATCGCTGTCCAATAAAGGCACATCCTCCTCAACCGGTGCGGTAAACGGATGGTGCGAGGCTACAAAACGATTCGCCTCCTCATCAAAGAGCATTAGCGGGAACTCAATGACCCACAGGAACTTATAATCCGCAGGGTCCAACTCCAGAAGCCCGCGCTTGATGAGCAATTGCGCCGCATCAAGCCGTACGCGCCCCAGAATCGTGCACGCTTGTTCCCATTCAGTCGCCGCAAAAAAGACGATGTCGCCGTCTTCAATGTTAAGCAGGCTACGCAGGCCCTCCTTTTCATCCTCCGAGAGGAACTTGAGAATGGGCGATTTCCATTCGCCGCCCTCACATTTAATAAACGCCAAACCTTTGGCACCGTGCGATTTCGCGGCATCTTCCAAACTGCGAAGTTCGCCCTGTGTGAGGTCTGCCAAACCTTTCGCATTAAAGGCCTTCACCGCCCCGCCCGCCTTGAGCGCCCCGGCAAAAACTTTGAATTCAGAATTCGCGAAAACCTCCGCGCAATCCTGCAACTCCATACCAAAGCGCATGTCGGGCTTATCAATCCCAAAACGGTTCATGGCGTCAAAGTAGCTCATCCGCAAAAACGGCGTCTCTAATTCGACCCCAAGCACGTCCTGCCATACGCGCTTCATGAGGCCTTCGATCAGGGCATACATGTCCTCGCGATCAATGAAGGATAATTCAATGTCGAGCTGCGTGAATTCAGGCTGGCGGTCCGAGCGCAAGTCCTCGTCCCTGAAGCAACGCGCCAATTGGTAGTAACGTTCCACCCCGGCGACCATCAGCATTTGCTTATATTGCTGGGGTGATTGCGGCAAGGCGTAGAAGGATCCCGGGTTCATCCGGCTCGGCACAAGAAATTCCCGCGCCCCTTCAGGCGTACTTTTGAAAAGCATGGGAGTCTCGACCTCGATAAACGCAGCCTCATCCATAAAATTGCGGATCGCCTGACTGGTCCGATGCCGGAGCCGCAGGATTTCCAAATTGCGACTGCGCCGTAAGTCCAAATAGCGATAGGTCATTCGCAGATCCTCCCCCACCTTGTCGGCGGAATCATCCATCGGGAATGGAGGCGTTTTGGAGATATTCAGGATTTCCAGCGTTTCGGCATGTACCTCAATCGCGCCCGTCGCAAGCGCTTCGTTGACGGTATCACCCAGGCGTTCATTGACCACGCCGCTCACTGCAATCACGGATTCAGGCTTGATGGAGGAAAACTTCGCCTCCAGTTCCTTGTTTGCAGGGTCGAGCACAATCTGCGTGAGACCTTCACGGTCGCGCAAATCAATAAACAAAATGCCGCCGTGATCACGCACGGAATCGACCCAACCACAGAGTTGGACCGACTTACCAGCATCCTCTTTGGTGAGCTGTGAACAATGATGTGTACGCTTCATGAAACGCGAAAGCAAAACAGCATCCGCCCATGAAACAAGCGAAAAGCGTTCCCCAAAGGTAAAAGAATCCACTGTGCCCCGACAAAAAGTTTGCCTTGATGTCACAAAAACTTCATTTCTTTGTATCTCACCCATCCCTTTGCTAAATGTCCCTAAAAGAGCTTTTTGCACATTTTGATGCAACGAACCTCCAATTGGATTCCACGGAAGCCGATCTGTGCGCGCTATCAGATCAAGCGGCAGAGTCCGGCTTTGCGTTGGTCAGCGTATACCCTTACAACGTAAGCCTTTGCGCAAGCATCCTCTACAATACTGAAGTCGCCATCTGCGCGGTTATTGATTACCCCCATGGGCGCTCCTGCATCGAATCCAAAAAAAGTGCGATTAAAAATGCTGCGGAAAACGGAGCAACCGAGGTCGCTGTAGTCATGAACTATGCTGCCCTCCGAGCCGGAGAGAAAAGCCTATTTGCGGAAGAAGCGGCTAGTTTGGTTGCTGCCGCTAAAAAGCACGGACTTAAATCCAAGCTAATCCTGGAAACATCCTTCCTGTCGAAAAAACAAAAGCTCAAAGCCATCGGTTTGATCGAGGCGGCAAGGGCGAATTTTCTTCAGATATCCTGCTCACTCGGCGAAAAGGATTCCACTTTGGAGGATGTGAAACTAACCAGCGAGCATTGCTCAAAAAAGACCGCGATCACTGCGCATTACACCGGCAATAGCATC
Source organism: Opitutia bacterium (assembly GCA_042096455.1). GTDB lineage: Bacteria > Verrucomicrobiota > Verrucomicrobiia > Opitutales > Coraliomargaritaceae > UBA7445. Next base: position 29,069 of record JBELLU010000012.1, read on the forward strand.
AATGATTGCATCGCGTTGATTCGTGCCGGGGCGCGCCGTCTTAGCGTCACGCAAGTCAGTTCCTTACTCAAGGCGGCCAAACGGGACTTTCCCGAAAACTGCGCGGATTTATTGAAAGCCGAATAACAGCTCCAGCGCGGTCTTCGTCTGCTTGGAGAGCACGACGCCCTCCCCTTTGAAATCCAAAACGCGCTGACAGGGCTGACGTTTCAACCGATCCGGCGCATAACTCAGGATGTGAACCTCGCCGGGATTCCCCCGAATACCCTCTCCCTCGTATCGAGGGGTCCACGATTTAGGCACCCCGAAGTCGGTAAACGCGATATCCCATGCCACCAATTTCCCTTCCCGCAGTTTGCCGGATAATAAATTTGGATAATTCCGAATGAATGCGGGTGGTTCGCCAAAAAAGACCCGCAGCCGTGCCGCAACCGGTAAGGCACGCAGATAAGCATCGAAATCACGGGCGTTTCCAGCTCGAACCGCCCGGTAAAAACCAAGCGGGTCAACGCTCACAAGATTCATCCCGTTCCATGAGCCGTGACGATTCGAGGTCTTGAAATTTTGACGCTTATACCAGCTCTCAAAATTATCGCTCAGCATTAAGCCTATTTCAAAATGCAAATGTGCCCTTGATTTCGGGATTGCATAACCACCCGCCGAGCGCCCCATAACGCCCAAAACTGTGCCCGCCTTGACCCGCGCCCCTTCCTCGATACCTGCGTGAACCGATGCCAAATGGGAATATAAGCTGTGAAAAGCGGGACTTTCTCCCTCATGGCGCACAACGACGTAGCGACCATAACTGCTCCATCCGGGCTGATCGTTTACGTAAACCACCCGACCCGGTAAGACTGAAAAAATCAAATCCTTGGCCTCACCCCTTGCATCGCGTTCAATCGGGAACAAATCCAAACCTTCATGAAAACGCCGTCCCCCTTCACGCACACAACCAAAAAGCCCCGACTCGATTTTACCTGAGGCAGTTGGCTGCACGAAGGCTTCAATCGGCTCGCCATTCAGAAAGGCCTGATTGGGCGTCGGCCAAACAAGCTCAGCCAACAGCAAGGCACTCTGCAGCGGTAGAAGTAAAACTACATAAAAAAGTTTGAACCGCATCACTTTTTGTACAGGCCCCCTTGGTCCTTACATTCAACGCTCAGACTGAGTCTGAAGATATGCAAGGCTCTCCTTTAGATCCACAACGAGTTCCTCGAGGGCAGAATCCTTCATCTCTACAAAACAATAGAAATTACCATCCGTAATAGCTCCATCCAAACGACGAAAACCGACTGGATTGCCGTTTATACTTAAAACGACTCGGTTTCCGGTATTTGTAACTGAGGCACGAAAGAGACTTCGAGCGCCGCGATCCGACAATTGAAGCAAGAGCGCCATCCCCAATTCTACCTTCACCAATTCCGCATTAACGATCTCAAACTCATTCACGAGCGGCTCCTTCATCACCTCAATCATAGTCCCGCTCTTCGGCATCATCATTCTTGCGGGTGTCATGGCTCCGTAGTTCATCGAACGCCCCTCGAGATACAAGCGCGGTGCCCTTAAATTTTCGGGCGCAGTTTCTTTTTGGCAGCCGCATAAAATCAGCAGCGGTAATACCAGAACTAGTATGAATTTATATCGCATTTCAATTTTCATGACTGCAGAAAAACGTCCCCCATCGTGTCCATTATCCTTTGCATCAGTTCTGGGTAAACCGTGATCACCTCGATTTTAAACTCCCGCTCCAGCTTCGGGTGCCGATACAATTGCACGCCTGCTGTTGCCCGTGGACCCACTGCCCGCAAGATTCGTTTGCGTTCAAGCAGGAGCGCCAATAAATGCTTCAGGGCTTCCAGTTCTTCCTCGCCCGCTTTTGCCTCGCCCGCTTTGGTTTCCTCGAAAAGCGACAAGAAAAAGTCCTCCGCCGCAAGCATCTGCTCCTGCGGATTCATTTCCTGCGAACCATCCTCTTTAATAATACGTTTCCAGCGGCCAAGCGGCACTCCCGGTAATTCAAATTCCCCGACCTCTCCCTCCAGCAGGTCCACCCGAGATAAAAGATCATCGCCTGAATCCTTATAAATCAAACTGAATACCGTATCGCCCGGCTTGAATTCAGCTGATGTTGCAGAGGATTTACCTGCCATTGTTTTGATTTGCCAATCCATGAAAGAATTTAATGTTCGTCTATTCTGAGTTATTCGACAAGCTCCTTGTTTGTTCATATCAAATAGCTAAGTCAGATGCAATCCAGCAAATTCCATCAAGCCAAGAAGCGATATGCCTAGAACAATTGCGATCGGAGACGTGCACGGTTGTGCGGATGAACTGGAAGAGCTGCTCGAAGCACTCAACCTGAAATCAGGCGATCGAGTGATACAGTTGGGGGATTTGGTGAACCGTGGACCGCAAAGTCGGCGCGTCATTGAACTGGTCAGAGCCTATAAAATAGAGTCCATCCTCGGCAACCACGAGCTGCGACTCTTAACCGCCCTCCGAGAGAGCCGCCCAGAAATCCTCAAGGATTACGACCTCGAAACCATTCGGCAGTTACATACTGAGGACTGGGAATATCTGGAGCGCCTGCCCAAGTTTAAATTTGATGGCAATCGCGACATCGTCTTTGTCCATGGAGGCTTTTTGCCAAATTCACCTTGGTATGCCCAGCCGATTGAAGTAGCGGTCAATATACAAGTAATCGATCAATGCGGCAATGCCGCCAAGCGTTCGGATGCGCCTGAAGCGTCCTCATGGGCGAAACAGTGGAAGGGCCCGCCATTCGTCATTTACGGCCACACTCCCAGACCCAAGGTTTTCAAACAAAAGAATTCACTGGGGATTGATACCGGCTGCGTTTACGGCGGGAAACTTACCGCATATATCATTGAGGAGCAGACGTTTGTGCAGGTAAAGGCACATCGTGCCTACGCGCACAGCAAGCGCCTGCCGGATCCTGTCTAAGCAATTCAACCCTACCCAAAAAATGTTACACCAAAACTTCATACCCTCAATACCATGTCACTAAAAGCCAGCTTTTGGGGCTGCACGGGTTCAATACCCGCCCCCTTGAATACCAATCAATTGGATGAAAAACTCACTGAAGTTCTCTGGCAGGCAAGAGATATGAACTTCGGCAACCGGCAGGCCGTTCGTGATTTTGTCGCACAACTTCCCTTTCCATTGCGCGGCACATACAAGGGTAATACCAGTTGTATCCAAATCCATAATTCCCAGGATTTGGTGATTCTCTGTGATGCCGGCAGCGGTCTACGAGCCTTCTCAGACGCATTGCCCGATAACTGCCCCGCGAATACCTACCATTTGTTTTTAACACACTTGCACTGGGACCACATCCAAGGCTTTCCCTTTTTTAAGCCAGCCTACCAGCCCGGTAACAAAATCATTATCCATTCCCTACATGACGCAGCAGAAGATGCCCTGCGCAATTTGCTGAAATCGCCATATTTCCCCATTGATTTCGACTCCTTGCCTGCGGATATCGACTTCGATATCGGCAATGAAGGCAGGTGCTTCCAACTGGGAAACCTTGCCGTCAAAACCCTGAAACAGGATCACCCTGACCATTCATGGGCATTTCGTTTCGAGGAAGTCGGCGAATCGGTTGTTGTTTCAACCGACTCGCAGCACCCGCATCAGGCCGCGGATGAATCCAACTACCCCTTTCTGGAATTTTTCAATGAGGCAGATATTTTAATCTTTGATGCACAATACGCGCTCCTCCGGAGTAATGAGGAAAACAGAAAATGGGGCCACTCCGATGTCCTTACCGCGGTTGAATTGGCTCACCGCGCCAAGATCAAAAACCTGATCATTACCCACCATGAGCCCTCAAATAATGACACCATGATACATGCACTCCTCGACTCGGCTGAGAAGCATCGCACTAAACTGAATGCTAAATCCACAGACAAGTGCCACTATCCGAAGGAAATACTCCTCGCCTATGATGGACTAACGGTGCAAACATAAACAACAAACCCGTTAGCCAGCACCACAGAATGGAACCTACTGAAAAAAGAAAGATTTCAAAAGCAGAGATCAACGAACTTCCCCTGCTTGCATGGGAAGGTCCTATTGCATTGATCGAAACCATCGCTGAGATGGAGGCAGCCGCCGAACAACTGACCCGAGAAGACTTGCTCGGCTTCGACACCGAGACCCGTCCATCCTTTAAACGCGGTGAATTTTACCCGCCCGCCTTGATTCAAATAGCGACCGCAGATCGAGTCTTTCTTTTTAGGATCTCAAAAACCAAAAGCCTTGAACCACTTCTCCCGATTCTTGAGTCATCGGATATAATCAAGTGCGGGGTCGGCATTCATGATGACGTCAAGCAACTGCAAAAATTTTCAGATTTTAAAGCCGGCGGATTTTTAGAAATCAGCAAATTAACACTGGAGCTAGGCTATGAAAACCGGGGGCTTCGCGCCCTCGCAGGCTTACTCCTGGGAGGCCGGATCAGTAAAGCCGCGCAGGTCTCGAACTGGGCACGCGATCAATTGGATCAAAAGCAAATCAAGTATGCCGCCACGGACGCCTGGATCAGCCGCGCGATTTACCTAAAGGCTCTCGCAGAAACGCAGGGACAAGGCCAAGCCTGATCTTATATTATATTTGGCGGCCTAATCCTTGGGATTTGCGGCGCTATCCGCATCGCCTTCCTCGGATTGCACTGGCTCTTCCGGCGACTGTTGCGGCTCATGAACCTCTGGCGCACTTTCAACGAGCGTTGACTCCTCGGCGGGGACATCCACTTCGCTTGTAGCCTGCTGAGAGACTGGCTCCGTGGTTTCACTTTCTACCACATCAGTCGATGCCTCCTCCGCAGCAGGTGCCTCCTCCGCAACGGGGACCGGTGCTTCAGTTGCATTCGAGGCACCACCCTCATCCGACTTGGCATTCTTGCTTTTGGGGCTCGCAGGTGGCATTGGCAACGGTGCAAAGAGACGACCATCACCGTATTCGGTGACATAGCCCTCGGTAACCAGCCAACGTAGATCCATTTTTAGTTGCTTCAATTCCGATTCCTGAGCTTCTGAAAGAGCAGGCTTCACTTCTGATTCAGCAGTAGAATCCCCTTTCTCGCGCGCCGATTCGGCTTCGGCGAGGTTTTCGGCGTTCTCTTGCGCCACCTCCTTAGCCGCTTCCTCTGTGCCCGACTCCGCTTCGCCCGTCGCGACCTCAGGATCCTTCTTGCCGGCAGAGTCCTGCTCCGCGAGCTTGAGCTGACCCGGTTGCTTTACGGGCATCTGAATCCCCAAGTAGGAATGCGCCAAACCCGAAGCCTTAATCTCGGGATGCGTTTCAATGAAATCGATCAATTTTTGGATCGAATCGGTAAACACGGAGTTTGTGTCACGGAATTTACGTTTAACTGCGCAAACAAACGAAGCGTTCTTTGCGCCTTTTTTATAAATGGTAAAGTTGTGACGGCGCAGGCGCCCCCGAATATTGTTGGCTGTTTCCAGCGGAAAATATCGTTGTTGCTCCACATAGCTTTCGACTGAGCGGCGGAGATCACCGGCTGGCAAACGTTCCAAATCACGTCCTGCGAAACGCACTGATTCGCCTGAACCAACCACTGCCGCCTTGCGATATTGCAGCAAAAACAAACGTGCCGCCTCCAATGTTTCCAGCACCGTAGGCTCACCCTCAGCCGGTTCTTTAACAGTATAGCGAACACTCTCCTTCATTGAGTTCACCCATGCATCAATAACTTCCTGGTCTTTAACGGTCTCAATTTTCTCAAGATAGCGTTCCATGCTCATACCGGTAATGCGGTTTGCAAAATGCCGCTGCAGGAACTCGGAGTAACGGTGGTAGTTGGGTGGACCCAGCAGTTCTTGAGTGAACGGGCAACGATTCACCATCAGGAAATTTCCTTTGGGCGCCTCAACTTCAACCGTCTCTGCCTCAAAAAATAATTCCAAGTGATTCGCTAGGACATGATTGATGGCGGCCTCCTCGGTTTCAAATGGCAAATGCCCCGGCACCGAATAATAGAGCTTCGGCGCAGCCTCTTCCTTGGTTTTGGGCGACACCACCACGATGAAGCGTTCGTATTTTTCGAGCAACAATTTGGTTATCTCAAACAATTGATAGGTGCGAGCCGTTGATTGGAGGCGCTTAACCAAAGCATCAAAGGCCTCGTCTTGGGGATAAAGATCAATTTTTACGGTCGGCTCAAAAACATTCCGATTGTGATCGCTGTTATGACCACGACTGTTTCCCCCTCTTGGACGACCGCGATTTTCCGTGCCGCGATTCCCCGAACGAAACCCATCTTTTCCCGAACTGTTGCTATCCCGGGACGGACGCGAAGGTCGGCGGTCGCGACTGCCCGAACTTCTTTTTCTGTCGTGCCCGCTGTGCTTCTCGACTTTGTAATTCTTATGGCGGTTCCCCGAAGAAGAGGCAGCTGTATCGCCGGCCCATGAGGGGCCAAAATCCAAATTGGACAGGGTGCTCAAGTCCAAAGGCTTTTCTGCCTTTTCGGGCAATTCATTAAGGGTTTCGTCGCTCATAAGTAATAACGCATTTCGAGATGCGGTGTGGTTGTAGATAAAAGAAATGCTAGTTTAACGGACTCATTGATAAAGTTTCAAGCTTCGCTAGCGTTATTTTTTTGCAACAAGATTTTTTGACTTTGGTGTTGATTTGAGAAAAAGCAGGCGTTTTTGTCTTACTCTTAATTGTGATCCTAACACAACACTTGGTCGAGTGGTGGAATTGGTAGACACGCAAGATTAAGGATCTTGTGCTTTAA
>JBELLU010000013.1:0-35095 GCA_042096455.1 Opitutia bacterium
ATCGAAGTAAGCGGTCAGGGGCTCGTGGAGGCGGAACCGGAACTCCTGCGCTGGGATATTGAGGTCGAGAACCGGGGCCCCGATATTGCGCAGTTGGCCGAGGTGCACGCCTCCGAGGTTGCCCGTATCTTAAAAGCCATTGAAAAATTGGGAGTCTCCAAAGACCGCATTCAGACCAGCCGGCCAAAACTGAGTGAGCACTACACCCGCAAGAACAACAGCAACGTCAAGGATGGCTACGAGGCCTCGACCCGTATCGCCTTTGAACTAACCGACATCAATCAATACGATGCGGTTTGGCGCGACTTGTCCAAATTCGAAAGCCTCCGGATTCGCAATTCCACTTGGGGTCTCGACCACGAGACCCTCGCACAGATCCAGGCAAAAGCCCGCCTCAAGGCGATCGAGGACGCCCGCCTCAAAGCGATCGAAATGGCGGGAGCCCTTGGAATGGAAGTCCGTTCACCCCTGCGTATCAGCGAAAGCCACGGAGCCCGCCCCTACCCAATGGCAGATGCCATGGTATTATCAGCAGCCCCCCGCAATGGCGGCTCAGGTCCTGCCCACGCTGCCGGAATGCTGGCGGTGCGCGCCGAGGTCACGATCGTCTTTGCCATTCACGCGGCAGAGCTTGAGCACTGATACCTCCCGCTTTTTTCGGGATTTTGCCATCCCCCGCGTCATTGAGGCAAAGCCACAATGCATTTGCCTGGGCTCCCCTTCCGGTCCCGCCAATGCCCGAAGAATGAACCGCGCCTGCTCGCATTCCCATTGAACGAGCTTCCCCGCCTTGGGTTTAGCCTGAATATCGGTCCGCTATCTTTTAAAATAACGTGAGAATAATTTAAAAGATAATAATTTTTCACTTGCTAATTTATTTAGTAGGCTATAAAAGCTAATTTAGCAATGAACGTATATCTAGCTGAGGCAACGGGAACTGCCATTCTTATTCTACTGGGTAATGGCGTGGTCGCCAATGTGGTGCTCAATCAATCCAAGGGACAAAAGAGCGGATGGATCGTCATAACAGCCGGCTGGGGCATGGCGGTCGCGCTGGCGGTTTATACCGTGGGTCGAATTTCCGGCGCGCACATTAATCCAGCGGTGACGGTGGCACTCGCTTCAATTGACGCCTTTGAATGGGCCAAAGTACCGGGTTATATCGCGGCGCAGATGCTCGGAGCTTTTGTTGGCTCGGTGCTGGTCTATCTTGCTTACTTTGCCCACTGGGCGGTTACCGAAGATGAAAAAAGCAAACTGGCGTGTCATTGCACCGCCCCTGCCATCCGTAAAAACGGCCCCGCTTTTATGACAGAGGTCATTGGGACCGCGATGCTGATTTTCGGTGTCCTTGCACTCGGGAAGGTCGCCCTTGGCGCGCAAGACGGGCAAGAAGCCTGGACCCTCGCAGTGGGCACTTGGTTTGGCCCCCTCCTGGTGGGCCTCCTCGTCTTTGCGATTGGTCTCTCCCTCGGCGGTCCCACCGGATATGCCATCAATCCCGCCCGCGACCTCGGCCCCCGCCTCGCGCATTTCCTCCTGCCCATTCCCGGAAAAGGCGACTCTGATTGGTCCTATGCCTGGATTCCTGTCGTAGCTCCTCTTCTGGGTGGCATTCTGGGCGCTAAACTATTTATCATGCTCCAACTCTAACCCAACCCCCCAGCCCACTTGCAAACTGAAACATGACTACTGAGCAAAAATACATCCTCGCAATCGATCAGGGTACCACCAGTTCACGCACCATAATCTTTAACCATGACGCTGAAATTGTCGCGGTGGCACAGCGGGAATTTCAACAACTTTACCCGCGCCCCGGCCGGGTGGAGCACAACCCGGAGGAAATCTGGAGCAGCCAAAAAGCCACCATTGAGGAAGCGATGCAAAAAGCGAACCTCGATAAAAGCAGGGTCGCCGCAATTGGCATCACCAACCAACGCGAAACGACTGTCATCTGGGATCGCGACACCGGCAAACCGATCCACAACGCTATTGTCTGGCAAGACCGCCGCACCGCCGACTTCTGCAGCCAACTCAAACAAGATCAACACGAGGATAGGATCCGCGAAAAAACCGGACTCTGCCTCGATCCCTATTTTTCCGGCACAAAACTGCGCTGGATTCTTGATAACGTGGAAGGCGCGCAGCAACGAGCCATGGATGGCAAACTCTGCTTTGGCACGGTCGATAGCTGGCTCCTGTGGCAGCTCACCGGCGGCAAGGTCCATGCCACCGACCTCACTAACGCCAGCCGCACCCTCCTCTGTAACATCAAAACCGGCGATTGGGATCCGGATTTGCTGCAACGCCTCAATGTGCCCGAAGCCATTCTACCTGAAATCCGTTCCAGCTCAGAGGTCTACGGCCCCGTTAGCGCGATCCCCGAACTGAGCGGTGTTCCGGTGGCGGCGATGGCGGGCGACCAACAGGCCGCTCTCTTCGGGCAGGCCTGCTTCGAGCCCGGCATGGTAAAAAATACCTACGGGACCGGTTGTTTCATGCTTATGAACACGGGCGACAAACCCATCCCTTCGCAAAACAATCTACTCACCACCGTAGCCTGGCGCATTGGCAACCACATTGAATACGCCCTAGAGGGATCCATCTTTATTGGTGGCGCAGTGGTGCAATGGCTGCGTGACGAGCTCAAACTTGTGCAAGATGCCGAAGAACTCAATAAACTCGCCGCCTCAGTCGGTGATGCCGGAGGCGCCTATATCGTCCCCGCCTTCACCGGACTCGGGGCACCGCATTGGGATCCCTACGCCCGAGGCACCATCTTCGGCCTGACCCGTGGCACCAACCGCGCCCAGCTATGCCGCGCCGCGCTCGATTCAATCGCCTATCAAAGCGCGGATCTCATTCAAATCATGGAAAAAGACAGCGGACTCAAACTGCGCGAACTCCGCGTTGATGGCGGGGCCGCCCGCAGCAACCTCCTCCTGCAATTCCAAGCGGACCTCCTGCAGGCCTCCGTCATTCGGCCCCAGTGTATCGAGACCACCGCCCTCGGGGCTGCCTACCTCGCCGGCCTCGCAGTGGACTTCTGGGATGACCGGGAATGTATCTCAAAAAACTGGACTTCCGACCTGACCTTCAAACCCATGCGCTCACCCGAACAAATGTCAGGGTGGCACGCAGGCTGGAAAAAGGCCGTCAATCGGTCCCTCGAATGGATCAAGCCGGATGATTAATTCACCACCATAATCACGCGGACCGCCCTAAGGTTCGCATAACCAAGAGAGCTCCATGAAAATCAAATATTATTTTATATGGACCCTTACCCTCGCACCACTATCTGCTCTCTTGTCTGCCAATGATTACACCGCGAACCTTCTTGGCGATTTCGGCGGTTCACGCACCTCCCTCGCCGATGGCGGCTTTGACATCAAAGCCAAACATATCCTGGATGTGTATGACGATATCAGCGGGGCTCCCAAAACCGGCGCCACGTATTTCGGTCGCCTGCAGATCGATGCCGCCCTTGATCTCGATAAATATCTGGGGTTCTCCGGAGCCACCCTCGCGATTGGGGGCATCCATCAATACGGTCACCATTTTTACAACCGGCGCACCTTTGATGTCTTGACGAATCCGAGCACCATCGAGAGCCGGCAATTCACGCGCTTAACAAATCTCAGCCTCAATCAAGAATTGATGGATGGGATGCTGAGCTACAAGATTGGCAAAATTGACGGGGTGGCAGAATTTGGCCTGCAGGAATACAGCACGGTGTTCATGAATCTGGAGTTGGACTACGTGCCACGCATCATCCTACAGCCATCAACCGGAACCAATCTCCCCTTTCATCCCGGAGAAAAATGGGGCACCGTCGTGAAATACCAAACCGATACTGATCCGAATAACACCAGCTATCTAAAAATCGGTTTCTTTGATACCAACAACTACAATGTCTATGAAGATGATTCCAACGGTCTCACCTTCGACTATAGTGGCCCACTGGCCTCTGCGCTTGAAATCGGAATCCGGCGACCCGGTCCGGCCACCAGTTATGCCAAAATCGGAGCCCATTGGAACGAGGGCAGTTTCCCCGATTTATCCTCCGCCACTACAAGCACCCGAGTGAACAACAACTACGTCGTTTATGCTGGCGCGGGCAGAACCATTGCACAATTCGGGACAAACCAAGCGCGTCATCTGGATGGATCGGTCATGTGGAGCTACGCACCGAAAGATCGCAACCTCTATCACCAGCAGCTCACCGCCCTCCTCCGGGCCGTCGGCCCACTGGCAAACCGTCCACTGGACGAGCTCGGCATCGGTGCAGTGGTAAGCTTCCTCAGTGATCATTATGCGAGACGAAACTCTCTCAGCATGAACGAGGAGTATATTTTTGAGATCTCTTATAAGACAATGCTGAAACCCTACTTCACCATCCAACCAGGGTTTCAAGCTATTCACCGGCCCAAAGGCGACAAGAACCGTGACACCATTTACCTCGCCACCTTGCGCACCGTAATTACTTTTTAATTTTAACCCCCTTAATAAAATAAAACGCTCCCATCAACTTGACCGCCTTCACGCTGAGAAAACTCCCTTTGATATTGTCGTGATCGGCGGCGGTGCTTCCGGACTTGGAGCCGCACTTGACGCGGCTGCCCGCGGCCACCGGGTTGCACTCTTTGAGCAGGCCGATTTCGCCAAGGGCACCTCCAGTCGTTCCACCAAGCTGGTTCACGGCGGCGTGCGTTACCTGCAACAGGGTAATGTCTCGCTGGTTTTGGAAGCGCTGCGCGAGCGCGGGCGCCTCGCGGCAAACGCCCCGCATCTCGTTCACCCACAGTCCTTTGTCATCCCAAACTACGCCTGGTGGGAAGGCCCGTTCTATGGCATTGGCATGAAAGTCTATGATCGACTCGCCGGCAAACTCGGCCTCGCGCCCTCACGGCACCTTAACATCGATGAAACCCTCGAGGCTATTCCCACCATCGAGCAGGCAAAACTTCTGGGCGGAGTTATTTATCAGGACGGGCAGTTTGACGACGCACGCCTTGCCATTAACCTCGCCCGCACCGCCGAATCCCTCGGCGCTGTGGTGTTGAACTATACCCGCTGCATCGGCCTTGTCAAAGAACACGGCCTTGTTAGCGGAGTGGAAATCGAGGATCTGGAGTCCGGACAGACCTTCACTGTTCTCGCGAAATCGGTCATTAATGCAACCGGTGTTTTTGCAGATTCACTCCGTCAAATGGACGAACCGCAGGCAGGCTCCATCATCGCGGTTAGCCAGGGCATCCATATTGTCCTCCCCAGGCATTTTCTTCCCGGAGAAGCTGCCATCATGGTTCCTAAAACCGAAGACGGGCGGGTCCTCTTCGCGGTGCCATGGCACGATCATGTCGTCGTCGGCACCACCGATACGCCCGTTGCGAGCGCAAAACTCGAACCGCGTGCGCTCAGTGAGGAACGTGAGTTCGTAATGACTCATGCCTGCAAATACTTAAATCATAATCCCAAACCCGAAGATGTTTGCAGTATTTTTGCCGGGCTTAGGCCGCTCGTGCGCTCCGATGATTCAAACGGAAATACCGCAGCCCTTTCACGGGATCACAGCATTATTGTCAGCCAAAGCGGTCTCATCACCTTAACCGGCGGAAAGTGGACGACCTATCGAAAAATGGCAGAAGATGTCATTGATCACGCCGAAACTCTTGCAGGACTGGAGCATCAACCCTGCCCCACTGTTAATTTGCAAATCCACGGCTGGACGCATGAGCCCATCAAAGCAAAAAATCTCCAAGTCTATGGATCGGATGCCCGTGAAATCGAAAATCTCATACAGGGCACACCCGCGCTCGCGGAGAAGATACATCCTGACCTGCCCTATCAAAAAGCCGAAATCTTCTGGCACGCTCAGGAAGAAATGGCGTGTACAGTGGAAGATGTACTCGCCCGAAGAACGCGGGCCCTCCTCTTGAATGCACGCGCTTCCATTGAGGCGGCTCCCCTTGTGGCGAGCATTCTTGCAAAGGTTTTTAGCCGCAACAGCGATTGGCAGGAAAAACAGGTGGAGGCTTATTTAGACTTGGCGAGAGGCTACGATTTCCTGTCTACCGAGAGTGTTGGCAACTGAAGACCGTCACCAAACGGTACTGTATTAAAAAATTAATACCCTTTTAATACCTAATTTAAAATTCTTTTATATTGATTCTAAATATTTAAATCATACCTTTATTTTCTATTAAAAAAAAGCATTAACCCTAAACAATAACCCTAAATAAAAAACGTAATGAAAGACTGGAACGGTAAAGACATTGAAGTGTGCTTCAACGAACGCGGTAACATCGCAACCTTGCATCCGGATGAGAATCTGATCAAAGGCAAAGATATCAAGTGGCCACCAACGGAACTGGCGATTAAAAACAAGCCAAGCGATTCGCCCCTCTCCGAAGATGAGCATTTTTCAAACGCAAACTGGAAACTTGGCCATTTCTGTCAGCTTCAGTCCATCAGCAATGTTTCGGCACTGGTGTGGTCTGCCTTCGGAACGGTCATGAAAGCCAAGAAGGAAATTCTTGAAGACTGGACCTCCGAATTATTCAAACAGCTGAAAATCAATGATGCGACCGCTGAAGACACACAGATATTCCTCTGGCGAAAACTACCACCTTGCGAAACACTAACCGTACCAAATTTCGAATTGGATGTCATCCTGTCGACTCGTAATTGCATATTGTTTTTCATCACTTCATGGAGCGACAAACAAAGCAGTGCGTTCAAACAGGAAATCCGCCAAAAGCTCACCGCCTTGAGTGAATTCCTCAAATCCGAGTCGCGCTTCAATCTTTTGAGGAACAAGTTCTACGGCATAGTAGGTATCGGTTATCATGACGATATCTTGGATGGAATCGATTTGCCATACGAGTGTTGTACCTTCAGCGCGAATTGGCATCAATTATGTGCCCTCAAAAACCACCCTTACGCCCTCGAACTTCAGCGTTATTATAAGTGGAGGGAAAATTATTCCTATATCACCAATGGCAAAGAGGCTAAAATTGCCGATACCGCCCTTATCGCTTGACCCAAATAAATTTTAGGCGGGCAGGTCTTCATACCCGTAAACCGGAATCACATTGATCGATTTATCGGTTCGCCGGGCAAGTCCGGCGAGCACCTTGCCCGGGCCACACTCATAAAATTGTTCGACTCCGTTTTCGGCAGCGGCGTTACGCAGGCAATCTTCAAACTTTACCGATGAGACCACCTGCTCTACGAGACATTCCTTTATTTGCGCCGGCTCGCTCACCCCTTGCCCAGTTACGTTGGTATACACTGCAAGGCACGGGGACTTAAACTCAAAGCTCTCAATAAAACCCGCAAAGGCATCGCGGGCGGAAATCATCAAACGACTGTGGTAGGCTCCGGCTACATTGAGCGGCTTCACCAACTTAAAGCCGCGACCCGAGGAATTTGCGACCGCATCCAGAACTTTATCGTTCTCTCCGGATATTACGATCTGACCGGGGCAATTCAAATTCGCGATTTCGATATCATATTCGTCACAGAGTTGCTGCACTGCTTCTGGTTCACCCCCGATCACACTCGCCATGCCACCCATGGTGGTATCACAGGCCAATTGCATGAGACGGCCCCGTTCCGCCACCAAACGCAAACCGGTTTCAAAATCAAAAACCTCTGCACATGCCAGAGCGGTCAACTCGCCCAGACTCAGCCCACAGGCTGTAACCAGATTATCCAGCAACCCACGCTCTTTCAGCAATGCATAGACCACATATCCGTGCACATAAAGCGCCGGCTGACAGACCTTCGTGCTGCGCAACGCTTCCTCGGGTCCCTCGAAGCTGACCCCCTTCAAGTCCCAGTCCAAGACCTCATTCGCAGTATCGTAGAGGGTACGCGCGGTCTCCGATGATTCATAAAGGGAGCGACCCATCCCAATTTGCTGCGCGCCCTGTCCTGAAAAAAGTAAGCCTGTAACCATAATTGAAAGATTTTAAAATTTAGAATAGGATGGAAAGTAAAGAGTGTTGGTGCGATGCGTGGCAACCCGAAAGAAGACATGTGTAAAAAAGAACAACTGGACCACTGGGATAAAAGTCATAGTTGGCATCCCTTCAGCCAAATGCAGGAATACTGTGAATGGCCGCAGCTCCACATTGCCCGCGGGCAGGGTTGCTGGCTATGGGACACGGAAGGCAAACGCTACCTCGACACCAATGCCTCAGTTTGGACAAATACATTCGGGCATAACGACCCCGATTTAAACGCCGCACTCAAGGAACAACTCGAGAAAGTAGCCCACTGCACCTATCTCGGATTGAGCCACCCCAAAGCCGTCGAACTTGCTCAAACCCTCATTGCCGCCGCACCCCGCGGGCTCGAGCGCTGTTTCTTTTCCGACAACGGCTCCAACGCAATCGAGATCGCGCTCAAACTCTCCTATCAATATTGGCAACTCTGCGGAAAATCTCAAAAACAGCGCATTATCGGAATGGAGGGCGGTTATCACGGTGACACCATTGGCACGATGGCAGCCGGAAAATCCGGGCGTTTTCATGAACGCTTCAAGGATTGGTTTCTCGATTCCTGGCATTTCCCCGCACCCGGCTGCCAGGCCGCACATGAGGGCTGCAGCCTTGGCGACTGCGCTGGTCCCCATCAATGCAATGGCCAAACAAGTGCCCAACACAGCCTTCAAACACTGGAGCAGTATCTCAAAGAGAACGCGGCACAAGTCGCGGCACTCGTAATCGAACCCTTCGTGCAAGGGGCTGCTGGCATGCACATACAACCCGCCGGTTTCCTCAAATCCATCGAACAACTCTGCCGCGCTTATGATGTGCATCTTATCCTCGACGAAGTGTTTGTGGCATTCGGGCGCCTCGGCGAAATCTACGCCTGCCAAAAAGAAGCAGTAAAGCCGGATTTCCTCTGCCTCGCCAAAGGACTGGGTGGCGGTTACCTGCCTATCGCCGCAACGTTAATCCAATCCAGTATTTATGAGGCCTGTCTCGGGGAATGGAAAACAGACCGCACTTTCTTTCATGGTCATACCTTTACCGCCAATCCCCTCGCCTGCGCGGTTGCCCTCAAGAACTTCCAAAAACTTCAAGCACGCATCCAATCAGGCAAACTTGAGCAAACCATTCGTTATTTCGGTGAGAAAATCCAAAGCCACTTTTCGCGCCATCCCAACCTTCATGGTCTGCGCCAAACCGGACTCACTGCCAGTATTGAACTGGGGCCACGCCCAGGCGAGCCCGATTGGAAAGTCGAAGACCGAACCGGTTGGCAAATCTGCCTTGCCGCCCGGCAAAATGAATTGCTGCTCCGGCCCCTCGGCGATAGCCTTTTAATCGTACCGCCCCTCATTATTTCAAATCAGGAAATCGATTTTCTTTGCGAGCGATTGCTGCACACGCTCCGGTCCGTCCTCGGTAGCCATGCTTAAATATTAAGCAATAATTATATTGCCTTAACAGTTGTTTACGCTAAATTGTAAAAGATGAGTGTAACACTGGAATCCGCACAGGAGTTGTATCAACTCCCGATCACCACCCTTATTTTTCGTGCCCAACAGGCACACCATGAATTCCAAGACCCCGCGGGCGTACAGCTCTCGATGCTCCAGTCCATCAAGACCGGCGCCTGCTCGGAGGATTGCAAATATTGCGCCCAGTCCTCTCGCTATACCACTTTTGTCGATCGTGAGCCGCTCATGGATCCGGCGGAAGTGCGCATCGCCGCCATCAAAGCCAAGGCTTCCGGCGCCTCCCGTTTTTGCATGGGTGCTGCCTGGCGCGGCACATCCAACGAGCGGCAATTCCAAAGCGTGCTGGAATCCGTCAAGATCGTCGATGAACTCGACATGGAGGTTTGCTGCACACTTGGCCTCCTGACCGAGGATCATGCCCGCCGCCTCAAGGAAGCCGGCATGACCGTTTATAACCACAATCTCGATACCTCCCGCGAATATTACAGCGAAGTCATCTCGACACGCAGCTATGACGACCGCCTTGAAACCCTCGCCAATGTTCGCAAAGCCGGGCTCGAGGTTTGTTCCGGCGGGATTATCGGGATGGGTGAGTCTGAAGACGACCGCCTTAAGCTCCTCGTCGAACTCGCCAACTTGGAACCTCAACCAGAGTCCGTTCCCATCAATGCCCTCGTTGCGGTTGAAGGGACTCCCATGTGCGAACAAAAACCGGTGGATCCGATTCAATTCATCCGTCTCATTGCAGTAGCCCGCATACTCATGCCGCGCTGCACCGCACGGCTTTCCGCCGGACGAAGCGATATGAGCGAGGAAACGCAGGCCCTCTGCTTTCTTGCGGGCGCCAACAGTATTTTCATCGGCAACAAACTCCTCACGACCGCCAACCCCGAGGCGTCCGACGATGAGAAAATGCTGGCACGTTTCGGACTCCATGCCCTCGACCCGAATGTTGCGCGAGAGAAACAGGGACGGTCTTCCATTGTTAAGACCGGGGATCCCCTCGAAGCAACCGCCTCATAATACACCCACCGCGTCGACGCAGCGATGCAGACCTACTTTGTAACGGCGAACGATACCGGAGTCGGAAAGACCTATGCCTGCGCTGTCTTGGCTAGATATTTCGCGGAGCAGGGTCAATCCGTGCAAATCATTAAAGCGGTTGATTGCGGAAACTCCGGCGATGCCGATTGGGCGCTTCAATTCGCAGATCACCCTGCCGTCACCGCTCACACCCTCATCCAATACCCCGACCCGCTTGCCCCGACGACCCAACCCACCGCGCAGGACGACCCCAGCCAACCTGCCAAACTCGCCGGGGCACTGCAGGATTTAGCCCCCGCAGACATACGCCTCATTGAGGGCGCCGGTGGTCTGGCGGTCCCTTTGGATGCCTCCGGTCACGACTGGCGTGATTTCATCGATGCCATCAATCCGACCCGCACCCTTATCGTCATCGATAACCGCTTGGGTGCCATCAATCAGGCGCGCCTCCTTCATGCCTACTGCGGAGACCGTCCGCATTTTTTTTTATTGAACACCTCAAGCGCGGTGACTGCCGAAGTCGATGCCTCCAATCAAACCGCCTATGCCCAACTTGCCCTGCCCTTATTCGCCTTGCTCAAAAAGGGACAACGCAGCCTCGAAACATTCCGGGCGGAGCTTTTGAATCCGCAAAGGAAAAGTCTACCAGAAGCCGTGGCAGCTAGCCCGGAAAACCGCCTGAAAATCCGCCGCGAAAAAGGGATGCTCCGTGAATTGCAGGTCGTTGAGGATCCGACGGGCACCCTCAACCTCGCCGATAACAATTACCTGAACCTGCGAAAAAATGACCGTCTCGCACAGGCGGCAAACCAAGCTATCCTGCGCTATGGGACTTCCGCCTCCGCTTCGCCGCTGATAACCGGCTACACCCCGATTCATGCCGAACTGGAAGCCGAAATCCGTGACTGGTATGCCATGCCTCATGCCTTGCTGTGGAACAGCGGCTACGATGCCAACCAAGCGGTCCTTTCACTCATGATTCAAGCGGGCGATCTCGTCCTCGCGGACCGCCTCATCCACCACAGCCTCATTGCTGGAATCCTTAAATCCAAAGCCCGTCTCATCCGTTTTCCCCACAATGATCTCGGGCAACTGGAATCACTCCTCAAATGTCACGCCGATCGCACCATCCACCTTGTGACCGAAAGTGTCTACTCAATGGACGGCGACTACCCCGACCTTAAAAAAATCGCTGCGCTCAAAAAAACCTACGGCTTTACCTGGTTCCTGGATGAGGCACACGCCACTGGATGGTATGGCGATTCCGGCGCGGGTCTCGCGCAAGCCTGCAGCGTTCTCAATTCCGTTGATATTCTAACCGGCACATTTGGGAAATCCCTCGCCGCGTCCGGAGCCTACACCCTTTTCCACGATGCCTGGCGCCGGGAACTCTGCATCAATGAAACCGGCGCATTCATTTACTCCACCTATTTTCCGCCGGCCAATGCCGCCGCCGCGCTAGCCGCGATTCAAATATTGCGGGAGCGCGATCCTTCAGAGAGCGAGAAATGCCGTCAAGCCGCAGCATCCTTCCGCAATGCCCTGCGCGCGCAGGGATGGGAGGTCATCGGAATGGATTCTGCAATAGTACCCATCATCTGCGGCGCATCCAAACGAGCGATGGATCATGCCCGCAGCTTGCTAAAAGCTGGTATTCGCGTCGCCGCAATTCGCCCGCCGACCGTCCCCAAAGACGCCGCCCGCCTGCGCCTCTCCCTTAAATCCAGCTTGGAGGCCGCTGATTACGACTACCTGCTGAAAAACTTTGCCCGATTAAACGATGATTGAGCGCTGGGTTTGGATATCGGGTTGGGCAGTGCCGGCGGATGACTTCAGGGAAGCCGCGACCGCATGGAAACCAGAAGCGGAGCATCGCGTTGTCCTCCCCTCCCCCCGGGCAGTCGAGGAGGCGCTCGGCTTGAAGCCAAGCCATCTGGGTGCCTATTCGCTGGGCAGTCTCCTGCTGCTTGAGCGCATCAACGAAATACCCCCTAAAATCCCGGTCTTGTGCCTCGCACCGATTCTGGCCTTCTGCTGCGAGGCAGAGCGTGGAGGGACCACTGCGGCGACGGTTCTGGATTCCCTGCGCGCACGACTTCGCAAAAATCCCGCAGCCGCCCTCAAACTATTCTACCACCTCGCCGAAATAACCGCGTCTCAAGCCCATTCCCCCTTGCCCGATTCGGTGAAAAACCTCGATTGGGGACTTCAGGCATTACAGGAAAAATCAGCGCCCGACTTGGGTCTGGAAAAAGTCGCCGCGGTCATTGCCACCCAAGACACCTTACTCAAGGCAGCAGCCATCTCCCCCTCCTTCAAACACGCAAAACTTTTAAACACCAATCACGACTACCGGAATCTCTTTACAAAACTCCGTCAAAAAAACCTGAACCCGTGACTCAAAAATCCAGTCCAGCACAGCCACAATTTGCGCGGAAGGCGCTGAGCTATGCCTCCCATGCCCATGTTCAGGCGGACGCCGCAAACTGGCTCGCCCAGTGGTTACCCAAAAAAGATTTGGATAAAACCTGCCTTGAACTGGGCGCCGGAACAGGCTTCCTCTCGCGCAAACTCATGGGGCGATTCAAAGATTTGGAATGCAGCGACCTCTCGCCTGAAATGCTCCGCGAATGCGCCCTTCAAGTCCCCGATATCAAACTTTCCATTCGCGATGCATGGCAAACAGTAAGCAAGCGGGAAAATTGGGATTATCTTGTCAGCGCAAGCCTGCTGCAATGGTCCCCCGACCCCTTGAAAAACTTACAAAATTGGCGACAGCTCCTGCGCCCGGGTGGTTATTTGACGATGGTCTTTTTTGCAAAACCCTCACTCCCCGAACTCGAATCGATATTGGGAGGTGCTGGTCCCGTCGAATGGCGTTCACCGGAGGAATGGGGTTCCATTTTCAACGGGGCTGGATACCATATTCGCCGCATCGAAAATAAAATGCGGCGCTATGACTACCCATGCGCCTTGTCCTTTTGGAAATCCCTGCATGGGACCGGTGCCAGCGTCCGTCGAAAATTGAAACCCAGTCAAATGATGCGCTTTTTTCGGGATTATGAGGCTAATTTCGCAGTAAAGAGAGGGGGAATCTACGCAAGCTGGAACTTCTGCCGGGTAATATTGCAAGTCCCGGAATAAAAAACGCGTAATTGTTTTTGATTTGAGAGGTTGCCAGTCGCCAGAACTCGGCCAAAGTCAATCCAGTGAACGATACAAATAAAACGATAGATTGCTCGGATATCGACCGCTTCTGGGATGCATTGCGGCATTTGGCGATAGCGATGCTGGAGCGTGAGCCCGCTCTGAAGACCCTGCTGCATGAGACCGTGATCGACCGGACCAGCTTTGCCGAAAGCCTTACCCACCGCCTCACCCGCAAGCTCGCCAATCACGCCGCTTCAATCGAGGTGCTCCACCAGACCTTTCTTCAGGCATTCAGCGAAGATCCCCAAATACTTGAACAGATCGCGATGGATATGCGCGCCGTTAGCGATCGCGACCCGGCATGCCCGGATGCCTTGACCCCGCTCCTGTTTTTCAAGGGTTTTCAATCCCTCGTTTGCTACCGAGTCGCACATTTTCTTTGGAATCAGGACCGCCGCGAATTCGCGCTTTACCTGCAAAGCCTTATCTCCGAGACCTTCAGCGTTGATATTCACCCCGCCGCGAAACTGGCCGGCGGCATTCTCCTCGACCACGCGACCGGTTTTGTCGCGGGCGAAACCGCCGTCATCGAACAGGATGTTTCGATCCTCCACGAAGTCACCCTCGGTGGAACCGGGAAAGACCGCGGCGACCGCCACCCCAAAGTGCGCTCCGGAGTTCTGCTGGGAGCCGGGGCAAAAATCCTCGGCAATGTTGAAATTGGCGCGGGCGCGAAAGTTGGGGCCGGCAGCGTGGTCCTGAATGACGTGCCACCCCATACCAGCGTGGCGGGAGTACCTGCAAAAGTGATCGGCAAGACCAGCGAAGTCTCACCTGCGCTCGGTATGTGCCATGAATTGGACCGCTAGCCTAAACCACGGGCGCTAATATGGACGCTTCGCATCTTGCCAACACAGATCCGCATAGTGCCCTGTGGGCCCTTTGTCTCGCCGTGGGCGCAGGCTGTTTATTGACGGTCCTCTCCCGACGGCTCCACTTACCCACGATCGTGCTGCTCCTCGGTGGCGGCTTTGCCCTCGGGCCCGAAGGTCTCAATCTGCTGCGGCCTGATGCGCTCGGGCATTTCCTCCCGGTGCTCGTTTCCCTTGCGGTGGCGCTCATCCTCTACGAAGGGGGACTCACCCTCGACCTCAAGGAATTCACCCAAACCTCCACAGTGATCCAACGCCTGCTCAGCGCCGGTGTGCTCATTACTTGGTTCGGCACCGCCCTGAGCGTCTATATTTTCTTTGATACCACCCCTTCCTACGCACTTTTGATGGGGAGTTTGGTTATCGTGACGGGCCCAACCGTGATTGTCCCCCTCTTGCGCCGTATTCGTCTGAGCAAACGTGTTGCGAGTATTTTGCATTGGGAGGCCGTACTCATTGATTCAATCGGCGTCTTTGTCGCGATCCTTTGTTATGAATGGGTTGCGGAGGGCGGTGGCGCGGTGGCACTCCCCAATTTCATCGTGCGAATTCTAAGCGGCGCGACTTTGGGAGTTGTCGGCGGTTATTTGATTTATTTCACGATGCGACGGGGCTGGGTCCCCGACAATATCGTGAACGCCTTTTCGCTTGCCAGTGCGATGCTACTCTTTGGGCTCACCGAATTAATCCGCCCCGAGGCGGGCCTCCTGAGCGTCACGGTCGCCGGACTCATCGTGGGGCTCAACAAGCCGCGCCAACTGCGGGAGGTTAAAGCATTTAAAGCGGAGATCGTTGACCTTTTGATCGGTCTGCTCTTCCTCCTGCTGGTCGCGCGCCTCGAATGGGCACAGTTTGTCAGTTTTTATTCCAATGGCGGCGGCTGGGTTTTGCTCTCCGTCATCTTTTTGGTGCGTCCTTTAAGCGTTATCACCTCTTCCTGGGGGACCGCTTTGAACAAGCGCGAAAAAGCATTACTCAGTTGGGTTGCCCCCCGGGGCGTGGTTGCCGCCTCCATGGCTTCCCTTTTTGCTTTGTCGCTTTCACAGGGAGACAACCCTCAGGGTGACCCCAAGCTCCTTGAATCCTTCGTGTATTCAGTCATCTGCGCGACAGTCATCCTGCAGGGGCTATCCGCTGGAATTTTCGCGCGTATGCTTGGACTGCAGCGACCCGCCCCAAATGACTGGGTCATCATTGGAGCGCATTATTTTGGGCGTCAATTAGCGCGCCTGATCAATGCAGTCGACAAACAACAGGATGTCATCCTGCTCGACAGCAACGCCCGCAATGCTGCCCTCGCACGCCGCGAAGGCTACGTCGCCCTCCACCGGGACGGCATGGAAGCCGAGGAACTCTACGAGGAGGAACAGGCGCTCTTCGGCACCGGTTACGTCCTCGCATTGACCGACAATATTGAACTCAACAATATCCTCATGCAGCGCTGGGCCGAGAAACTCGGTTCAGAAAAAGTATTTGGCTGGATTCCTGAAACCAGCTCGCATGACATCAACCGGATAATCGGTCAGTCCGTCTTCGGCGATTTGGCGCGCCCATCCCTCATCAGTAATGAACTGATGCAGAACGAAAGCAACTTCGAGACGATCGTATGGACGGAGGGCACGGTCCTGCCAACAAACGACTGGCACCCCCTCTTTATCCGTCGGGGTCGCAACCTGCGCACTCTTGCCAACGATGCCGCCCTCAAGGATCAGGTGCGGCAGGGCGACGAGGTCATTTGCCTGAAACGATCCAAAGGTTTCCTGGTCCGGGCCCTGCAGGAAGGTTCGTTTCACGGACTCCAAAGCACCAGCCTTGGAGCACTTTATACCGAGATTGCTCAAATTGCAGACGCCAACCTCCCCGGCGTTCAAAGCAAAGTGGTCATGGAGCACCTGGAAGCACAAAACACCCGCTACCCCGCCTGCCTGGGTCATGGTATTGCCATCCCGCATGTTCACTGCGAGGGACTCGATAAACGCGCATGCTTTGTGATTCACCTCTCAAGCGGATTGCCGGTTCCAAACCAAACCGAACCCCTTCAGCTCATTTTCTTCCTGCTCAGTCCGACCGACGATACCGAAGGCCACTTGGCTACCTTAAATGACATCGCAAAAAATTGCCGATTCTCAAAAACGAGAGAAAAACTGCTCGCGGCAAAGTCCCAAAGTCAGGTTATCGATGCGATCCTGAGTCGTTAAGTGCCCAAAATACCGCACTATTAAGCCGAATCGCATAATTTTTACAAAATTAACATTAAGGTTATAAAAATATTTTTATTTTATATTTTAGATGTTGACATTATTTTAATTGATGTTTTCTATATTATTTAAATTAATTTAACGTTCTTTATATATCGTCAAAAATTTAACCGCTTTTGTGTCTACGGCACAAATTAGTAGTAAGTAAGAGTAGATAGTATAGGGTAATATAGGGTAAGCGGGCAGTGCCGCATGGTGCTGCCCGCTTTTACAAATTAGCCTTAATTTCCATAAAAAGTAATGTATCCGATAAAAGAAATAGGCAAAAAAACGGAATCGATGGCCAATGGGGGCCATCTCGGGATCGGTCTGTTTTTTAGGTTCTGCCGCATAAACCTTTTGGCGCTCGCTTGTTTTCCCCTCTTCGTTCATGCCACCCTTTCCACCCAATTAAAGGAAGTAAAGGGAGCGGCAGAAACAGCCAAGGTTTCAGGTCTCAAAAATAGTACGCTCTCAAATGCTGACTTAAGCATCGGTAGCGGTTTTGAACAAAATGGGTCGTCTTCAACCTTATTTGAGAGCGTAAATAAAAGGGGTATTGAAAACAATACGATGCGCGGCCTTTTGCTGAACGATCAAGTTGACGACAATCTACAGAAAAATATCTCACAGGCTCAGACTGCGGTTTCATCGAAAAACAGCACTGCCACTAGTAACATTTCTAGAAATAATTCTTCTTCTGTAACAGTCGAGGCAAGTACCACCGAAAAGATTCGCAGCTTGGCAATTATGCTGTCAGTCGTTGCCCTTCCGCCAGCCTTTGTTCTTGGTCTTCTGCTATACAAAGTTCGTCGCCGCAATAAAAAGTACTCGAATCGTCGTCACGTGCCTCATCAGCATAGCTGGCAAAGCTAGCCAGTAAAAAAGCCACCCGAGGGCGCAGCGCCCCACTGCTTTTACTTGCGAATCTGATAACTGGTTTCAGCCTCAATTTGATCCTGAATCGACTGGAAGGCTGAATTGACCTCCTTGTCATTCAAGGTGCGGTCTGCCGCACGGAAACTAAAACTCAGGGCCAAGCTTTTCATTCCTTCCGGCAAGCCCTCGCCTTCGTAGGCGTCAAAGCAAGTGACCGACTCGCAAGCGAAGCCAGCCGCTGCTTTGTTCGCAAACTTTGCCAAATCGGATTGAACCCGCCCTGCCAAAACCGATTGCTCCACCAGCAAGGCGATGTCGCGAACCGAGGCAGGTTGATTGCTGAGGGAAGCATGACGCGCACGTTTCACATTGCGTTTAAAACATTCCGGATTGATTTCCACCATTCCCGCAAAAACCGGATATTCAAGGCTCCAGCGCTCACGGAGTGTCGCCGCATTCAACATCCCTGTGGTACAGTCAAAGCCCAGCCGCGCTAGATCACCCGCCCGCGCACTTTGCCCGCCCTGCCAAAGCGGAGAAGTCTCCTGTGGTTCAAAATTCAACTTTGCCCGGGGGAAACCGGCAAGTGATGCCATATTCTCGCATAGAGTCCGCGCAGTATAAAAATCGCCCAAATTTGAATCCCTCCAGGCGCGTTCCTGTGATTCACCAACCATCACAAAACCAAAAGCCGCCAGTTCCATTACCCCTGACTCCATTGCCCTGAAAATGCGACCACGCTCAAAAAAGCGCATCGCTCCGGTTCCTCTCGCGCTGTTCAATTGCAACACATCCAATAAGCCCGGAAGTAAACTTGCGCGCAAATGACTCTGGTCTGTCTGCAGAGGGTTTGCCAAATTCAAGCGACCGTGCGCCGCCTCACCAAACAGCACTTCGGTCTCCCCCGGATCACGGAGCGAGTAAAGAAACGCCTCATTGAAATTTTGCCCGGTCAAATAGGCCGCCACATTCGTGCTGACCGTGTAAGCCCGGTTGTCCGCTACATCAATCCCGCGAGCGATCACGGCAGTTTCCGGAATTCGATCCGTTCCGTAAAGACGCACAAATTCTTCAATCAAATCGACGTCGCGTTCCAAATCGCCGCGATAAGAGGGAATCTGAACCTCCCAACGAACCACGCCGTCTGCTTCCGTGTGCTCGGCTACCTGCAAATCAAGCGCGGTTAATGTTTCGCAAATTGCTTCATTCGACACGTCAAACCCTACGAAACGTCGCACTTGATCGGGAAACAAATCAATTGCTTTCAAGGTCGCCGGTTCCGAACCAACCTCAATACGATCACCCTCGACGCTACCGCCCGCCACTTCGAGGATCAAATCCACTGCTCGCAAGGACGCATAGAGCAAGCCCTTGGGATCAATGCCGCGCTCAAAACGATAGGAACTGTCACTAGTCAAACCAATCCCCCGCGCAGTTGCACGAATTGAAGCAGGGTTAAAATAAGCGGTTTCCAAAACCACATCGACCGTCCTCTCGTCCACTTCCGCATCGACCCCGCCCATCACTCCGGCTACCGCCAAGGCACGATTTGCGTCGGCAATGACTGCCTCCGATGCCTTGAGTTTGCGCGCTTCGCCATCGAGCGTGGTGATCTCCTCCCCGTCTTTCGCGTACCGGACCACCAGTTTCTTTCCTTCAATCTTCGCAGCATCAAAGGCGTGCATCGGTTGTCCCGTCTCGTGCAAAACATAATTCGTGACATCCACCACATTGTTCACGGATCGAAGCCCAACCGATTCAAGCGCCTTCACCAACCACTCGGGACTCGCGCCCACCTTAACGCCCCGGATGCAAAACGCGGTGTAGTGCGGACACACCGCCTCCGCAGACAATTCAACCGCATCCAAAAGCGATTCCCCGGCGGATGGATTTTGGGTGCTTGCCTTGACCTCGGGGTATTTAAGCTCGAGGCCAAAACGCGCCGCGACTTCCCGCGCCAGACCGATGTGGCTGAGCACATCCACCCGGTTGGGTGTGATTTCCAAATCAAGGATCGTATCCACTTCGTTGTAAATTTCATTCAGCGGAGTGCCCAAAGCCTGCCCTTTCTCCAAAATGAGAATACCGTCATGATCCTGCCCGAGATTCAGTTCCTTCGCCGAACAAAGCATCCCTTCTGAAGGTTCACCCCGTAATTTGGATTTCTTTATTTTAAAATCACCGGGCAAAACCGCCCCCGGCAGCGCAACCATCACACGATCGCCCGCCTCGAAATTCTTTGCACCACATACGATCCGATGGGGCTCTCCCTCCTGACCGGTGCTGACCCGGCAGCAACGCAGACGGTCGGCGTTCGGGTGCTGTTCGTATTCCAGCACTTCACCCACCACCACGTTCTCCAGTGACGGCGGCCCGCGATGTTCCAGGGTCTCAATGTCAAAACCCAGCAGGGGCAATGCCTCCGCGAGCACTTCCGGAGCGTGTTGAACGGAATCCAGATCAAGGTACTTATTCAGCCAATTATAGGAAATTTTCATCGGTGTTTCAGTTCAGTCTAGGCAAATTGTTTCAAGAAACGCAGGTCGTTTTGATAGTAATAGCGAATATCGTCCACCCCCTGCAGAATCATCGCAATGCGCTCAATCCCCATCCCGAACGCAAAGCCCGTGTAAACCTTGGGGTCGATTCCCACCGCCTTAAAGACTTCCGGATCCACCATACCGCAACCCATGATCTCAAGCCATTTGTTGCTCAATTTGCCCAAGTCCGGCGAATAAAAATCCATTTCAAAGCTCGGCTCCGTGAACGGGAAAAAACTGGGACGTAAACGGGTGCGCGCCTTTGCCCCAAAAATTGTTTTCACGAAATGATCCAGTGTCGCCTTCAAGTCGGTCAGGGTCACATCACGATCGACGTAGAGCCCCTCGATTTGATGGAAATTCGCGCTGTGGGTGGCGTCGGGCGTGTCCCGCCTGAAACAGCGCCCCGGCGCGATAATCCGAATCGGCGGTTTGCGTTCCAGCATCGTCCGAATCTGCACCGTCGAGGTGTGCGTGCGCAACAGGTATTGTTCATCGGCATGCTTGCCAACGTTCTGCATCTCCAAATCCTTGGGCAGGTAGTAGGAGTCCTGCATATCCCTCGCGGGGTGGTCCTTCGGGATGTTGAGCGCATCAAAACAAAAATGCTCGGTTTCCACCTCGGTTGCTTCCGCTACCGAAAACCCAATGCGTTGAAAGAGTGCGACCATTTCTTCGCGCACCTGCGCAATCGGATGCAGCACCCCCCGGTCCAGCTCGGGTGAGGGCAAAGTGGGATCGATTGCCGGGCCAATTTTTGACGCCAATTCCGCGGCTTCGATCTTTGCCAAGGCCGCCGACAATGCCTCCATTACTGCAGACTTCGCTTCGTTTATCAACTTACCCATCGCGGGCTTTTCTTCCTTGGGCACCTTGCCCATTGACTTCATCACGGCAGTCAGCGATCCATTGGGCCCCTGAATGGTCGCCTTAAAAGCCTCGAATTCGGCACGGTTTTCGATCCGGGGAGCACCCTCCTGAACCTCCGCAATGATTGTTTCCAACGCGTCTTTCATTTTATAAATTTAATTAGTGCCCTTGAAAATCCACAGCCTCGAAATTTTGTCGAGACGGATTTAGCGGCCTCATTCCCACATCCCTCATAGTTCAACCTCGCGGGCATCTTTCCATAATTGATCCAGCCGGTAAAATTCACGCATTTCCTCGGTCTGCAGATGCACCATAAAATCAAACGCATCCACCACCAACCAACCGCTGCCCAGCTCCCGGTCCTGCCCAATCAACTCAACCCCACTCTCCTTAAGCGTGGCATCCAAAGCGGACTTTAGCGCCTTCACATGCGGCTCGGAAGTGCCCGTCGCCAAAACGAGGAAATCCGTAATGGATGATTGCGAACTCACATCCAGCACCCGGATTTTCTCCGCTTTTTTATCCTCTAAGGCTGTGACCGCCGACCGAATATCCTTCAGGGCGGGGTGATTGTTATGCGTTGCTTGGGTCGACATGGTACGTTTCAAACTTATCGTATATAAAGACCTTCACGCAAAATGAAAGCATCAAGTCCGCGAGGCAGCTGCCCTTTGGGGATTTCACCCTTCGCACATGCCGCACGTATTGCGCTGGAGCTCATATCCATCAGCGGTGCATCGACCTCCGTATATTTCAAACCCGCTACCTTCGGAGCGACCACCGAAGCCTCCGCCCTCCTGAAAACCGCAAAGGTCAGCAGCGATGCCAGGCGTTCAATCTCGCGCCAACGCCCCAGTTGTTCAAATTGATCCGCCCCCAAAATCCAGAAAAATTCCGCACCCAGAAAACGCTCACAAAAGTAGAGCGCGGTCTCGACGGAATAACTGACCCCACCACGGTCGAGCTCATAGGGATCAATGGAAAAACCCGCCTCACCCTCAATTGCCAGCGCCAGCATCGCCCGGCGCTGAGAACCGCTTGCCCCGGGCGCGGATTCCTTGATCGGCGACTGTGCATTGGGAATAAAAATGACCCGATCCAAACTCAGTGCTCCACGAACGCGCCGCGCGATTTCCAAATGCGCACAGTGAACCGGGTCAAAGGTTCCCCCAAAGAGACCCACCCGTAGCGCCTTGCCTGCATCGTCTTCAAACCGGGAATCCATCACTTTGTTTTGACCTCATTCACTTTGATCGCCATGTCAGAATCTTTCCCCTTCATTAAAAACATGCAAACCGAATCCAAAGAAGGACAAGCAAGCCTTGCCGAGGTCCTGCGGTCCGCCCTCCAACTACCGGAAGGCGCAAACCAGGATATCGGCACCTTATCCCGCGAAGTGGGTGAAAAAGGATTTGGTCTGCTGCTCATGATTTTATCCCTGCCCAGCGCCCTCCCCATCCCGGCACCCGGCTACAGCACCCCATTCGGGGTCGCAATTCTACTCATCGCAATTCAAATGCTGAGCGGGCGCCGCAATCTTTGGCTCCCCCGGCGAATACAAGGGGTGCAAATTCCCGCTGGCCTCGCAAAGCGTATGGCTGCTGCTGCCGACAAATTTCTGCGCGCGACCGAACGCTGGATCAAGCCGCGCCATGAATGGATTGCCTCGCCCGCCGGTCACGCCGGCCTTGCGATCGTGGTTGCCGTGATGGCGGCACTGATGATGCTTCCCATCCCCCTGACCAATACCTTTCCGGCGATGGTCATCTTTTTAATTGGCATTGGCCTCGCCGAAGAAGACGGCCTGCTCGCCATTGTAGCATTCGCCATCGGGCTGTGCGCGATCCTGCTCTACGCTTATATCATTTATCTTGTGGTCACTCAGGGACCGGAGGCCATTGATCAGCTCAAGGACTGGATCAAAGGCCTGCTGAACCTCAACTGAGCGCGAGCGCTCAGGCCGGGGTCTTCAAGTCGCCCGTGTCTGCATGGAAAGGACTCTCTGCGGTGGTTGCGGCAACATAGCCCTTCCGCACTGTAAAGTCACCAAAGCGCTCGCCATCCTCGCGTTCCTTCGCGTAGGCCAACAGAATCGGCTCCAGCATCTCAAGGATTTCCTCGTGCGTGATCGAAGTACGATACAACTTGTTGAGTCGCGCGCCGTCAAACCCGGCACCCAGGTAAAGATTATACTTGCCGGGCACCTTGCCCACCAAGCCGATTTCCCCCAAATAAGGACGCCCACACCCATTCGGGCAACCGGTCGAGCGAATGATGATCTCGTCTTCCCGCAAACCCGCTTTCTCCAGAATCAACTCCAGATCCGTCACCAGATTGGGCAAATAACGCTCCGATTCCGCCAGCGCCAAGCCGCAGGTCGGCAAGGCCACACAGGCAATTTGACTGCGCCGCATTCCGGATGCGGTCCGGTAGCCGTCCAGTTTATATTTCGCTACCAGGCTATCGATCGTCTCGCGGTCCGCGGCCTCAACATTCGCCAAAATCAAATTCTGATTCGGGGTCAGGCGGAATTCACATTTGCCGGTTTCGGCAATGGCGCGGAGGCCGGTCTTCAACGGCAGCCCTTCGAGGTCCACAATCCGACCCCCCTCGATAAATAAACCCAAGTTCCATTTACCATTGCTGCCCTCGGACCAACCATAGCTGTCTCCATTGCTTTCAAATTTAAAGGCGCGGGCATCCTCCAAGGCATAACCCAGGCGCTGCTCCAATTCGCTACGGATAAAGGCAACGCCCCGATCCTCCACCGTGTATTTGAAACGGGCATGTGCGCGCTCCACCCGGTCGCCGAAGTCCCGTTGAATCGCCACGATCTTCTCCGAAACCTCCACGACCTGTTCCGGTTTGCAGAACGCGAGCACGTCCGCCAGACGGGGATAGGTCTTCTCGTTGCCGTGCGTCATTCCCATACCACCGCCAACCGTGATGTTAAAACCGACCAATTTACCCGCCTCCACCACCGCGATGAAGCCGAGGCAGTGCGCGAAAACATCGACATCATTCTGTGGCGGAATCGCCACCGCGATTTTGAATTTGCGCGGCAAATACGTTTTTCCGTAGAGCGGCTCAACTGCATCCCCGCCCATGTCCAGCGAACGCGGTTCCTGCGAGGCGATCTTTTTACCGTCGAGCCAGATCTCCGAATAGGCCTTGGTCTGAGGTTTCAGGTAGGCGTCAATCGCATCTACGATTTCCTGAACTTCCTCGTGTACCTGAGACGCCTGCGGATTCGGCGAACACATGGTGTTGCGGTTCACATCGCCGCATGCCGCCAAGGTTGACATCATCGCCTCGTTCACGGAGGAAATCGTCCACTTCAAATTACCCTTGAGAATGCCGTGCAATTGAAAGGCCTGCCGAGTGGTCAGCTTGAGGGTGTCAAAGTCGCAGTATTGAGCGAGCTTGTCGACCACCAGCCATTGCTCCGCCGTCGCCACCCCGCCGGGCAACCCGATGCGTGCCAAAAAGGAGTAAGCCTTGTCGAGCTTGTGCTTCCGGCGATCGTTGCGAACATCCCGGTTGTCCTGCTGATAAATACCGTGGAATTTCGTCAACTGTTGGTCGTCCGCGTCGATCGAACCGTGCGAGGCGTCCGCCAGACCCTCCAAAATTGTTCCGCGCAGGTAATTACTGCCGGTTTTAATGCCCTCATTCTTGTGGAGTTTTGCTGCGCCCTGACTGTCGGAAATCATGATGGTTTGCTTTGGTTTATATTTTTAATATGAGTTTGAGCTCTGTCCTTGCAAATAAACGTGGCATAAATTTGACTCTTTTCTTTAGTTTGTCACTTAAAAACCTAAGATAACAATTTTAATGGGCTTCGCTTGCGCCCTGCGCCTGCAAGTGTCATAACTATCAGCATTCATGAACTCCTCCAACAACATTCCGGAAAACGCTCCATTCTCGCCTGAACAGGCGCGAAACCTTGAGGCGGTATTTAAAGATCTAAAGCCCGAGCAGATCCACTGGCTTGCAAATTTCTTAGGCGGACAAAGCGGTGCTGCCGGCAGTGCCAAAAAACCAAAACTCACCGTGCTCTACGGCTCCGAGTCGGGCAATTCCGAAAACCTCGCCAGCCAAACCGCCAAGCAAGCGAAGCAATTGGGCTTTAAGGCGGACCTCGTCAATATGGCGGACACCACCCCCGAAAAAGTTGCTAACGCCGAAAATTTGCTCGTCCTCGTAAGCACCTGGGGCGAGGGCGATCCCCCCGAAACCGCCACCGATTTCCACACCGCCTTCATGGCTGACAACGCCCCCAGTATGAGCGGTATTCGTTTCTCGGTCCTCGGTCTGGGCGATACCAGCTATGAGCACTTCTGTAAAATGGGTAAGGATTTTGACGCCCAACTCGAAAAACTGGGCGGCGAGCGCATCTTTGAGCGCGCGGACTGCGATGTCGATTTTGACGACAGTTACGCCGTCTGGCTCGACGGTTCCCTCGGTGCGCTCGTTAAAACAGCAGCTCCGGCAACCGGAACGCTCGAATCCACCGCGCCAGTCGAAGCTGAGCCGACGCAATATTCACGCAAAAACCCCTTCCCCGCCGAACTCAAGGAGCGTGTCCTTTTGAACGGTCAAGGCTCCGCCAAGGAAACCATCCACCTCGAATTCAACCTCGAGGGTTCGGGCCTCCACTACAACGTGGGCGATTCACTCGCTGTCATCCCCCACAATGCCACCGATGTGGTCGAAGCCGTCCTGGAAGCCTCCAAGCTCGACCCCGCCGAGAGCGTCACCCTCAAGGACGAAAACTTCACCCTCCAGGAGGCCCTGACTTCGCAACTCGATCTAACCGCCCTCTCCAAGCCGGTGCTCAACCGCTACAATGAGATCGCACAAAGCAAGGATCTCGATGCCATCATCAACGACAAAGAGGCGCTGCTGAAGTTCATTGAGGGGCGCGACCTCGCGGATTTGCTCAACACTTATCCCGCCTCGGAACTCAAAGCGCAAACCCTTGTTGAATGTCTGCGCAAGCTTCCGCCGAGGCTCTACTCGATTGCCTCCAGTCTCAAAGCCCACGAAGAGGAAGTGCATTTGACGGTTGGAGTCGTGCGCTACGACAGTCATGGGCGCGCGCGCAAAGGCGTCTGCTCCACCTATCTCGCCGACCGTATTCAACCCGGTGAAACCGCCAGCGTCTTCGTGACGCCCAACAAAAACTTCAAGCTACCGGAAAACCCGGAGATCCCCATCATCATGGTTGGCCCCGGCACCGGCATCGCTCCCTTCCGCGCATTCATCGAGGAACGTGCCGCGACCGGCGCGACCGGCGAGAACTGGCTCATCTTTGGCGACCAGCATTATCAAACGGATTTCCTCTACCAACTCGAATGGCAGGACTACCTGAAGGACGGCCTTCTCACCAAACTCGATGTGGCCTTTTCGCGCGACCAACCCCACAAGGTGTATGTTCAGGACCGCATGCGTGAAAACAGCAAAGCACTATTCGAATGGCTGCAAAAAGGCGCGGTGTTTTACGTCTGCGGTGATGCCTCGCGCATGGCGCATGATGTCGATCAGGCGCTCCATGAAATTGTGGCACAGGAAGGTGAACTCAGCGAGGAAGCCGCCGTCGAATACGTCAAGGCATTGAAAAGCGAGAAACGCTACCTGCGCGACGTTTACTAGATCTCCAGGGCGCGACAGAGAATGCCGTGCAGTTCGTAGTTCTCGATAGAGGCGGGAATCCCATTCGCTCCCGGCCCGATGGCTGCCAATTCCACGTGCTCAGCGGTGTGATTGTGCGAGGTCCAGCCCACCGCAGTCGCCGCCTCAAGTTCCGCCTGAAAACAATCCGCCAATGCCCCCGCCGGATAATCCATTTGCTCCGCTAATTGCGCATTGAAAGCTGCAACTTTTGCTTTGGGCAAATCAATCCCCGTAACCGATTTGAAGTAGGCCGAATCCAGACTGCCGACCCGCCCAACCTCGCGGGCAATCGCTTCAAGGCTCGCAGTTACCGAGTTTAGCCTATCGAGCGCCGCCCCGCTCCCATTATAGCTCTTGCCCGTGCCGTTGAGCTGGCACCCCCCGGTTCCGTGATCCGTGGTAACGACCAAAAGCGTGTCGGGGTGCCCTTCGCAAAATTCAAGGGCAGTCTCGATACAGCGGTCAAACTCCAGTTGCTCGTGCAGGATTGCCGCCCCATCGTTGACATGACCGGCATGATCGATTCTTCCAGCCTCCACCTGCAAAACAAAGCCCGCTTTATTCCCGGACAAGCGTTTCAGCGCCGCCTCAAACATGACCTCCAGACCCGGAATGTCCGCCAAGGACGCATCATGCTCACGATCCAGCGCATAAGGCAGGTGATCCTCGTAATATAAACCCAAAAGAGGCCCGCCTTGCCCGGACAGTTTCCGCAAGTCCCCGAGCGTCTCACTGATCACATACCCCTTGCCCGCAAACGCAGGTATCAAATCACGCGCCTCGGATTTAAAATAGCGACGCCCTCCGCCCATCAAAACATCGACCCCCCGCTCGAGATATTGCAGCGCGATGTCATCTTCCAAATCCCGGTGTGCGACATTTGCCACAAATGCCGCCGGGGTGGCGTGCGTGATGCGGCAGGTGCTCACACATCCCGTCAATTTTCCGGCTTTTTTAGCCCGCACAAATATTGGCTCCAGTGATTCACCCTCCGGGTTAATATTGATCGCGCCGTTGTTGATGCGCTGACCGCAACCCCAGGCACTGCCCGCCGCCGCCGAATCCGTAACGGGCGAACTTGCGGAGGCCGTGCCCTGCAAAGCGCGCCGCACTCCGGACCGTTCAAGCAGTTGCATCCAATTGAGCGCCGACCCGGCATTCCTCAAGCGCCAGTAGTGCGCCAGCGAAAGCGTCCCGGTCCCCATCCCATCCGCAACCAGAAAAATCATGTTCTTCGCGGATTGTCCCGCGGGGGGCTTCGCGGCCGTCGCGGAATGGCCAAGCATCCCGACAAAACCTGCCAAACCGGCACCCTTGATGAAATTGCGGCGACCGTTTTCGGATCCTTGAGTCATTTCTAAAGTGGGTCAAAAATTTGGGAGACTGGCATCACCGGTCTTTCTCAGCCGACGCGGTATACCATTGCTGCACCAGTTCCAGAATAGCTTCAACTGAATCCGTAGGCTCAAACTCAAGTGATGCTGAGTTGATGCAATACCGCAAACCACCCGGCCCCGGACCATCCGGAAAAACATGCCCTTGATGCGAACCACAGACCGCGCAGTGCACCTCGGTGCGAATCATGCCATAGCTTTCATCCCGGTGTTCCCCCAAAGTGCGCGCGTCAATGGGCTTGGAAAAACTCGGCCAACCCGTCCCGGAGTCAAACTTGTCGGTGCTGCTGAATAACGGGGTGGCGCAGCCGATACAACGATACAAGCCGATAGCTTTGTTGTCGTGGTAGGGGTTTTGAAAAGGCCGCTCGGTGCCCTGCTCGCGCGCGACTTTGTATTGTAATTCGGTGAGGCGGGCGCGCCACTCCGCTTCGCTGCGTTGTACCGGGAAGTCGCCGCTAGAAAGATCCACATGCGACGGCATTGCACAGGCACTCGCGCAGGCCGATACATCCGCCTGCAACTCTGCGCCTTTTTCCTCTACACTGGAATCCATCTCATCCATCGCGCCCATGATAAGTATAAAACCGCTGAAGCCAAGCGCCGGTACGAGAAATTTCCACGATCCCCCAAGACCTCCCATAAAGGACTGAAAGCGCTTTTTAAGTCTACTCATGCTGCTTATACTCTTGTTAAACATCCTATACTTAAGACTCTTTTTCGTTCTCAAAGATCCGGTCTTTCGCATCAATATGACGCATTTCGGTGGGTTTCCCGTTGAATTGTTTCTTTAAGTCAACGAGCACCGCCTCCCCGATTCGATCCAGCGCCGCCTCCACCGTCATCAAGGGCGCTTGGTTTTCCACCGGTGCCGGTGCGTTCGACCTCGACCTCGGCATTGGCATTGGCGCGTCCGGCACCGCAAGTTCCACCGCCTCAGGGTAATCCGCGGGTTCCTCCGCGATGGCTGCAGTCGGCACCGCCGCAACCGACGCTTTCCCGACGGGTTCCGCCCCCGGGACCACCAGCGCAGGCAAATTCAAATCACGTAGATTTAGTTTTTTTTTTCGTCGCTTCCGCCTTCGGATGCCGTGGCACTTCCCGCGAGTTGTTTCAAGACCGTATCAATCGCACGGGAGCGTGATTCCTCCGCAGCTTTCAGTAAAACCACCTCAAAGTTCACTTTTTCCGATAAACCGCGTTGCACACTGGCACCCCCCTCATGCAGGGCATCCAGCATCCGCATCAAGGATTCCGTCGTCAAAGTTGTGCCCAGTTGCTCGGTGCTTCCGTTGTTGTGGATCGCATCCAACAAGGCGCGGCGCACCTCCGCCTCCAAATCGATCAAAATACGATACAAGTCCCGACCCTCGCCCACAAAAGTATCCACTGCCGCAATGATCGCTGCAAAATCCAAGGTTCCCAATGCGCTCGCAAGTTGCGTGATCCGCTCCGCAGAAACCAATCCATAGACATCCAGAACATCCTGCTCCGCGATTTCCTTGCCGCAGAAGGATATCATTTGATCCAAAATGGACTGCGAGTCACGCATCCCCCCGTTGGCGAGCCGGGCGACCGCCGTCAATGCCTCCGGCGCCACTTTGATACCCTCCGCATTTGCAATGGTGGCGAGCTTTTCCACGATCACCTCGTCCGGGATGGGCCGGAATTCAAAGCGTTGGCAACGGGAAACAATCGTGGGCAGGAGCTTGTGTGATTCGGTGGTCGCAAAAATAAAGATCACGTGGGGCGGCGGTTCCTCGAGGGTCTTCAGGAGGGCGTTAAAGGCCGAGACCGTGAGCATGTGCACTTCGTCGATGATGTAGATCTTGTAAGTGCACTGGGTCGGCGCGTATTGGCAGTCATCGCGCAAATCCCGCACCTGATCGACGCTGTTGTTGGAAGCACCATCGATCTCAATCACATCCATGCAGGAACCATTCATGATCGCCTGGCTGATCTCGGAATCATTATCGGGAGTAATTCTCGGGCCGCCCTCGGCATTGAGCGATTTGGCGAAGAGCCGCGCCGCACTGGTCTTGCCGGTGCCGCGTGGCCCCACAAAGAGATAGGCATGGGCGATGCGTTTGCTATCAATCGCATTGCGCAGGGTTTGAACGATGTGATCCTGACCCACGAGTTCATCAAACTGTTTGGGACGCCAGCGGCGGGCGATGACTTGATAAGCTTGCTCCATGCAATTAATAAAAAAGCCGACATCCTGAGCCGCTGGCAAGTGGTTTCACAAAAAAAGCCCTTGCGCCGCCAAAAAGGCAAAAAAGTGGCCAGGCACCCTACGGCACATGTGGATCAAACTACCGCTGCTCCCTTCCGGGCCTGACGGGGTTTATTTGTCCGGCATTGCATAGGACCCGGCCACTGAACAGTCAACTAAAGGCGGACCCTAAGCTCAACCCTAAAATAGGATTTACCCCCGACGCCTCCTCTGCTTGTCTCTTGGTATGTCCTTTGAAGCGATGCAGCAGAGAAAGCTTTTCTTTCCAATCAACGATCAGTTTCGCGAATACCTGAGCAGTTTCAGGCGGGCGCGCGACCTGCCGGTGATCTATGAGGATATGCTGCAATACGAGGAAACCTTTCCCCTCATCGACAAGGACGGGAATGATACCTTGTGGCTCACCCTTAAATATGAACAGCAATTGGGCCAGGAACTCTACGAGGGCCTGAAGCGCATTTATGTCATGCTGCGCTCGGATGGGGATGAACGTGTGCTTGGAAATCTCTACATCGACCGGGTCGATTACTGCACCTTCGGGAACACTAAACCCATGCGGGTGCGCGTCGTGAATCAACACAACGACAATCATGATTACTTCTACGTGAAAAAAGCCGACGCCTCGCGGGTGTACGGTCTGGAATTGGAGGAACTGCTCTCCCCCAATGACATCAACTTCATGGTCTGCGGTGACACCCTCATCGAGGAGCATATCATCGGTGTCCCGGGGGATGATTTCATCCGCGACTACCTCCCGCGGCAGGATTTGCACTCGGTGCGCCTCGCCAAAGAATTCATTAAATTTAATGAACGTTGCTTCGTGCGCCTCTTGGGCGACATGCGCGCCTATAATTACGTCGTGGAAGTGACCCCTGATTTCGAGCAGAATCAGTATCGCGTTCGCGCCATCGATTTTGACCAACAGTGCTATGAAGGCCGACGTTCCCTCTATCTACCGCAATTCTTCAAAAACAACCTACCGGTGGTCGAGCTTTGCTCTGAATTGATTAACTACCAAACCAGCCTGCAATACCAATACGAGGAGCGCTCCCTCATTAAACGACGCGTCAATTTTGTGATGGATCGCATCGATGCCCTTCGAACCTGCATGTGCGCCGATCAAATATCCAGTCAGGAAAAAGTCGTTCAACTTGCTTCGGAATTGGCCGAAATGCACGGCGTCAGCGCATTCAAAGCGTGTCGCTCCATGGGCGAAATCACTTTTATGAATATTGGAGTTACCCTTGAAATCGACTTCTAAGCACGTGCCGGCGCTTCCTTCGCTTCATTATTGACCGGCGTTTTATTTGAATTTGGGCGGCAATCAGCGATGAGATTGTCAATGACCGAGTCCGCATCAAAACCCGCCTCGCCGGGCATAACTCCATAACGCTGCTGCACATAGCGCTCACCCAGGTTCGACAATTGCCAACCACGACCCACGTGCTCATAGAGCGCGTGCCCCTTGCATTTTGCTTGCCGCATCGTATTGTCCGGGCGGTTCGGTATCATCAGGTTCACCTGAGCGGCGGTTTGGCGCATCAGTTTTGTTTCAACCGGAAAAAGTCCATAGATTGAATAAAGCCATGCCACGATTAGATGCACGTTGTCCTTTAATCGATCATGTTCGTGGCCCGCGAAAAATTGCGGACGCTCAATTGGAATCTTCCCGTCAAGGGCACTGAGCTTTTTATGATTTCGCGATTGGCTCTTTGCGCTCTCCCGGCTGTTCGGAAGATCGAGGATGTTGCCAAATGCCATTTTCAGAAGGACATCTGAAGCACGCTCCTGTAAAGCCGGGTCCAGCGATTTGATGATACCGTTTATCTCTAAAATTTTGTTTACAGCATTTTTCATGAATATGCGCGTGGAGGGTCTCTAAATAATAAATTTTTTACTAAACCGAAAATATACTTATTTTTTATACTGTCAATAACTAGTAATAAAAATATTTTTAGCCCGTCTAATTACGGCATTAATCGCAGCTTATTAAGGTTTTAATGTATCCCAGGGGAGCCGCGCACAGTTCAAGCGGGACGGAAAAGCGCGGATTGCCCCCAATGCCGCAAATGCATCGATTGGTTGGTCGGCTTGCCCCGAATCACCCTCCAAATGCGCCAGTCCCTCGGCGTGCAAGGCTTCAAAATTGAGAAACTTGTCCTGCATCGCTTTTTCAAGCAGGATCGAGGCGCTCGCTTTGCAAATGGCGCACGCCGCGCATTCAAAACTCGCCGCTTCTATTTTTCCCTCTGAACGCTTGAGATAAAATGTGATCTTGTCAC
Source organism: Opitutia bacterium (assembly GCA_042096455.1). GTDB lineage: Bacteria > Verrucomicrobiota > Verrucomicrobiia > Opitutales > Coraliomargaritaceae > UBA7445. The sequence goes on from JBELLU010000013.1 coordinate 32,716, forward strand.
CGCAGAGCGGGTTATACCCTTCTTTGACCTCGGTATGGTCCGGCAAAATGCCGTAATGACGGGGCTTCTTATTGTGCTCAAGAATGGTGGCCTGATACAACTCGTGTAATAGTGCGTTTTCGTCATTCATACTCGTTGGCAGGGCATTGGATCCGCCGATGACTCTCAATCAAAAAATTGGCGGAGCTTGTGCAGCGCCGCACTCAATCGCTCGACTTCTTCCAGAGTATTGTAAAAGGCAAATGAGGCGCGGGCGGTCGCGGCATGACCAAAATGCTTGAGCAGGGGTTGCGTGCAGTGATGCCCCGCCCGAATGGCGATCCCGTCAGCGTTCAGAAAGGTGCCAATGTCATGCGGATGCACGCCCTCAATCAAAAAGGAAAGCACCGAGGCTTTTTGGGGCGCGGTTCCAAAGATCTGAAGGCCGGGAACCTCCGCCAGCGCCGCGGTCGCCGCCTGTAGCAAACTTTCTTCGTGCGCCAGGGCTGCAGTGCGATCCAGCCCATTCAAGTACTCGATCGCCGCACCCAAGCCTATCACCCCTGCTATGTGCGGTGTCCCCGCCTCAAATTTGCCCGGCAAGCCCTTGTAAGTCGTCCCCTCAAAATCGACCACCTCGATCATATCACCCCCACCCTGATACGGCGGCAGGCGCTCCAGCCATTCGCGCTTGCCCCACAAGACCCCAATCCCGGTCGGACCAAAGAGTTTATGCCCGGAAAAGACGAAAAAATCGCAATCCAAATCCGCCACATCCACCGCCGCGTGCGGGACGAGTTGAGCCCCGTCCAACAAAACCGGGATCCCTTTGGCATGCGCCATTGCGATCATTTCCTTCGCGGGATTAATGGTACCGAGGGTATTGGAGGTGTGCACAAAGGCAAAAATGCGGGTGCGCTCATTTAAAAGCGTGGGCAGGGCCTCCATATCGAGCGAACCATCCGGCAATACCGGCACCACCTTGAGTTCCGCGCCGGTTTGCTCGGCTGCCATTTGCCAAGGCACGATGTTGGCATGGTGCTCCATGTGGGTGATCAAAATCTCATCACCCGGTCCAAGGCAGGTTTTAGTGAATCCCTCCGCAATGAGGTTGATGCTTTCGGTTGCTCCCCTAGTAAAAATAACCTCGGCGGCATCCTTCGCACCCAAGTGATCCGCTACTTTTTGCCGTACCCCTTCGTAGGCATCCGTCAAATGCTCGCTCAAATAATGAACTCCACGGTGAATGTTGGCGTTTTCAAATGCATAGTAGCGTTCCAGCGCATCGATCACGGCTTTGGGCTTCTGCGCGGTCGCGGCATTGTCCAAATAGGTAAGCGGACGACCACCAACTTCCCGATGTAAAATTGGAAAATCAGCACGTATATTTTCGGTATTAAATTGAGAACCAGACATACCAGTTAAAATGTATAAAACATTACTATGCGTTGATATTACGCTTTGGCAAACGAAGAGCGCGATTGCTACTGACCGCTCATTTTGGAGTTTTGCTCCATCTCGTACTTCTGAATCAGGAGCTTTTCCATATCCATCCCCGGACGATAATCCAACAAGGCGTCAAATTCCAGGGGCAAGGCTGAACTCACTTCCACTTTCCGGTTCGCGCCATTAAAATAATAGTCAAACATGATTTCGTTGGAATGCAGCATGAGGCGCTTGATTTGAGTCTCGCTTTTTATATCGCGGTTAAAACTAAAACTCCCATAGGTCTGGTCGCCCACAATCGGAATTTTGTGCTTGCTGCATTGGATGCGCAGTTGGTGGGTCCGCCCCGTCACCGGAAACAGTTTTATGAGGGAAAGCGGAAAACCAGCCTGCGCCTTTCGAATGAGTTGATAGCGGGACTTCGCCCGCAGCGATATCGCATTGCGTATGACGCGATTCCCGCACTTTCGATCCTTCGTAAAACGATCCTCCCAGACACCGCCCACACCTTGGGGCGATCCCTTTACCAGCGCGTAGTAAATCTTTGTTACTTTTTGCCTCGCAAAAGCTTCCTTGATGACCGGCGTGAGCTCACGATTCAAGGAGAGCAGGATCACTCCAGAGGTTGCGGAGTCCAAGCGGTGAATCAAATCCGCCTCTTGTTCCTGACCCTCGGCGTCGACCCAACGGTAACATTCCATCTTCAAGTCATAGTATGCATTCAGCAAGGATCGCTTCTCGTCCCTCTGGCGATTGGGGTGCGACATCAAGCCCGCCGGTTTTTCAAGCGCCAGCAGACCATCCTTGTTGTAATCCAGAATCCGCACCCCTTTGCCAAATGGTAAATGCGACGGCTCTAATATCTCAATTTTCACTGATAGATAAATACCACGGTTAATTCATGCATCTCACCATAAACTTCAATCATTTCCTTTGTCCACGGTCGAAATTGTTT
>JBELLU010000014.1:0-33010 GCA_042096455.1 Opitutia bacterium
TTCGGCTCAATTGTTTTCAAGACAACCGCATTCGGCCACTCTGCCATCTCTCCAGGTTAGTTAGTTAGAATTTTTAAGGGATAGTGCTGTTTTGAGAATTTTACAAGGGTTAATGGTGGTGGCGCTTGCCACTCCATTCTAAGGTAAAACACTGCCGGAATCGGCAATTCTCTATAGCTTGTCGGTTAAAATAGCTGTCTGTCAAGGCTACGATATTGAATTGCTTCAAGTAAATGCGGACTTTTTATATTTTGGGACTGATCCAAATCGGCGATGGTGCGGGCGACTTTGAGGATGCGGTCATAGGCGCGGGCGGAAAGTGCAAATTCCTGCATGGCGTTTTGGAGTTGTTGGCTAAGCGCTGCGTCGAGGGCGCAGTATTTACGAATGTCGGCTTGCTGCATGCGGCTGTTGCAACGCTTGGTGGGATGATTTTGGTAGCGTTGGAATTGGATCGCGCGTGCGGAGGCGCAACGGTCGCGGATGGGGGCGGAGGCTTCGCCGGGTTGGGTGGTACGCAGTTCTTCGATGCGGAGGGCGGGTGCCTCGATGTGAATATCAATGCGGTCGAGGAGGGGGCCGCTGATGCGGGAGCGGTAGCGTTGGATTTGGGTGAGGGAGCAGCGGCAGGGGTGGGCGGGGTCGCCGGCATAACCACAGGGGCAGGGGTTCATGGCACAGACGAGCATGAAAGCGGCGGGGAGGGTGACTTTGGCGGCGCTGCGGGAAATGGTGACCTGTCCGTCTTCGAGGGGCTGGCGCAAAACTTCGAGGGTATTGCGGCGGAATTCGGGGAGTTCGTCGAGGAAGAGGACGCCTTGATGGGCGAGGGAGATTTCTCCGGGACGCGGGAAGGTTCCGCCGCCTAGGAGCCCGACATCACTGATAGTGTGGTGGGGGGCGCGGAAGGGCCGTTGATTGCGGGTGTTGGCGGGGTCGAGCGTGATGCCTGCGGCGGATTGGATGCTGAGGATTTCGAGGAATTCGTCGAGTTCAGGCGGGGGCATGATGCCGGGGATGCGCTTGGCGATCATGGATTTACCGGAGCCGGGGCTCCCGATCATGATGAGGTTGTGCCCTCCGCTAACCGCGATTTCGATAGCGCGGCGGAGGTGGTGTTGTCCTTTTACATCGGTAAAATCAGCTTGGGAAGGGTCGGCATTTGCGGGGTTGAAGTGGGTGAGATCGGCGGGGAGGGGATCAATCTTTATTTCGCGGTTCAGGAAACGCACCGCCTGGTCGAGGCTTTGGATCGGGATAACATTGAGGTCGCTGACGAGAGCGGCTTCCCGGGCGGAGGCTTCGGGCAAAAGGATGCCTTTTTTGTTGAGGCGGCGGGCGAGCTGCGCCATCGCGAGACAGCCTTTGACGGGTCGGGTTTCTCCGGAAAGGCTGAGTTCACCGGCGATGAGGTAATCCTGCAGCGGTGTGGCCTCGCATTGTTTCATGGCGGCAAGGACGCCCAGCGCAATGGGCAAATCGTATGCGGGGCCTTCCTTGCGGAGGTCGCCGGGCGCGAGATTTACGGTGGTGCGGGTCTCGGGTTGGCGATACCCGCTATTGCTGATCGCAGAGAAAACGCGGTCCTGTGATTCCTTGACAGCGGCATCCGGGAGTCCCACAAGAATAAATTTAAGCTCGCCGACCTCCCCCGTATTCACCTCTACTTGTACGGGGTAGGCTTCTATTCCCAGCAGGGCTGCCGATTGAGTGGTCGCAAGCATAGGGGTTTAAAACCTAATAAGTAAAATTTATCCGTCCATCACAAAATTACCGTGCTTTTGAAAAACGAAACAACAGCGATGCAAGGGAGCGACCGTGGGTATCGAATTGGCCTTACGGGCGGGATGGGCTGTGGTAAGAGCTCGGTTGCGGGTTTTTTTGCGGAGGCGGGATGGTCGGTCTTGTCGGCGGACGCGTTGGTGCAGGACTTGCTCGCCTCGAATGAGTTGGTGATTTGCGCGGTGCGCGAGCGCTGGGGTGCGGCGGTTTTTGATGCGGAGGGTCGAGTGGATCGCGGAGCGGTGGCGGAGGCTGTTTTTGCGGAGCCCGGGGAATTGGAATGGCTGGAGGCGTTGCTGCATCCTCGGGTGCGTGAGCAATGGCTTGCCGCGATGGATGGAGATCCCGGCTTGAACTGGGTAATTGAGATCCCGCTGTTATTCGAGAAAAGGCTTGAAAAGGAGTTTGATTTTAGCGTTTGTGTTGTATGTCCGGAAGCAATTGTGATTGCCCGAATGGCCCTTCGGGGTTTTTCAAAGGTCGCAATTGAACAACGTTCCAAGCGGCAAATGGCTTTGTCCGAGAAAGTGGAGCGAGCGGACTATGTTATAACAAACGCTGGTAGTCTTGAATTTTTAAAAGAGCAAACGCTCGGCCTGATCGCAGAATGGTAAGCACTTTTTTGTATGGCTGAACACTGCTGATCCCTAAAACCCAAATGTATATGAGTGAATCGGATACACCTTTATCCAGTAGCAACCCCTTGGATTCCGATGCCGGAGCGGCACCCAAGCCCCCGCGCAAAACGGTCCGGCGCGGTGCGAGAAAACGCACGCAAAATGAAGAAGCGACGCCTGCCCCTGCAGATGATGGGGCTGTAACGGGAGCCGCATACGAGGCGATGATGCAGAGCGAGAGCGAGAGCGCCGCGCCTGAAAAGCCAAAGTCCAATAGTGATGCACCGGAGGGGGAGGCTTCCGGGAATCGTCACTCGGGACGCCGTGGCAATGGAAACCCGAATCAGAATCGCTTCCAGAAGGGTAAGAATAACCAGAAGGGTCGGGCGCGGAACCGTTGGCAGAATAAAAAGAAGCCTTCGAGTGATGAGGGTCCGACTTTGGACTTGGGCGATTTGCCGGATTTTGAAGCGTTTGAAAATTTCGAAGCCTTGCAGTCATTTGTGGACGATCTGGAATCCGCAAAAGGTAAAGTTTTTGATTTTACCGAAATTTATAATATGGCGCTCCCGGAATTACGGGAAGCGGCGGAGAAGGCATCGGTGGACGTTCCCAATGCGCCGAATCGCGAACAGTTGGTCAATGCCTTGGTGGCGCATGCTTTTGAGAAAAAGAAGTGCATCGAAACGGTGGGCGTGCTTGATCTGCTTGAGGATGAGGCCGGCGGTCTCTTGGTATACGAGCGCGATAATTACCGCGTGGTTTCGCAGAGCGCTTTTGTGCCGCAGACCCTGATTAAGCAATACGGTTTGCAAGCCGGTCACATCGTGAAGGCGCGCCTGCACCCGCGCCGCGAAACCGAGACCTGTCCCTTTGTGGTCGCGGCCTTGGAGGTTATGGGTCGGGATCCCGATACCTTGAGCGAGATTGTGCCCTTCAAAGAGCGGGTGCCGTATTATCCTACCGAGCGTATTTTAATGGAAACTGGGGGCGACGCCAAGTGGGACAACCTTTCCATGCGGGTGGTCGATTGCCTCACTCCGGTGGGCTATGGTCAGCGTGGCTTGATTGTCGCTCCACCGCGCACCGGTAAGACCGTCCTCTTGCAGTGCATGGCGAATGCCATCAAGGCGAATTGCCCGAAGGCGCACCTTATTATTCTTTTGATTGATGAACGACCCGAAGAGGTGACCGATTTCCGGCGTCAGGTTGAGGCAGAGATCATCAGTTCTACGTTTGATGAATCGGCGGAGAGCCACGTACACGCGGCGGAGATGGTGATTGATAAGGCGCGCCGCATGGTGGAAGTGGGCGAGGACGTCATTATCCTGCTTGATTCAATCACGCGATTGGCTCGCGCCTACAATACCATGATGCCGAACAGCGGTAAAATCCTGTCGGGTGGGGTGGAGGCGAATGCCCTGCAGAAGCCCAAGCGTTTCTTCGGTTCTGCCCGTAATATTGAAGACGGGGGAAGCCTCACGATTCTCGGCACGGCTCTGGTAGAGACCGGTAGTAAAATGGACGAGGTTATTTTTGAGGAATTCAAGGGAACCGGTAATATGGAGCTGCACCTGGATCGGGGCCTGTCGGATAAACGTATCTTCCCCGCCTTGAGCATGGACAAGAGCGGAACCCGCAAGGAAGAGTTGCTCTATCACCCGGATGAAATGCTCAAGATTTATTCATTGCGTCGCGCCATGAAAGGCATACCTTCAACGGATGCGATGGAAATGCTTATTCAGCGTATCAAAAAGACCAAAACCAATGCGGAATTCCTGATCAGTGTTGCGCGTTAAGTTTTCATTCCAAGTGTTCATACCTCAACAATAGTTTACATTCTGTGACTTCATCCGACGATTTTGTTCTCCAGCTTTTAATTGATAAGAAAATAGTGGATGCCGACAGTGTCGAGCGTGCCCGTGCTGCTGCGGTAGACGAAGACGGCGATGCGGAAGTGGACAGTGTGGCGCTGGATTTGTTGACCAAGGATCACAAATGCACGCAAGCGGACATCGCACAGGCTCTGGCGGACGAGTTCGCGATGGAGGTTGTGGATTTAAACGAGGTGCGTGTGACGGGTGAGCTTCTGGAGCTCGTGCCCTTTGAGTTGGCAAATCGCTACAAGGTCTTTCCCCTTGAGATGGACGAGCGGGAGTTGCACCTCGCGATTTGCGACCCACTCGACATGGACGGGATCGACAGCATCAGCCACGTGGTGCAACGCTCGGTGGTGAGCCGTGTGGCAACGCTTGAATCGATCGAGCGTTCCATCCATCAATATTACGAGGGCGCGCAGGCCGGAGAAGTTGATGAAATCTTTGAGGGCATCCATCAGGGCGAGGAGCAAAGTGAGGGCCTTGAAGTAAAGGTGTTTGATGAGGCCGAAGTTTCGGAAGAAGAGGCCCCCATCATTAAATACGTGCAGATGGTGATAACCGAGGCGATCCAGCGCCGCGCCTCTGATATTCATATGGAGCCTTTGGAAAAGCGTTTTCGGGTGCGCTATCGCGTCGATGGGGTCCTGCACGAGGTAGAGAACCCACCCAAGCGTTTGCAGCCCTCCATCCTTTCGCGCATCAAGTTGATGTCGAATGTCAGTATTGCGGAGAAGCGTGTGCCGCAGGACGGGCGCATTAATATTAAGGTTGGCGAGAAGGATATCGATTTGCGGGTATCAACCCTGCCCACCGCCTACGGTGAAAGTATTGTCATGCGTATTCTTGACAAGGAAGGCCTGCGCCTCGGCCTTCCCGAGCTCGGATTTTTCAGTGATGACCAAGCCGTCTTTGAGCGAATCATCTCCATGCCGGACGGAATCTTTCTTGTTACCGGTCCAACCGGTTCCGGTAAATCCACCACCCTGTATTCCGCCCTCAACTATATCAATCACCCCGACCGCAAAATCATTACGGTTGAGGATCCGGTGGAATATGAAATGGGCGGCATCAATCAGGTGCAGGTGCGCCGCGATGTCGGGATGACTTTCTCCGCGGCCCTGCGTTCGATGCTTCGCCAAGCCCCCAATATTATTATGGTTGGGGAAATCCGCGATAAGGAAACCGCCGAGATCGCGGTCAACGCTTCCCTTACCGGGCATATGGTTTTCAGTACCCTCCACACCAATGACGCGCCCAGTGCGGTCAGTCGTCTGGTCGATATCGGGATCAAACCCTTCCTTGTTTCCGCAGCCTTGCGCGCCGTGATGGCGCAGCGCCTCGTTCGCCGTACTTGCCCCGAATGCAAACAACCCGATGAACCCGATGAACGCCTCCTCAATTCCCTCGGCATCCGTCAGGATCAAATCCTGGAAGCGACCTTCAAGACTGGAAAAGGTTGTCCTAAATGTAACGGCACCGGTTTCCGCGGACGGGTCGGGATTTTTGAAATGTTCACCATGAATGAGGAGTTGCAACAAATGGTTTATGAGGAGGCCAGCTTGGTGGTGCTCCGCAATAAGGCTCGCGAAATCGGAATGCGTACCATGCGCGAGGATGGAGTCCGTAAAGTCCTGGCAGGCGTCACAACTCCCAATGAGGTGCTACATGCAACCGTCTCCGACGCCGACTAAAAACTCAGCTATAACAAACAAAAACGAAGCACAGAAACGATGGCGTACGAAATGAATCAACTGCTGGAAGCGATGTTTGAGGCGGGCGCCTCAGACCTCCACCTGCAGGTGCACGAAGCTCCCGCGCTTCGGATTCATGGAGCCCTCAAGCCCATCGAAGGTGAAAAACTGACGCCCGCCGACACCCAGGCACTGATGGAGTCCATTGCTCCTCCCGCAGCGCTGGAATCTTTCAAGGAAACCGGCGGGGCGGACTTCGCGATCGCTTTTGGTGAGAAGGCTCGCCTGCGGGTCAGCGTCCTGCGCTCAAAGGGAAATATCGGAATGGTGCTGCGCCTGATTCCCAACGAATTATTGTCGCTTGAAACCATCGGCTTGCCCGAAAAGATCAAGGATCTCATCTCCCGCCCCCGTGGGCTCTTTCTTGTTACCGGTCCAACCGGTTCCGGTAAGTCTACGACACTCGCTTCCATGATTGATTGGATCAATACCAATCGCAATGACCACATCATTACGATTGAGGATCCGCTGGAATATTACCACAGCCATAAGCAATGCATCGTGACGCAGCGCGAGGTGGGGGAGGATGTCCCGAGTTTTGCCGCCGCCCTTCGGGGGGCATTGCGGCAGGATCCGGACGTTATCCTCGTGGGGGAAATGCGCGATCTGGAAACCATCGAAGCGGCGGTCACTGCCGCCGAAACCGGGCACCTTGTTTTCGGGACCCTCCATACCACCGGAGCAGCCCGTACCGTCGACCGCATTGTCGATGCCTTTCCCTCCAGTAGTAAGGAGCAGATCCGCACCCAGTTGGCCTCCTCCCTTCTGGCAGTCGTTTCGCAAGTACTTTGCGAAAAGAACGGGGGCGGACGCATCGCGGCTTTCGAGATTATGGTTATGACAAATGCCATTTCTCAATTGATCCGCGAAAATAAGACCTTCCGTATCGCATCCGATATACAGACCGGAGCGAACAAAGGCATGATCGGTCTCGATGCCTACCTCTATAAACTCTATCAAGAAAATCTCATCAGCGCGGAAGTTGCCCTGAGTAAATCGCAGACGCCTGATGATTTGCGAAATCGCCTCATTCAGGGTGGCGCGCAGCTGGACTGACCATTAGCCTCAATTTCCCCATGTTTGAAGACCATAACGATACAATATTCGAGATAATCAAAAATTCCAACTTGCTCAGTATCGAGCAACTGCAGGAATTAAATGAATCACACCTGAATACCGGCAAGTCCCTTGCCAACGCCGTGATTGATGCCGGGTTGATTGAGCGCCCTGCCGTTCTGAAGGCGATTGCCGAATTCCTTGGCTTTGATTTCCTTGAGGAAGTCCCGGTCAATGTCCCTGAGGCTGTTTCATCCGTAATGCGTCCCAATGTTGCCCGCATGTATGCCGTGGTTCCACTCGCCTCCGACAATACCTCCATTCAGTTGCTGGCATGCGATCCCTTTAACGCCAGCATTATAGATGATTTGACCTTTACCTTGAACAAGGACGTTACGGTCGTGGTGGGTGATCCCCGTAGTGTTCAAACCCTCCTTACCAATACCTACGGCGAAGAAGATTCTTCAATCGATGATATCTTGGGCGATCTCGGCGAAAGTTTTGCCGAGACCGAGGCGGAGGCGGAGGAAATGGATCCTGCCGATATGGCAAACCAGACGCCCATCATTCGCTTTGTGAATCTCGTCTTGCAGCAAGCCATTAAGGACAAAGCTTCCGATATTCACTTTGAACCCTTTGAGGATGAATTCCGCATCCGCTATCGTATTGATGGCGCACTCTACGAAATGGCGCCCCCCCCCAAGAACCTCGCGGTTCCGGTTATTTCGCGCGTCAAGGTGCTGTCCAATATGAATATTTCCGAAACCCGCATTCCGCAGGACGGACGCATCAAAATGACGATTGCAGGCCGTCCGGTTGACTTGCGGGTTTCAACCCTCCCGACCCGTTTTGGAGAAAGCGTGGTGTTGCGGGTGCTCGACAAGTCGGTGGTGAATCTCGACCTCGAGGCCCTCAGTCTTTCAGATGATATCCTCGCCAAGATTCGTGAGCTCGTTGACCGACCGAACGGCATCTTTATCGTCACCGGACCGACCGGTTCCGGTAAAACCACCACGCTCTACAGCGCCTTGCGCGAGGTGAACAAAGTGGAAACCAAGATCCTTACCGCCGAGGATCCCGTTGAATACGAAATCGACGGCATCATGCAGGTCGCGGTGAATCATCAAGTCGGTCTCGACTTCGCCCGCGCGCTCCGCGCTTTCCTGCGTCAGGATCCCGATAAAATAATGGTGGGGGAAATTCGTGACCTCGAAACCGCCCAGATCTCAGTGCAGGCTTCCCTGACCGGGCACGTGGTCTTGAGTACCCTGCACACGAATGATGCCCCCGGCGCGGTAACCCGTCTCATCGATATGGGGCTGGAGCCCTTCCTTATTTCCGCCTCGCTGGAGGCAATTCTCGCACAGCGACTGGTTCGGCAAATTTGCCCCGCTTGCAGAACGGCGTACGAGCCCAGTCAGGAACTGGTTGAAATGCTCGATGTCGATCCGCTGGAAATCGCGGACAAGGACTTCTTTTACGGCGAGGGTTGCCCGGAATGCAGCAAAACCGGTTACCGCGGGCGCGTCGGCCTCTTTGAAATGGTTGTGGTGACCGATGCCATTCGCGAACTCATCAACCGGCGGGCGCCCACCCTTGCCATCAAGCAAAAAGCGCTGGAGCAAGGAATGCGAAGCTTGCGTGATGATGGCTTACGCGCCATATTTGACGGTAAATCCACCATTGAGGAAGTTCTTAAATACACTTAACCCCGCAAGAAAATGCCCAAGTATAAATACACTGCAATCGATAGTAACGGCAAACAAAAGACTGGAACCGTTGACTCTGACTCCGTGGAATCTGCAAATGCCAAGCTGACCGGTATGGGCTTGATGCCAACTCAGGTTGTCGTTGCCGGTTCCGCTGATACGAATACGAAGAAAACAAAATCCAAAACCAAAAAGAGCAAGAAAGCCACCAAGAAGGGTGCGGGCGGTTTTGGTAAAGTTATCAAGCCTCAGGGGCTTGCGATTTTTACGCGCCAATTGGCAACCCTCCTTGAGGCGGGGCTCCCCCTGCTGCGCTCGCTGGAGGTCATGATCCGTCAGGAACGCAACTTGCGTTTTCGCAGCGTCCTTGAACAAGTCGCGGATCAGGTGAAGTCCGGTAATTCCTTTTCGGATGGCCTTGCGCAATTTCCCAAAGTTTTCGACCGCCTATACGTCAATATGATTCGCGCTGGTGAAGCGGGCGGGGTGCTGGCAGTAGTGCTCTCACGCCTTGCCACCTTTATGGAAAAAGCCCAGCGCACCAAAGGCAAAGTTCAGTCTGCCATGATCTATCCCATCGTCGTGGTGGGGGTCGCCGTTTCGATTGTTGCGCTCCTAATGGTTGTGGTGGTTCCCAAGTTTCAGTCAATTTTTGACGATATGCTGGACGGTGCCTCCCTGCCCGGACCGACTCAGTTTGTCATCAACGTCAGTAACGGAATCCGCGAAAATATCGTTGTTTCCGTTGGTCTGATCGTGGTGCTCTTCTTTGCCTTTAAGTTTTTTCTTAAGACCTCCCTCGGGCGCAGCCTTTTTGACTGGCTCTCCATCAACACGCCTAAGGTTGGCGACCTTGTGCGCAAGGTAAATATTGCTCGGATCACCCGTACCTTTGGTACCCTGCTTTCCAGTGGCGTGCCCATCCTTGAGGCCATCACCATTACCAAGGACATTTCCAATAACGGCAACTACGCCAACGCGCTCAGCCGGATTCACGACCATGTGCGCGACGGCCAGACCCTTGCCGCGCCCATGGAACGCGAGAAAGTCTTTCCCAATATGGTCACCAGTATGATCGATGTGGGTGAGGAAACCGGGGCGCTCGCCGAGATGCTCAATCGGGTCGCCGATAATTACGACGAAGACGTCGACAATGCCGTTGGTGGTATCACCTCCATCATTGAGCCCGTCATGATTGTCTTCCTGGCGGTGGTTGTGGGCTTTATTGTGATCGCACTCTTCCTGCCGATTATCGAAATAATCAAACAACTCTCTTAATTGAATTAACGATGGCGGCCTGTCCCACGCGACAGGCCGCCTCTTTTTTTACCATGCATTCCGTACTCATTGCAGCTCTCGCGCTTCTTGCCCTCAAAACAATCGTTTCCCTCGCGCTGGATTGGATCAATTTGGGGCACGTGCGCAAAAACGCCGGAAGCGTTCCCGAAACTTTTAGCGACTTCATCGATACGGAGACCTATGCGAAGTCTACCGCCTATACCGAGGCCCGCACCCGCTTTGGTATGCTCAGCGAAGTTTTTGATGCCCTCATCCTAGCACTGATCCTCCTTTTCGGAGTGCTGCCCTGGCTTTATGTTGGTCTCGGCACTTGGTTGGGCGCGGGCGTTTGGGGGCAGAGCTTTATCCTGATCGCCATCCTCTTTATTCTCGGTCTGCCGGGTCTGCCCTTTGATTGGTGGAGCACCTTCCGTATCGAGGCGCGTTTCGGCTTCAACAAAAGCACCCTAAAGCTCTGGATCACCGATAAAATCAAAGGGAGCCTCATTGGTCTGGCGATCGGTTTGCCGCTCCTCTCGTTTCTCCTGTGGCTCGTAGGCGCTCTCGGTACTTACTGGTGGCTATGGGGTTATGGCGTCTTCTTTCTCTTCCAGCTGGTCATGGTGGTGGCTTATCCCATGTTTATCATGCCACTCTTTAATAAACTTGAACCGCTCGAGGAAGGCGACTTGAAGACCCGACTTTTTGCACTCGCCGATCGCACCGGATTCAAGGCACAAACCATTCTTGTGATGGACGGCAGCAAACGCTCCGGTCACTCCAATGCTTTCTTTGCCGGATTTGGGCGCTTCCGCCGCATCGTCCTTTTCGATACCCTTATCGAGCAAATGAACACCGAAGAAATCGAGGCGGTTCTCGCTCATGAAATCGGTCATTACAAACTCGGTCATATTCCAAAGATGATCCTCCTCTCCGCGGTCAGTACCTTTGTCATGTTTGCAACCCTCGGTTGGTTGACCCATGCCGACTGGTTTGTCAGCGCCTTCTATTTTGACCCTGCTCTGGTGCAAAGCCTCGTCCCGGTCTTCCTCCTCGTCGCGCTCCTCGGCGGCCTTGTGGGATTTTGGTTTGGCCCGCTATCCAGTCGCCTTTCCCGCAAACACGAATACGAAGCGGACGCCTTTGCCCGTCGCGCTATGCAGGGCCCCGATGCCCTGATCGCGGCCCTGCGCAAGCTCCACAAGGAAAACCTCAGCAATTTGACTCCCCATCCCCTATACAGCGCGTTTCATTATTCACACCCCACGTTACCGGAACGCGAGGGTGCCCTGCGCCATGCCAAGGATTGAGTCCAGTCGCAGACTTTTCCGGTGCCTTGCCCTGCTGGGGTTGGTGCTCCTTGCGCCCCTTATCGCCCCGGCCCAAACCCTCCGCATAGCCACGTACAACCTGTATAACTATCTTTCCATGGACCGCAGCGTCGATGGACAATGGCGCAAAGATTACCCCAAGCCCGAGACCGAGAAAACCGCGATCCGGCGCGCAATTCTTGAAGTAAAGCCCGACCTCCTCGCCATTCAGGAAATTGGCAATCCGGCATATCTGAACGAACTTCGCAAGGACCTCCGCACCGATGGTCTCGATTACCCGCACATCGCGCATCTGCAAGGCCCCGACCCCGACCGCTGCCTCGCGGTCCTTAGCCGTCTGCCCCTCCATGAAGTTACCCGCCATACCGACCTCGATTTCAAATATTTTGACGACCGCGAAACCGTTCGCCGAGGCTTGCTCGAAGTCGAGATTCGTCCCCGTCCGGGATTGAGTCTCCAGATCTTTAACCTCCACCTCAAGAGCCGCTGGACCCTCCGGAAAGACGATCCCGAAGCCGCGCTTCAACGCACCCGTGAAGCTGAAGCCTGCCGCAACCGTATCATCCAGCGCACCCTTGAAAAACGCCGTTCGCATTACCTCATTCTCGGCGATTTTAACGACCACCCCGACAGCGCAGCGCTCCGTCGCTTCCAGAAACGCGGCAAGATTGAAATCGCAAAACGCCTCCCAGCCACCGATAGCCGCGGGGAGCTCTGGACTCATTTCTACCGCAAGCAAGGCAGTTACTCTACCGTCGACGGCATCCTCACTGCCCCGCAACTGATGCCCGCCGTCCAAGCCGCCGGGGTAGTGGACCTCCTCCAGCCGCCCGAGGGCAGTGACCACCGCCTCGTGTACGCCGATTTCGATTTTTCGCAGGTAGCGCGTTAAAACTTTGCGACGGGCGGCTTCCTCGGTTGCAAGTCGCGCCGAGCTCGCCACAGTTCGTTCCTATGGAATTGGTTTTTATGGGAACGGGAACTTCGCAGGGGGTGCCGATGATCGCGCATCCGGAAGGGGGTTGTGATCTGGATAATACGAAGAATTGGCGCACACGCACTTCGATCCATGTCGTGATGGATGGGCATCACATCCAAGTGGATGCCAGCCCGGAGTTTCGCATGCAGTGTCTTCAGTGCGGGATCGAGGCCTTGGATACTTTTATCCTTACGCACCATCATTCGGATCATATTCTGGGGATGGATGATTTGCGTCGTTTTTGCGATTTAAAGGGTGGGGTGGCGCTTCCGGTTTACAGCAGTACGGATGGCCTTGAGCGGGTGCGCGCGATCTTTCCCTACGCAATTATGGATAAACCGAAAGTGCGGGGCTATCCGGCATTTGACCTACAAATCATGCCCTCAAGCCTGGAACTTCCGGGCGGGCGTGTGGAATCCATTACGCTCCCGCATGGGCCGATCGAGGTTCTGGGCTTGGTCTTTACGGAGGCTTCGAGTGGGAAAAAATTGGCCTACTTTACGGACTGTAAGCGGGTCGATAACGAAGCGCGTGCGCTTGCTGAGGGCGCGGATGTTGTTGTGCTGGATGCGCTGCGACCCAACCCGCACCCTTCACATATGACCGTTGAGGAAGCGACCCAAACTGCAGTCGAAATGGCGGCACCCCTTACCTATCTGACGCATATGACCTATATGGTGGATCACGAAAGCACGGAAGCCAATCTTCCGGACAATGTGCATCTCGCCCATGACGGCCTGCGCCTCAATTGGTAGGCGGTGCCCGATTTGCAACTAGGCGTTGGCAGCTTCGCTGTCCTCGAACACTCCGAGCTTGCGGTAGCGGGCGTAGCGTTCATCCAGCAGTTTATTAATGGGTTTGCGTTTGAGGCTCTTGAGAGCTTCCTTAATCGCAGACTTAATGGTGCTGGCGGCCTTGTCGTAATCGCGATGGGCTCCGCCCAAGGGCTCGGGCAGGACGGAATCGACCACTTTAAATTCCAGCAGGTGCTTGGGGCTGAATTTCAACGCTTCGGCGGCTTTGGGAGCGGCGGCCCGGTCTTTCCATAGAATTGCAGCACAGCCTTCGGGCGAAATGACGGAGTAGTAGCAATTTTCCAAAATCATGACGTTATCAGCCACCGCCATGCCGAGCGCTCCACCCGAACCGCCCTCGCCAATCACAATCGTGATGATCGGTACTTTCAGGCAACTCATCTCGCGGATGTTCACGGCAATGGCCTCCGCGACATGACGTTCCTCTGCTCCAATGCCGGGATAGGCTCCGGGGGTGTCGATAAAGGTCACCACCGGCAGTTCAAATTTCTCAGCGAGTTCCATTAGGCGCATGGCCTTGCGGTAGCCCTCCGGATTCGGGCAACCAAAGTTGCGCTTTAAATTGTCCTTGGTGTTGCGGCCCTTTTGTTGGCCGATTACCATTACGGGCTCGCCGTCCAGAAAAGCAGGCCCGCCCACAATGGCGGCATCCTCCCGGAAACGCCGATCGCCATGCAGCGCTTCAAAATCGGTAAAAACCCGCTCAATGTAGTCCAGCGAGTAGGGGCGCTTGGGGTGCCGTGAAAGTTGCACTCGTTGCCAAGCAGTCAGGTTTGAGTAAATCTCCGCCTTCAGCGCTTCGATTTTTTTCTCAATCGCAGAGATTTCACTGCTCACGTCTACTTTGGATTCCTCTGAAACGGACTGCAGGGTGATGAGCTGTTTCTCCAGCTCACGCAGCGGTTTTTCAAATTCGAGTGTATAGGTTACATCTTCCATCTACCTGAATACAAATGCTTCGCCTCTGAACTGTCAATATTACGGCTTGCGGTCTTCCGGCGGCGGACTTTTCAATTCTTCCTTCCAACCGAGCATGCGTGCCTGGGCTCCGTAATGCTCCGCTTTATCCTTATCCCCCCGCTGCACCCAGATTCGCGAGAGACTGGTATTTATATGAATATCCTCTGAGCGGAGGCGGTGGGCGGTCTCGGCGGCCTCGAGGGCGGCATCATAATTTTTTTCGGCATAACAGACTTCGGTCAGGGCATGCCAGGCAGCAAAACAGTCCGGATTCTCCGCGAGGAGCTCGCGCAGGCACCTTTCCGCCGCGGCGCTGTCGCCCATAGTGAAGTCAAAAGTGGCCGCATCAATACGGTCCTGTAGGGAAGTTTCGCTCATGATCGGATGTTTTGGGTTGCCCGTTCGTAAATGAGCCAAGAGTGTTGGCTAATGGCCGCTCCGCAAATCGAAAAACTTTTAATTGTTCAGGATCGCGATGCGACCCTTCAAAAGACCGAACAGGAGTTGGCGCGGCTTCCCCGTGAGCGTGCCGCCCTCGACGCCAAAATAACTGCCGAGACCGAAAATATTGAGAACGCCCGCGCCGCCCTTAAGGCGAAGGAGCTCGCCCGCAAAGAACTCGATTCCGAGGTCAAGACCCAGGAGGCTGCCATCCAGAAATTCCGCACCCTTCAACTCGAGGTGAAAAAGAATGAGGAATACCGCGCCTTGACCCAGCAGATTGAACAGGCCGAAGCCAGCATCTCCACTCTCGAGGAGCAGGAAATACAACTCCTCCTCGAGATTGATACGGAACAGGAAGCCTTTGAGGCCGCCAAAGCCGAAATCGATGCCCGCATCGAGCTTCAAAAGCACAGCATCTCACAACTTCAGGAGCGCGAAACTAACCTCAAGGCGAGCCTTGATGCAGCACGTGTCGCACTGGATGAAGCCCGCGCGGAGGTCGATTTCGACTATTTGCAACACTACGACCGCGTCCGCAAGCTCAGTAAACGCCCGCCCTACGTCGCCCGCATTGAGAATCACACCTGCTCCGGTTGCCACCTTCGTGTTTCCAACGAAGTCGCACAGGCGATTCGCGATCCCCGTGAACCCCACTTCTGTGACCAGTGTGGCCGCTTGGTTTACCTCTGAAAATTGCGTTTTAAAACTGCTGCCCTTGCGCTTGACAGTTCTGCTAGGTATACTTTGTATGTCCCGCTTCCACGAGGGTCGTTAGCTCAATCGGTAGAGCAGTTGACTTTTAATCAATTGGTTCGGGGTTCGAGTCCCCGACGACCTACCAGTGGGAGTCTCAGGCGCAGATATTGACCCCATCAAGTCGCCGAATAATCGGTAGGAGTACGCTGGCTTTACATAGCCTTATGTGGTACTTGATTAAAATTAAATACATTAATGTTTAATATTCATTAATTGAATTTTAATTTTGTGAGGTTTAATGGAACCATTTTCCTTTTGCCATGTTACTATTAAGCGTACATACTCTTTAACATGTCTTCAAAATCAGAAAGCGCATTGGCAGATGACCTGCTAATCGAGCGGATCCGTCAGGGGGATTCGGCTGCGTATGATGACATGGTTGTGCGCCATTGGGATCGGATTTACGCGCGCGTGCATCAATTATTGAAAAACAAGCAGGATGCCGAGGAGGTGACACAGGATGCCTTCATTCGGGCGCATCGGGGCTTGGACAATTTTCGTGGGGATGCTTCATTTTCCACTTGGCTGTACCAGATTGCGACGAATCTAGCTCACAATCGTTATTGGTATTGGTTCCGCCGCAAGCGGGATCAGTCCATTTCCTTTGACCAGCCAATCGGGGAAGATGGAAGTATGACCTTGGAAAGCGTCATACCCAGCCGCAGCGAAACCCCTGCCGAGGCAACCGTGACGCAGGAATTTGTGGATCGAGTCACGGAGTGTATGGGCGGGCTGAATGAGAAACACCGGGAGGTGTTGATCATGCGCAATGTTAAAAATCTTTCTTATGATGCGATTGCTGACGAACTGGGAATCAGTGTGGGTACGGTAAAAAGCCGGATTGCACGGGCCCGCGAAACGCTCCGTGCGCTCATGGGAGTCGATTTTTCATGAAGGACGATTCGTTCAGGGATTTATTGAATCTTTATCTGGATGGGGAGTTGTCTGCAGCAGAGGAGTCCCGCTTGGCTGAATACCTTGCTTCGGATGCGGAACTGCGGGCAGAATTTATGGAGGCCTGTCGTTTGCATGGAGCGACTCAGATGGCGTTGAATCCGAAAGCCTTGCAACCCAACGATTTGAAACAGGGTTATTTTTGGTCGCGTCTATTTATGGGCTTTGCAGCGGCGTCCTGCGCGGTGCTGGGTGCGATGTTTTTAATGCCATGTGTTATTAACGATGAGGCGGCGCATATCAGTGTACCCCTTTGTTCCACGGATCCGGTTTTGAGCCAAACAGAGATTGAACGCGCGACAAAGGAAAAGGAGGCGCATGAGAATTACGATCGCCCAACCGCTTGTTTGGCGGCGCATTTCCGACTTCAGGGTTTAGAGCCAAACGTTGCTCCTGCGGAGCGTACTTTACTGCCTTTTGAACCCGAGGAATATTTGCGCGAGCGATCGGTGCGTTTGAGTGAAGTCAATTTCGAGGAACAGGCTGCCCGATTGATTTTAACTGATTACTCGGCTGAGGACCCTGAGGTCCATGGATCGAGTGCTGTATTACCAAGCTTTGATCCGATCGTAAACCATGTGCAAAACATTGGTTTGTCGGGATCGCTGGTGGGTTATTAGGAACCGCACAAAGCGTCTGCACGGAGTCCCTAACTCAAGGCAGTGCGGATGAGTAATTCGACGTTTGCTTCGGCGGGAAGCTGTGTACTGGCCTTGCGGATGAGTTTGTCTGCCTCGGCGGGTTTGTAGCCCAGAGTGATCAGGCTGGCGACCGCGTCTTGGTAATTGCTCGCGGGAATGCCGTTTCCTTCGGAGGTCGGGCCGACGCTGCCGACGCTGGAAGCGGTGCCGGCGCCATCAGCAAAAACTTTATCCTTGAGCTCGATGACAAGGCGCTCCGCGGTTTTGCGGCCAATGCCGGGGCACTTGGCAAGAAGGGCAACATCAGAGGCGGCAATGGCGCCGCGAAGGAGTTCAACCGACATGCGACTGAGGATGCTGATCCCGATCTTTGGACCGATACCGGAGACGCGCTCAACCAGGAGGCGGAAAAAGTCGCGGTCCTCGTTGGTGGCGAAGCCGTAAAGGGTGGCGCTGTCCTCGCGGTAAACCGCGTGAATAAAAAGGGTCGCGCTTTGACCAAGGGGCGGGATTTTCTCAGCGGTTGTAACGGGAATGTGGATCTCGTAACCGATGCCGTTGATGTCAAGGACGCAACGCAGGGGTGAGGCTTCAATAACAGTTCCTTGAATGCGGGCTATCATGTTTTAATCCGTGAGTCCGAGGACCGCTTCCATGTCGTAAAGGCTAGGTTTTTGCTGAAGGGCCCAGCGAGCAGCATGGATGGCCCCGCGGGCGAAGATGCGACGATCTGTGGCGCGGTGCGTGAGTTCGAGGCGCTCGCCCTGCCCGCAGAAATAAACCGTGTGTTCGCCGACGATGTCGCCGCCACGGATGGCGTGGACGCCGATTTCATCGCGGGGGCGGGCACCGACCAGTCCCTCGCGACCATGGATGAGTTTGCTATCGTCGAGCTTGTAGGCGGATTGGAGGATTTCAAGGAGGCGGGCGGCGGTTCCGCTGGGGGCGTCCTTTTTATGGTGATGGTGCAGTTCGAGGACTTCGGCCTCGTAGTCCTGAGAAAGGATCGGTGCCGCTTTGCGGGTCAGGTAGTTGAGGGTGTTGACGCCGATGGAGTAATTGCCTGCCCAAACAACCGGGATTTGGTCTGTGGTGGCGGCGAGGATTGCCTTGCGCTCGTCCGCGGTATGCCCGGTTGTTCCGATGACGAGCGGGCGTTGGTGAGCGGCGGCAAGTTTTGCGATTGCTGGCGTGACTTCGTGAAAGCTGAAATCGATGACAACCTCACAATTCGCGATTCCGGCGGCGGGGTCGTCTCCGGCATCACAGGCGTAGGCGATGCGGGCATCGTGCTCCGGAGCGACTTCAGCGATAGCGAGGCCCATGCGGCCTTGGGCGCCGTTGAGGAGTATATTTAATGGCATGAGCGGGATGGAGTTGTTTCGTTTTGGAGGGGCTAGATCAGGCCAAGTTCCTGCAGGAGAGCTTCTAGGCTGGCACGATTGGGCTCACTGAGAGGCGCGAGCGGCAGGCGCACCGAGGGGCATTGAATAATGCCGGCGCGCTGGAGGGCGAATTTGATGGGCACCGGATTTGGCTCCACAAAGATTGCTTTGAAGAGGGGATAGTATTTGAGGAAGATCTCGCGGGCAGTGGCAAAGTCGTTTGCGTTGGCGGCGCGGACCATTTCAACGAGGGGTGCCACTACAAGATTTGAGGCAACACTGATGACCCCTGTGGCACCGGCTGACATGAAGGGAAGGGTGAGGGCATCGTCGCCGCTCATGACCCTGAAGTCGGAACCAAGGGTATTGATATAACGGGCAACTTTATCGCAGGAACCCTCGGCAGCTTTCATGCAGCAAACATGTGGATAGGCTTCGTGCAGGCGGGCGGTAACCTCGACGGAAATTTCAATTCCACAGCGGGAGGGGATGGAATAAAGGATGATCGGCCTCTCGGTTGCCGCCGCGATTTGGCTGAAGTGAAGGAAGAGGCCTTCGTCGTTGGGCTTGTTATAATAGGGCGCAACGAGGAGGAAGCCGTCGGCACCGGCAGCCTCCGCTTCACGGGTTAGCTTGACCGCTTCTTCGGTCGAGTTGGATCCGGTCCCGGCGTAGACGGGGACGCGACCGCTCGCGGCCTCAACCGTGGCGCGAATGACCCCAATGTGCTCGTCGTGAATGAGGGTGGGTGATTCGCCGGTTGTGCCCACCGAGACAAGACCATCGATGCCGCCATCAATTTGGTGGGCAATAAGTTTTTCAAGGTCGTCATAGGCAACATTACCATCGCGCATAGGGGTCGCGAGGGCGGTGAAGACTCCAGCAAATGGGTTGGGCGAACTCATGTCTTATAGCGCAAAGCGATAAGCAGGTCTGCGCAACTAGAAAGATGCTTAATATTGCTTTTGGTGGGCAATAAAAAAAGCGTCAAAAACCCGTAGATGTAGCCTTAACTATGCAGGGCGCGACCGTCGACAGCAAGGGCGGCTTCCTTGAGGGTTTCGCTGAGGGTGGGGTGCGCGTGGACGGTGCGGGCAAGGTCTTCGGCGCTGCCGCCGTATTCCATGTGTGCAATCGCAGAGGCAATCATCTCGGAGGCGCTCTTGGCAATGATCTGTATGCCGAGGAGACGGTCGCTTTCAGCATCGGCGATCACTTTGGCAAAGCCATCGGTCGCATCGGTCGCAATGGCGCGACCATTGGCGAGAAAGTTGAATTTACCCACCTTGACCTTGAGCCCTTTTTCTTTGGCGGCAGCTTCAGTGATTCCAACACTCGCGATTTCAGGTTCGGTATAAATTACGTTGGGAATGCAGTCGTAATTTACGTGCCCTGCCTGACCAGCGATGCGCTCGACGCAGGCGACCGCTTCTTCCTCGGCTTTGTGTGCAAGCATGGGACCGGTGGTGACGTCGCCAATCGCGTAGATGCCTGGCGCGGTGGTGCGGTAATGTGGGTCAATCGGGATGCGGCCTTTCTCGTCGCATTCAATGCCTACCTTTTCAAGGCCAAGGCCCTGAGTGTTGGGGCGGCGGCCAACTGCCACCAGAATTTTGTCGGCTTCAAACTCGAGCTTTTTGCCGTCCTTTTCTGCAGTGAGAATCGCGTTGGGACCGTCCTGGTTGAGGCCGGTGACTTTGGTGCCAAGGTGAAAATTGAGGCCTTGTTTTTTGAAGAGGCGTTCGGCGGTTTTGGAGACATCCTTGTCAAACCCTGCCGCGATGTTGGGAAGGAATTCGATGACCTCGACCTTGGCGCCAAGGCGTGCCCAGACCGAGCCGAGTTCGAGGCCGATCGCGCCCGCACCAACGACCGCCAGTTTTTCCGGTACTTCGGTAAAGGCGATGGCTTCGTCGCTGCTGACAACAGTTTTGCCATCAAAGGGAAGGAAGGGGAGTTCAATAACGCTGGAACCGGTCGCAAGGATGATGTTTTTCGCTTCAAGGGTGGTTTCGGTCTTACCGTGGACGCATACCTGATTGCCGCCCTGAAGACTGCCGAGCCCATGAAAGACCTTAATTTTATTGGCTTTCATGAGGTGTTGAATACCGCCGCGCAGTTGGTCAACGGTGGCGGACTTTTTCGCCATGAGTTGGCTGACGTCAATGCTGGGTTTCTTGATTTGAATCCCGTGGGCCGCAGCACCGTGTGCGGCGAAGTGAAACATCTCGGTCGAGTGCAAGAGTGCCTTGCTGGGGATGCAGCCGACGTTGAGGCAGGTGCCGCCAAGGTGGTCGTTTTTTTCGACAAGGGCGGTCTTGAACCCGAGTTGGGCGGAGCGAATCGCGGCAACGTAGCCGCCGGGGCCCGAACCGATGACAATGCAATCGAATGAGTTGGCTTCTGACATAAACTGGAGTGCGCGGGATGGGCCTTCTTAGATTCCGAAGAGCAGGCGGCTTGGATCCTCAATGGCTTCTTTGATTTTAATAAGGAAGGTGACGGCTTCTTTGCCATCAATGAGGCGGTGGTCGTAACTGAGCGCAAGATACATCATGGGTCGGGCGACGATTTCGCCATCGCGAACAACCGGGCGTTCCTGAATGTTATGCAGGCCGAGGATCGCGGGTTGGGGGTGGTTGATGATAGGAGTGCTGAGCATGGAGCCGTAAATGCCGCCGTTGGAGATCGTGAAGACTCCACCCTGGAGATCCTGCATTTCAATCTTACCCTCGCGGGCCGCTTTGGCGTAGTTCAAAATATCGGTCTCTATCTCCGCGAAATTTTTGCGGTCACAGTCGTGAACGACCGGCACCATCAGGCCCTTGGGCGTGCCAACCGCGACTCCGATATCGTAATAATGTTGGCTGACAATCGTGTCACCTTCAATGCGGGCATTGACTTGGGGGACTGCTTGCAGGGCATGGGTCGCGGCCTTGGTAAAAAAGGACATGAAGCCAAGTTTGATGCCGTGTTTTTCAACGAAGGCTTCCTGGTGCGTTTTGCGCAATTGCATGACCGCGCTCATGTCGACCTCATTGAAAGTCGTGAGCATCGCGGCTTCCTGCGTGGCGGCAACGAGGTGCTCGGCGATCTTGCGACGCAGGGGAGACATCTTTTTGCGGGTCTCGCGGGAGGCGGTATCGGCAGGGATATGGGTAACGGCAGCAGGTTCAGGCGCGGATGCATTCGCCTGAGCTTTTTGGAGGATATCGCCCTTGGTGACGCGTCCGTCCTTGCCGCTCCCGGAAATGGTGGCGATATCGACCCCGGTTTCCTCCGCAATTTTTCGGGGGGCGGGAGAAAGGGGTGGCGTCGCGC
Source organism: Opitutia bacterium (assembly GCA_042096455.1). Lineage (GTDB taxonomy): Bacteria > Verrucomicrobiota > Verrucomicrobiia > Opitutales > Coraliomargaritaceae > UBA7445. Next base: position 21,660 of record JBELLU010000014.1, read on the forward strand.
CGGAAGCTGCGGGTGCGGCTTCAGGCGCAGGCGCAGGCGTGGCTGCGGCGGGTGGAGTTTGCGCAGCAGCCGGCTCGGGTGTGGCCTTGGGTTGGGCGGCTGCTTGGGGTGCGGCTTCGGGCGTGGGGCTTTCCGATCCGGCACCGGATGGTGCCGTCGCGCTTTCATCAATCAAGGCAACGACTTGCCCGATTTCCACCTCTTCATCCGCTTGAACTTTCAAGCTGATGGTTCCGGCGACTTCGGCGTTGCCCTCAGAGGTGATTTTATCGGTTTCGAGTTCAAAGAGTGCCTGTCCAACGCTTACGTAATCGCCATCCTTAACGTGCCAGGAGGCGAGGATGCCGCTGCTAATGGATTCACCCATTGCGGGTATTTTTACTTCGGTAGCCATGTTCTTAGTGGTCGGGAGTGGGAGGTGCTTATTGGGCGCTGATGCCAAAGGCGGCTTTGAGGAGTTTGTTTTGTTCGTGTTTGTGTTTTGCGAGGCTGCCAACTGCGGGACTGGCGGCACTGCGGCGACCGGCGTAGCGCACCGGGCGTCCGAGCGTCTCGGTTAGGCGAGGGGCAATGAAGGTCCAGCCGCCCATGTTCTTGGGTTCTTCCTGACACCAGACGATTTCTGAGTCAGCTGGATATTTGTTGATGATTTTCTGCAAGAGCTGGTCGTTGAAGGGGTAAAATTGCTCCATGCGAAGGAGGGCGGCATCCTTGATCTTGTGTTCACTGCGGAAAGCCTTGAGGTCATAGTAAACCTTCCCGGAGCAAAGGATGAGACGCTTGATGTTTTTCTTGGTGACGCTTGTGTCGTCGAGAATTGACCAGAATTCATCATCCGTAAAATCCGCGATTTTGGAGACGCATTCTTTGTGCCGCAGAAGGCTTTTGGGAGACATGATGATGAGGGGCTTTTTGAAAGCGCGTTTCATCTGCCGGCGGAGGACATGAAAGAGTTGGGCGGGGGTCGTGAGGTTGCAGACCTGAATGTTGTTTTCGGCACAGGCTTGGAGGAAGCGTTCCAGACGGGCAGAGGAGTGCTCGGGTCCCTGTCCCTCGTAGCCGTGGGGCAGGAGCATCACGATGCCGCTGAGGCGACCCCACTTGGATTCGCTGCTGCTAATGAATTGGTCGATGATGACCTGCGCGCCGTTGACGAAGTCGCCGAACTGGGCTTCCCAAATGCAGAGCATTTGCGGGTAATCCAATGAATAGCCATAGTCGAAGCCGAGAACCGCCGCTTCAGAAAGCAGGGAATTATGGACACAGAACTGAGCCTGATCTTCGCTTAGGTCGAGGAGGTTGCAGTAGCGTTCGCGGGTTTCCTCGTCATAAACCACGGCGTGACGGTGACTGAAGGTGCCGCGCTTGGAGTCTTGCCCGCTGATGCGGACCGGGGTTCCATCCATCAAAAGGCTACCGATGGCGAGTGCTTCCCCCAGACCCCAGTCGATCCCGCTATCGTCCTCAAACGATTTGAAGCGGGCTGCCATCTGTCGCCCGATTTTGCGGTTCAGGTGGAAACCTTCGGGGAATTCGGTGTGTTTTTTGACGATATGCGCCAGTGTTTTTTTGGAGACTGCGGTGTCATAGCCCTTGAAATTATAGGGTGCCTGTTCCATGGCGTTGGAACCTTCAAAGGGATCCTGAGGAGCCTCCTGTTCGAGCGCTTTGGCGGCGGTGAATGCGGCCTCGAGGCGTTGGAGGTACTGCTCAACGACGGCGTCCACTTCCTCTTGAGTGAACTCATCGCTGGCGACGAGCCGCTCCGCAAGGGAGCGTCCAATCGGGGGCATGCTGGAAATGGTTTTGTAGAGCACAGGCTGCGTGAAAGCGGGTTCATCGGATTCATTGTGTCCGTGCTTGCGCCAGCAATACATGTCGATAACGACGTCGCAGCCAAAGGTTTGGCGGTAGTCAAATGCGGTTTCAACGGCGGCGATGACTGCGAGGGGGTCATTGCCGTTGACGTGGAAAATGGGCGCCTCGACGATTTTGGCGACATCGGTGCAGTAGCGACTGGAGCGGGCATCCTGCGGGCCGGTGGTAAAACCGATCTGGTTGTTGACGACGATGTGAATGGTCCCGCCGGTGCGGTAACCGCCGAGTTGCGAGAAGTTGAAGACCTCCGCGACGATGCCCTGTCCGGCAATGGCGGCATCACCATGAATGAGTACCGGTAGGACGCGTTTGCGCTCGAGGTCGCCCCGGATGCGCTGACGGGCGCGGGCTTTGCCCTGCACGACCGGGTCCACCGCTTCGAGGTGGCTGGGGTTGGCCGCAAGGCGCAGTTCGACTTCGTGACCGCTGGAGGTTTTGCGGCGGGTCTCAAAGCCCAAATGGTATTTTACGTCACCGTCACCGTAAATGGCGTTGGGGATATAATTTTCAGAAAACTCGCGCAGGATGTATTCAAATGATTTTCCGAGAAAATTTGCGAGCACGTTGAGTCTTCCGCGGTGTGCCATTCCCATCACGATTTCATCGACTTGATTTTTATCGGAGCGTTCAAGGATGCTTTCGAGGCACGCGATCAGGGTTTCGCCGCCTTCAAGGGAGAAACGTTTTTGGCCAACGAATCGGGTTTGCAGGAAGTGTTCGAAGGTTTCCGCTTCAAGGATGGCGCGGAGAATGCGCATCTTTTCGTCTTTGGAGAAGCGGGGGATGAAGCACTCGGGTTCGATTCTTGCCTGAATCCAACGGCGTTTGGGAGTTTCCTGTATGTGGATATATTCCGCGCCGATGGTGTGGCAGTAGGTTTTCTCGAGGCGTTCGATCAGTTCGCGGAGGGTCATTTCAACGCCGCCAAGATAATTGCCGGTATGAAAGAGGCGGTCGAGGTCGGCCTCGGTAAAGCCCAGGCGCTCGAGCGTGAGACGTGGATTGGTGGGTCGTTCCTTGGCAAGGGGGTTGACCTTGGCGATGGTGTGGCCGTTTGAACGATAGGCGTAGATCAGGCCTATAGCGCGGGACTGCTTGGTGATAAAATCCTCATCCCCCGCGGTGGCGGCGCCGTTTTTACTTGTGGGGCTCGCTCCTTGGGCAAGCTCGAAGCCCTCAAAGAAAGCGCGCCACTCGGCGTCGAGTTGAGTCGGCTCGTTTAACCAAATGCTGTAGTTTTGGTCAATTAAGTCTGCGTTCCAACGACTTGCGATGCTTGAATGCTTCATCCGCTTTTTTTATAAATTATTGCAGTAATTTAACGTTCTCTGGATGCGTTTCAATTTACTTATGCGGAGATTATTCTGTTATTCAAATCGCTAATACTGGGAACTCAATTTTGGGTTGAGCTTTTGGATGCGGTCGCATGAGCTATGCGGACTCGATTATGGAATCAATAAAGGCAGATTTGGAGATTGTGACGCAGTTGGTGTCGGTGCCGGAAGGGGACAGTTTGGTCATGGCTTTGCGTCGATTGGATGCGCATGCAAAAGAGAGCGCTCTGCCGGCACAACTCCAACATTATCTCTTGCAGCGTAGTTACGTCAAAGCCTTGGCGTGGCTGGAAAACCCGGACCTCCCGCACCAGCGATGAGTGGAAGAAAACAGGACAAGCGATCGACCTCGGGCGGGACAGACTTGAACGTCAACCCGTTCGCAGGGCTGGAGAGTGCGGGGCTTGCGCCGGGGGAATCCCGGAAGCCTGCACCTGTCAGTCCGACACCCAAAGGCGGTCGGGTGGAGGTGCGTCGCGAAAAGGCCGGTCGGGGTGGCAAAACGGTGACGACCTTGAGTGCCTTTCAAACGCACCATTCGCAACGGGATTTGGACTTACTTTTGAAGGAATTAAAGCAATGCTGTGCCTGCGGTGGATCCCGCAAGGAACGCGTCCTGGAATTACAGGGGGAGGAACGCGAGCGCGTATGTGCCGCCTTGACCGCTCGTGGTTTCAAGCCTGTTCTGGCTGGGGGCTAGGCACGCTCTAAGTCAGCACCCCGGAATTATTCTGCGGCGGGTGTTGCGACCGAGCCGATTTTTGCAAAATCACGACCGGTGGGGTGTTGATAGGCTTGAAGCTCGAATTCGGGCAATGCCGAAAGCAGGTGATCGAAGAAGTCACTTTGAATGCCCTCATAGGTCACCCACTCGGTATCGTTCGTGAAGGCATAAATTTCAAGCGGTAGTCCCGTTTCGGTCGGCGGCAACTGCCGAACCATAAGGGTCATTTCCTGATGAATCTTGGGATGCTGGCTGACGTAGGCGAGGCAATAGGCACGGAAGGTGCCGATGTTGGTGAGGCGCCGGGCATTGACGGAATCGCTCGGGTCGACCTGTGCAGCGGTGTTGTGATGCTCGAGATCCGCAATTTTGCCGTCGAGGTAATCAGCAAGCAGGCGTATATTGCGCAAACGATCTAGGAGCTTGGAGTCCAGAAAACGGATGCTGTTAAGGTCGATTATGATGGAGCGTTTGATTCTCCGGGCACCGGTGTCACTCATCCCGCGCCAGTTCTTAAAGGATTCGCTTATCAGCACGTAGGTCGGAATCGTGGTTATGGTTTTGTCCCAATTTTGCACCTTTACGGTGGTTAGGGAAACGTCGATGACGTTACCGTTCGCGCCGCGTCCGGGCATTTCAATCCAGTCGCCCACCATCACCATGTTGTCGACCGAAAGCTGGAATCCCGCGACCAAGCCGAGGATGGCATCTTTAAAAATCAGCAGAAGGATGGCTGTTATCGCACCGAGTCCGGAAAAGAAAACGACCGGGGATTTATCAAGCAGGGCGGCGAGGATAAAGATGAAGCCGATGAGATTGATGACAAGTTTGGCAGCCTGCGTGAAACTTTTGGCGGGGTAACGCTTGCCAACCGGGGCGGTCTCCCAGGCGTCGCGCAGGAAGTTTAAAACCCCGTCAATGACCAGAAGTAGAATGATGACAAAGTAAGCATTGACCAAAATCTTCAGGAAGGCCGCGAGTTCAGGGTTGCTTGAGAATACCGAGGGCGCGAGGAGGTGAAGCGCAATCGCGGGAGTGAGGTGAGAGCAGCGCAGAAGCACCCGGTGCGCAATCAGCATATCGTCCCATTGGGTCTTGCTGTGGCGGATGATGGGGTAGAGGAGGTGGCGTATCAAGACGCGGGTCAGGAAATTCGCGGCAATCGCAACCGCCAAGAGTGCGATCATGGCCAGAAGTAGTGCGATCAAGCTCGCGGTTTCGGCAGGCAGGCCTTGATTACTGATCCAGAGGGTTAGATTTTGTGTGTTCACGGAAGCAATTAAAAAAAATGTAATCTTGAAATATTGTACCTTAGTAAGTTAAAATTTGAAAAATACGAAGTTGTAGTCGGAACTTTGAAAATCCAACCGTGTATTGCAAGTTAGTTATGCGAACCTCTTTTTTGATATTTTCACTTTTAATGACCCTTTTTTGGGGTACGGCTCAAGCGACCGATGCCAAACTACAGGATATTCTTCAGCGTTATAAAGCGACACAAAGCAGTACTTTGCATCCGGAGGGTCTTCGAACACTAATCCTGAAGGGTGTCTACAATAATAATGGGAAAAAATTAAAAATTACCACCATCCGGAAAGCGCCAAATAAATTACGCTATGAATTTGAGTTAGACGGGATCGAGACAATCATCGCCCACAATGGCGAGATTGGCTGGCAACGCCGTGAAAAAGGTGACCTCTTGAGCATTCGTGATTACACCGTGGGTGCATTCGACTGGCTCAAGCTGAACGCTAATTTTCAGACTTATTTAATGAGGTTTTTTGCGGGTGAGCCAGGTATCACTTTGAGCCTTCTGGAAGATGTGGAAGAAGACGGGCGTGTTTTGCATGTAATTTTGGCGTCTACCGATTCAAAATTAAAAATGAAATATTTCCTAAACGGTGTTTCTTTTAATCTCGAAAGGTTAGATGTCTTAAGTCCTGATGGCACTTTGTTGGAGGGAACGGTCTATTCCGACTATCGCATGGTCGAGGGCATCCCTTTGGCACACCAGAAGCAAACCACGAAAGCTACGGGTGAGATTTTGACTTATAACTGGGATACAATCGAGGTGAATCCCACCGTTTATAGTTTTGTCTTTGAAAAGCCTAAATTTTGACCCGTTAGTTTTTTCCAAGCGTATCGTCGTCAAGGTCATCACCCAGTTGTTGCTCAACTTTAAGATAAGCAATTGTTTCCTCTAAATGTGCCTTGAATCGGTTGAAGCGTGGTAGGATGCCCCGGGTTTCAAGCAGAGCCTGTTTTAATTCGCCCGAGGTGCAGAGCGTGTGAATCGCTAAATCCAAAACGCCTTCCGGTTCTTTGACGGATTGCAGGAAACGAACGACTTCCTTTGGGATCGCGGCCCCAAACTTAATTTGCAATTCGATAAGTTGGATGATCTCGTCTGCGATGGTATCGATGAGGTCAAAGGAACCGCCCGGCTCGCTGGCAATGGGGCGGATGCGCGCCATGCGGTAGGGTTCTTCTTGCGTGATGGCTTCAAAGGCCACCCGCGTTAACCCCTGCAGGATGAGGTTCGAAGTCCCGTCCTCGTTGGTTTTGCAGGCGCGAATGACCCCGATGCCCGCCACCATGTGAGGGGTCTCGCTTCCCTGTGCCGCTTCGGCATGGGTGTTCAACGCCGCTACCGCAAAAACGCGATCTTTTGCCAAGACGGCACGCAACATTTCACGATAACGCTCCTCAAAAATATAAAGCGGCATCATCGCATGCGGGAATAGAACCGTCCCATTCATGGTCATGACAGGTACCTCGCGTGGTATCTCAATTTCCTGTTGCATCGTTGCTTTTCTTTAAGCCCAGGCGTCCGGATGCAGGTATTTCGGATCCGGTTGCTCAGTTTCTGCATAATACACGGCCATGCGAAAAAAGCGAATCCGATCCGCAGGTAGCCCGTCATTTTTTTGCCGCGCCTCCTCGTGTAGCACCTCAGGAGCCCGGCCCTGCAATTCAAAAATCTCCCGAATCCCAATATCCAAAAGGTTGCGCGTTGCCTCCACGCTCATTCGCGGAATCTGCATCAACGGCGAATTCAGCGCTTCGTAATCAACTTTCTTTTTGCGTTTCGGTTCCAACATCACGGTTTAAGCAAACCTTCCACCACAAAGCTCAAATCTGCAATCCCACTTTTTTATATTTAGACCGGCTTGATGTGACATCTGGCACCTTCGCTGACTCAAGTTGAGACATGAAGTGAGACATTTCGGCACTTGTGGCGCCGTTTTAAAAACAGATCACAAAAGCCGTAATTTTTTAAAACATTAACTAAGAACGACTTAAAAATTTTAATCCAGCTTGGCACGGGCATTGCAAAGCTATTGGCATGTCTAAAATTATAGGTATTGATTTAGGAACAACGAATTCCTGCATGTCCGTCATGGAAGGCGGGGAGCCCGTTGTTATTCCCAATTCCGAGGGCGCACGCACCACGCCTTCGATTGTAGCATTCGCTAAAAACGGCGAACGCCTCGTTGGTCAGGCAGCCAAACGTCAGGCTGTCACCAATCCAAACAACACCATTTTCTCCGCAAAACGCTTCATCGGGCGCAAATTCGATGAGGTACAGGAAGAATCCGCCAGCTTGCCCTACAAAGTGGTCGCCGGTAAAAACGGGGACGCTTACATCGAGTGTGAAGTTGAGGGCAAGACCGAGACTTTCGCTCCGGAGCAAATTTCCGCCATGGTGCTTCAAAAGCTCAAGGCCGACGCCGAAGCATACCTCGGCGAAAAGGTCACCGAAGCGGTCATCACCGTTCCCGCTTACTTCAATGACGCGCAACGCCAGGCCACCAAGGATGCCGGTCAAATCGCCGGCCTCGAAGTAAAACGCATTATCAATGAGCCCACCGCCGCCGCACTCGCTTACGGTCTCGACAAGGGACAGGACGAGGTAATCGCAGTCTATGACCTCGGTGGTGGTACCTTTGATATCTCAATTCTCGAAATCGGCGACGGCGTCTTCGAGGTGAAAGCCACCAACGGCGACACCCACCTCGGTGGTGATAACTGGGACAGCGCCCTGATTGATTTCCTTGTCGAGGAATTTAAAAAAGAACAGGGCATTGACCTGCGCACCGATAAAATGGCGCTCCAACGCCTCAAGGAAGAAGGTGAAAAAGCAAAAATCGCGCTCTCCTCAACCCAGAGCACCGATATCAACTTGCCCTTCATCACCGCCGATGCCTCTGGGCCGAAGCACCTCAATGTCACCCTGACCCGCTCAAAGCTCGAGCAAATCTGTGACAAGCTCTACCAGCGCACCATTCCTCCCTTCGAGTCCTGCCTCAAGGATTCCGGACACAGTGCCTCCGATATCGGAGAACTCGTGCTTGTCGGTGGTATGACCCGTGCGCCAAAGGTCGTCGAAATCGCCAAGGACCTCACCGGTAAAGATCCCCACCAGGGCGTTAATCCCGATGAAGTGGTTGCGATTGGTGCCGCCATTCAAGGGGGCGTCCTTCAGGGCGACGTCCGCGATGTTCTCCTCCTCGACGTCACTCCCTTGACACTCGCGATCGAAACCGCCGGTGAAGTCGCCACTCCCATGATTGAGCGCAACACCACCATCCCTTCCAAAAAGAGCCAGACCTTCTCGACCTACGCCGATAACCAAACTGCAGTGGATATTAAAGTCCTCCAGGGCGAGCGTCCCATGGCGAAGGATAACAAAATGCTCGGCACTTTCCGTTTGGACGGTATCCCTGCTGCCGCCCGGGGTGTCCCGCAAATCGAAGTGACCTTTGATATCGACGCTAACGGTATTCTCAACGTCAGCGCCAAGGACCAGGGTACCGGCAAAGAACAAAAGATCACTATCTCCGGTTCCTCCGGACTCGACAAAGACGAAGTCGAAAAACTCAAACGCGAAGCCGAAGCCCACGCCGCCGAAGATGAAAAAATCAAGGCCGGAGTCGAAGCACGCAATGAACTCGACAACATCGTTTACCAGTCCGAGAAACAAATCGAGGAACTCGGCGAGAAAATCCCCGCCGACAAAAAGACCGAACTCGAGGCCGCAATCAAGGAAGGTAAAGCCGTCCTTGAAAACAAAGAGGCCGAGGTCGAAGCTCTCAAGGCGCCCAAGGAAAAGATCATGAACATCATGCAATCCTTTGCTCAGGACCTTTATGGTCAGGCCGGTGCCGAAGGTGCCGCCGGACCCCAACCCGGCGATCCCGCCGCAGCAGGGGAGGGCGCTGCCAGAAAAGCACCCGACGCCGATACCGTCGATGCCGATTTCGAAGTCGTCGATGACGAAAAGAAAGAGGACTAGTTAAAATAACCCTTTGCGTTCCGCAGACCCCACTCTGCGGGACGCCCTTTTAAATCAACATCAATATTCACCAAACCAATAATAGAACTATGAAAATCAAACCACTCGGAGAACGCGTGCTAACAAAACGCATTGAAGAAGACGAACAAATCCGCGGCGGCATCATCATTCCTGATTCCGCTAAGGAAAAATCACAGGAAGCTGAAGTTGTTGCTCTTGGAACCGGTAAAGCCGATGACAAGCCCTTCCACGTGAAGGTTGGCGACAAAGTGCTCCTTCCCACTTACGGTGGTAGCCAAGTCAAAATCGACGGCGTGGAATACACCCTCATTAACGAAGAAGACATCCTCGGCGTAGTTGCTTAGGTCCTTCCCAAAACAAAAACGATTCTTAACGAAAAAACATTATGGCTAAACAAATCCTATTTGATGAAGCAGCACGCAAAAAGATCCTCACCGGTGTAGAGACCCTCTCTCGAGCCGTGAAGGTCACCCTCGGTCCCAAAGGCCGTAACGTCCTGCTCGATAAAAAATTCGGCGCCCCCTCCGTCACAAAAGACGGCGTAACCGTTGCCAAGGAAATCGAACTTTCCGATCCCTACGAAAACATGGGCGCTCAAATGGTGCGCGAAGTTGCTTCCAAGACTGCCGATTCCGCCGGTGATGGTACCACCACTGCCACCGTGCTCGCTGAGGCGATCTACCGCGAAGGTATCAAGAACGTCGCTGCCGGAGCCAATCCCATCTACCTCAAGCGCGGTATCGACAAAGCCGTTGCTTCCGCTACCGCCGCTTTCGCCAAGCAAAGCAAGAAGGTCAAAGACCGCGAGGAAATCCGTCAGGTCGCAACCGTTTCCGCTAACTGGGACACCGAAATCGGTGACATCATCGCCGAGGCCATGGACCGTGTCGGTAAAGACGGTACCATCACCGTTGAAGAAGCCAAATCCATCGAGACCTCCCTCGACGTCGTAGAAGGCATGCAGTTCGACAAAGGCTACCTCAGCCCCTACTTCTGCACCAACGCCGAGACTCAGGAAGTCAGCTTCGATGACGCGTACATCCTCATTCACGAGAAGAAGATTTCCAACATCAACGAAATCCTACCCCTCCTTCAAAACGTTGCCAAATCCGGCAAGCCCTTCCTCATCATCGCGGAAGACGTCGAAGGTGAAGCCCTCGCCGCACTCGTGGTCAACAAACTCCGTGGCACCCTCAACGTCGCCGCCGTTAAAGCCCCCGGCTTCGGCGACCGTCGCAAGGCCATGCTCGAAGACATCGCCGTCCTCACCGGCGGACGTTGCATCACCGAAGACCTCGGCATCAAACTCGAAAACGTCCAACTCAGCGACCTCGGTAGCGCCAAGCGCGTCGTGATCGACAAGGAAAACACCGTTATCGTCGAAGGCGCCGGCAAAAGCTCCGCCATCCAGGGCCGCGTCAAGCAGATCCGCCGTCAAATCGAGGAAACCTCCTCCGATTACGACCGCGAAAAACTGCAGGAACGCCTCGCCAAGATCGCCGGTGGTGTTGCCGTCATCAACGTCGGTGCACAGACCGAGCCCGAGATGAAAGAAAAGAAGGACCGCGTCGACGACGCCCTGCACGCAACCCGTGCCGCCGTTGAAGAAGGCATTCTTCCCGGAGGCGGCGTAGCCCTCCTTCGCGCAGCCAAAGCCATCGATTCCGCTACCGCCGAACTCGAAGGCGACGAAGCCCTCGGTTCCGCCATCGTGCGCCGTGCCATTGAATCCCCCTTACGCCAGCTTTGCCAAAACGCCGGCGTCGAAGGTTCATTGGTCGTTTCCGAAGTCCTCAAGGCAAAAGGCGCCAACGGATACAACGTCGCCACCGGCGAATACGTTGACCTCCTCGCCGCAGGCATCGTCGACCCCGCCATGGTAACCCGCACTGCCTTGCAGAACGCCGGTTCCGTCGCCGGGCTCCTCCTCACCACCGAGTGCATGATCACCGACGAACCCGAAGAATCCGGTGCAGCCGGTGGCGCCCCCGACATGGGCGGCATGGGTGGAATGGGCGGCATGGGCGGCATGATGTAGCCCCCCGACAACTCACCGCGCTCCGCGCCATAATTCAAGCCCTCCACCCGGAGGGCTTTTTTT
>JBELLU010000015.1:0-32333 GCA_042096455.1 Opitutia bacterium
GAAGAAGCAACAGAAGCTCAGAGCAGAACAAGAAAGTTTTATCGCAAAGCAAAAGCTCCGAAAAAGAAACCCGAATTAAAGAAAATCATCGATCCGCAAGCCCCAATGCCTCCCACCACACCGAACTGCTCACCCAACACTCAGACTGACTAAAACTGGATGTGCTGGAACTAAACCTGAAGACAGCCGACATACTCCGCGTTGAGCAAAAGATAAAATGAAAACCAACATCACACTCATTGGAGTATTCATCCTGACTTCCATTTCCAGCATGGCATCAGAAGAAGAGTTCATGGGTTGGAATTCTATCTCACTGGACATCGCTGAAACAAATGAAGCGGGTCAAATTTCATTAGAAATTGAATGCCACAAAGGAATCTGGAAGAAATTCAAATTTCAGTGCTTCGGAAAGAGCTATACCCTCACAGAAAAAGAATTAGAGAATTTAAAAGAATTCCCCTTAAGCTCTCTCAGCACCACACACGAAGGCGGTTATGAGATTCTAGGCGGCTATACAATCCACTTCAAATTCCATAGAATCTATTACGATGGAATGAAGAATCTAGTGAGAAGCGACATTGCGGTCTCAGTAAACAGAAAAGGCTATAAAGTTCATGAACCAATCAACCGAAACTTAGTCAACCAGTCGCGATAGCCAACACCTAGGCTGTGCTTAGGCGCGTCTATCCATAGCATGATCTCCTAGAGTTTATTTTGTTAATTTCTAATCATATTTTTGAGCGCTATGAAAATTGAAACCTTTGAAGACGATTGTTTTGGCTTAAAGGAATTCGCCAAGCGACTTGAGCAATTTATCTGCGTTGAATACGAATTTGTTGAGGGCAGTCTAGTGATGGGTTTAAATTCACCATTTGGAAACGGCAAAAGCACTTTCCTTCAAATGTGGCAAAATGCTTGGTTTGAGGATAGAGAAGAAGCACCATTTGCAATTTCATTGAATGCTTGGGAAAGCGATTATGTCGGCAATCCCTTGTTTGCATTAATCTCTGCATTTAAAAACCGCCTAGTACCCGATGATGAAAATCTTAGTAAAATCAACAATGCGATCAAAAAGATAGGAAGATTTGGCTTAGATGTCCTGTTGCAAACTATTGAATCAAAAGTTGGGGTTGACGTAGAAGAAGCAGTCAAAAAATCGAACCCTGAAAAATCACCAACAGTATTTGCACAGTACGAAGAAGAAAAAGAGGCAATGGCTGATTTAAAGGGTGCAATCAAAGATTGTATCAATAAGGACGGATTAAAATTTGTATTTCTAGTTGATGAGCTCGACCGTTGCAGACCCGATTATGCAATATCCTACCTTGAAACAATTAAGCATATTTTTGACATCAAAGGTATCGTTTTTATCATTGCGGCAGATCGAATTCATTTGGAAAACTCAGCAAAAAAAGCCTTTGGTTGCCGCCTCAACTTTGATGAATACTACCGCAAATTCGTGCATCGAGAAGCTGAACTTCCCCAAATTCAAAAAAATGGATTCCAAAATTTATCCAAAGCTTACATATCGTATTATTTAGAAAAAGGAAAACGCAGTAGTTATTTAGACACAAACTCCTACATACGTGATAGCTATGCCACACTTTTTAATGGTTTTAATCTTACACCAAGACAAGTTCAGGAAGTTTTTCGAATTATTGGTCATGCACTTTCAAAAAAGCCAAATAATGACTATAAACTGGATGATGAAGCTTCAATTTTAGTCATGATAATGACTATTTTAAGAATTAAAAATAATGATATGTACAAACTGCTTTCACAGGGAAAAGCTGAATGTACTGAATTTGTTAAAATTATGCGCAGTGTTATTAATAATGAACGTATACTTAAAAATATTTTTAAATTAACACTATTTTGGGGCGGAATAAAAGTTGTAAAAGACAATATAATTGATGAATACTTTCAATGTGTAGATTTGTATGATCCCAACGACTCGTTTGGTGATATGACTTTTAAAACATATAAGATTTATACAAAGAACACAAACGAAAACCTTTTCCTCCACACTTATCAAACCATTGAAAGTATAAAAGAATGGGATTAAACTTCTAAACACTTTTTATCCAAACCCCTACCCCAGCATTTGCTGCAGTGCGACGGCGACGGGGAGTGTGCCTTGGGCGACGGCGGTTTGGGTTTCGGCGAGGCGTTGGGCGTGTTTGTGTTTGAAGTCTTCCATGACGGCTTGTTGGAGGCGGGTGTTGAACCAGTCGAGGTTCTGTACCTGACGGCGTTCGTGGAAGACGCCGCTTTGTTGGGTCTCGGCGCGGAAGGTCTCGACGAGTTCCCAGATGGCGTCGATGCCGTGTTTATGGAGGGCGGAACAGGTGGCGGCGCGGGGTTTCCATCCGGGGGTGAAGGGTTGGAGGATTTGGAGGAGGCGTTCGTATTCGCTGCGGGCGAGTTCGGCGGGGGTGGTGTTGTCGCCGTCGGCTTTGTTGATGACGATAAGGTCGGCGAGTTCGACGATGCCTTTTTTGATTCCCTGAAGGGCGTCTCCCGCGCCGGTGATTTGCAGGAGGAGGAAGCAATCGGTCATGGTGCGCACGGCGGTCTCGCCCTGCCCGACTCCGACGGTTTCAACGAGGATGACATCGTAGCCGGCGGCTTCGCAAATAAGGAGGGCTTCACGGGTGCGAGCGGCGACCCCGCCGGGGCTGTCGCCGGAGGGTGAGGGCCGGATAAAGGCATTGGGTTCGCGGCAGAGGGTTTCCATGCGGGTTTTATCGCCGAGGATGCTGCCGCCGTGCACGGAACTGCTGGGATCGACCGCGAGGACCGCAACTTTTTTGCCGAGGCCGCAGAGATGCATACCGAGGGCTTCGATAAAGGTGCTCTTGCCGGCGCCCGGGACGCCGGTGAGGCCGAGGCGGAGGGCGCCGCCGCTGTGCGGGAGGAGCGCCTGCATGAGGGCGTGCGCGGCGTCGGCGTGACGCGGGGCGCGGCTCTCGACGAGGGTAATCGCCTGCGCGAGGCGCGCGCGGTCATTGGCGCGGACCCCCTCGATGAGGGCTTGGATGTCAAGCTCGCGTGGCGGTGGCATGGGAGGGGCGCGGTTTACAGGTCGGCGCGGCGCATGTCCTTGTGTTCGAGGAAGGCCTGATGCATCGCGAAGGCTTTGGAGAGGGTCTGCGGGGTGTGCCCGTTTTTGGTGTCGCCCATATAATGAAGGAGCGGTTCGCGGTAGTCCGGGTGGGCGCAGTTGAGGATGATCTCGTGGGCGCGCTGGACGGGATCCTTGCCCCGGAGGTCGGCGATGCCCTGCTCGGTAATGATGACGTTGACGGAATGCTCGCTGTGATCGAGGTGCGCGACCGCCGGCACGATGGTGCTGACGGCGCCGTCCTTCGCAATGGAGGGACAGGTGAAGATCGAGCAATAGGCGTTGCGGGTGAAATCACCGGAACCGCCGATGCCGTTCATGAGGTTTTTGCCCATGACGTGGGTGGAGTTCACGTTGCCAAAGATATCGACCTCGATCGCGGTGTTGATGGTGATGATACCGAGGCGACGCACGACTTCGGGGTGATTGGAGAGTTCCTGCGGGCGGAGGACCAGACGTTCCTTGAAGAAATCCAGATCGTCATACATGCCCTTAAGGGTTTCGGGGGAAACCGTGATGGAAGCGGCGGAGGCGTAGGTGATGGCGCCCTTCCGCATCAACTCGACCACGCTGTCCTGCACGACCTCGGAATACATTTCAAAGGCGGGAATATTGGGATTGGCGCCCATCGCACCGAGGACCGCGTTGGCGATGTTGCCCACCCCCGATTGCACCGGCAGGAAGGATTTCGGCATCCGCCCGGAATCGATTTCCTCCGCGAGGAATTGCGCGACCTTTTCACCAATGGTGCGGGTGGTCGGGTCGGCGGGCTTGAAACCGCCCACTTCGTCGGGGAGGTTGGTTTTGACGATACCGACGATCTTGGCGGGATCGACTTTTACGGCGGGGGAACCGATGCGGTCGCGCACGCGGAAGATGGGGATTTCGCGGCGGCGGGGCGGATCCTGCGGGCTGTAAATATCGTGGAGCCCCGCCAGTTCCGGCGGGTGGAATTCGTTCAGCTCGATGAGGATTTTATCGGCGAGTTCGCAGAAGGTATTGCTCGCACCCACGCTGGTGGTGAGGATGATCTCGCCCTCGTCCGAGACCGAGGCCGCTTCCACCACTGCGAAGTTGAAATGCCCGAGGTGTCCGTAACGGGCGGCCTGCGGCAACATCGAGAGGTGCATATCAAAGAAATTCGCCTCCCCGGAATTGATCGCCTTACGGAGATGGGGATTGCTCTGGTAGGGCGTGCGAAAAAGGACGGCGTTGGCGCGGGATAGTTCCCCGTCGAGGGAATCGCCGGTGGAGGCACCGGTCACGATACCGACCTTGAAGGGGCGGCCCGCGGCGTGTTCCGCCTCGGCGCGGCGCGCAAGGGCTGTGGGAATCGCCTTCGCGGCTCCGGCAGGAGTGAAACCGCTGAAGCCGATGATGTTTCGATCAGCGATCATAGCGGCGGCTTCCTCCGCGCTGATGACCGGAATTTGCGTCATTGTTGGCATGGCTATGGATTTTTGGATTTTAATATTGAGAATAAAATTTGTGGGATGTTCAGCCGAGGACCGTCATGAAGAAACCCGCGACCAAAGCGGTGCCGATGACGCCCGCGACGTTGGGCCCCATCGCGTGCATGAGAAGGAAATTGGTGGGGTCGGCGCGCTGGCCCTCCACCTGACTGACGCGCGCCGCCATGGGAACCGCGCTCACCCCTGCCGAGCCGATGAGGGGGTTGATCTTGCGGTGCGAGAAAAGGTTCATGACTTTCGCCATGATGATACCGGAGGCGGTCGCGACCGCGAATGCCAGCACTCCAAGGGCGAGGATGCCGAGGGTTTGCGTCGTCAGGAAAACCGCCCCGTGCATGGTGATGCCCACGCTGGCGCCGAGGAAAATGGTGACGATGTTGATGATCTCGTTTTGGGCGGATTTGCTGAGGCGGTCGACGACCCCGCATTCGCGCATGAAATTCCCAAAGAAGAGCATGAAAAGGAGGGGCGCCGCGGCGGGAACGACCAGTATTCCGATCATGAGGATCGCGGTGGCGAAGAGGAGTTTTTCGAGGCGCGAAACCTGCCGCAGTTTGGGCATCCGGATGCGGCGTTCGTCGGAATTGGTAAGGGCGCGCATGATAGGCGGCTGAATCACGGGGACGAGCGCCATGTAGCTATAGGCCGCCACCGCAATCGGACCGAGGAGGTGCGGTGCCAGTTTGTTGGCGAGGAAGATGGAGGTTGGGCCGTCGGCACCACCGATGATGCTGATCGCGCCGCATTCCTGCAGGCTGTATTCCACGCCGATTTTCTTCATGGCGTAAGCGGCAAGAAAGACCCCGAAGACTCCGAACTGCGCCGCCGCGCCCAGCAACATGGTGCGCGGGTTCGCGATGAGCGGCCCGAAATCGGTCAGCGCCCCCACCCCCATGAAAATGATGGGCGGGAATAATTCCAAATGAATACCCTGAAAGAGGTAATAGAACAGTCCACCAGATCCATCCTCGCGCAGGGGCACGGCACGGCCCGCGAATTCGAGCCCCTCCATGATGCCCTCGGTCGGGAGGTTCGCGAGGAGCGTCCCAAAGGCAATCGGCACCAAGAGCAGGGGCTCAAACTTGCGATAGACCGCAAGGTAGAGCAACACCGCTACAATGAGCCACATCACCAGCATTTGCCAGGTGACCTCACTGAAGCCCGTATGCCCGAGTAATTCGATAATGGGCTCAAGCATCGTTTTTTCAGGCGATCACCAGAAGTGTCTGACCTTCCTCCACCGCCTCACTGGCGTTGACCTCGATGGACTTTACCACGCCGGAGGCGGGAGCCTGTACGAGGGTATTCATTTTCATGGCTTCGAGGGTGGCAACATTCTGCCCCGCCTCAACCTGGTCGCCTACTGCGACATCGATGGAAACCACCACCGCGGCGAGCGGACTGACGACCGAGCCCTCTCCCGCAGAACCGGAAGCGGCGGGCTTCGGTGCAGCGGGCTTGGCTGCGGCGGGCGCGGGCGTATTGACGCGGGCGCTGGCAACCGACGCCGGACGGGGCGCGGGCGCGCCGTTGTTTTCATTGAGGAGTTCGACCTCAACATCGTAAGTCTTACCTTCAACTGTGATGCGTAATTGTTTCATATCTATGCTATTGTTAAATGTGGATCACCGCCTTAATTGCGGCCAAGTCTTGAAGAGAAAATCTGTCGGCGACCTTCCTGCGCCCAACCGCCGCCGGAACTGGAACGAATCGAAACGATGCGCCCCCTGCCATTGCCGATGACGCTGTGAATCGCCGCCGCGATGACCGCCTGAATGACGGGGTCGTCCTCGGTGGCAACTTTCCGCTCAGCCGATTGGCCGGCGGGGGTTGCCGCCGCTTCCGCCTCCATGCGCGCGGCGTTTTCCTCGGCTGCGATGACAGCGCGCCGCGCGAATAAAAAGCCCATGATACTCGTCACTGTCGCGAGCAGGGAAAGAATCAGGACCACGAACAAAAATCCCAGCACGACAAGCGGGACGGCCTGCACTTCGGGCGAGCCCCCTACCCCGCTTTCCGCGGTGGCGATAATAATGGAGAATGTATTCATATTTTAACTACAGAGGGATATTGCCGTGTTTCTTGGGCGGGCGGGTGTCGCGTTTACTGAGGGTGTTGCGGAGCGCGAGCGCCACCGCCGCCCGGGAACGGGACGGTTCGATCACGTCGGTTATCATGGCGTTGGCGGCGGCCTGATAGGGCGAGGCGAATTCGGATTGGTATTCCGCGGCGATTTCGGCGGCGCGCGCCTTGGGATCGTCGGCGGCCTGCAATTCGCGGCGGAAGAGCACCTGCACCGCGCCCTCCGCGCCCATCACCGCAATTTCCGCAGTGGGCCATGCGAAGACCATATCGGCCCCTAGGTCGGCGGAACACATCGCGAGGTAGGCGCCACCGTAGGCCTTGCGCATGATGAGGGTGACCTTCGGCACCGTCGAGGCGGCGTAGGCAAAGAGCATTTTGGCTCCGTGGCGAATGATGCCGCCCTGCTCCTGCGCCAATCCCGGCATGAAGCCCGGCACATCCACCAGCGTGACGAGCGGAATGTTGTAGACGTTGCAGGTCCGGATGAAGCGTGCCCCTTTGTCGGAACTGTCGATATCGAGCGTGCCCGCCTTCACCATCGGGTTGTTGGCGATGATACCGACCACCACGCCCTCAATGCGGGCAAAACCAACAATGAGGCTCCGTGCGAAATCGGGCATAATCTCAAAGAAATCTCCGGCATCCACGAGCCGGTCGATCACCGCGTAAACGTCGAGGGGATCCTTGGGCGAAGCCGGCACGAGCTCGTTCATCTCGGGGTCGTCGCTCAAATCGAGATCATCCATTTGATGGGGCGGGTCGGAAATGTTGTTGCTCGGCAAGAAGGAGAGCAACTTGGTGGTCAGCTCCATGGCGTGCCGATCGTCATTCGCAACGAGGTGAATATTGCCGGAGATGCTCGCGTGGGCGTCGGCGGAGGCGAACTGGGCGAGTTCGGCGGTCTCGCCGGTGGCGGCTTTAATGACGTCCGGCCCGCAAATGAACATATTGGCGTGATCCCGCGTCATGATGAGGAAATCGGTCAGGGCCGGGGAATAGGCGGCCCCGCCCGCGCAGGGTCCGGCGATCACCGCGACCTGCGGCACCACGCCCGAGAGCAGGACGTTCTTGAAAAAGACTTGCCCGTATCCGCTCAGGGAATCGACCCCCTCCTGGATCCGCGCGCCCCCGGAGTCATTGATACCGACCACCGGCATGCCCGCCTCGTGCGCGAAATCCATGAGGTCGCAGACCTTCTTGGCATGGATGCGCCCGAGGGAACCACCGCTCACCGTGAAATCGTGGGCGTAGGCCGCCACGGGGCGACCCTCCACCAGACCGGTGCCACAAACCACCCCGTCTCCCGGCAGTTTTTTCTTCTCCATCCCGAAACGATGACAGGAATGCTGGGCGTGCATCCCGAATTCCTGAAAGGTGTCGGGTTCAAAAAAGGTTTCGAGGCGTTCCCGGGCGTTCAACTGACCGCGCTCGTGGCGTTTCGCCTGTTTATCGGCGCCGCCCGCCAAACGCGCCACTTCCCGCCGCGCGTGTAGTTCCTCAAGAAGTTTTGGTTCTATTGCCATATTTTTTACTGTTGTAGATGAAATTTAATGGACCCCGGATTCTCCGTTTTGTTTAGTGCAAAGTTCGGTTAGCACCCCGTGTGTTGACTTGGGATGTAAAAATGCGACGGCTTTACCGCCCGCACCCCGGATGGGTTGCTCGTGGATCAAGCGGACGCCTTTGGAGGCGATGTCCTGCAATTGGCCTTCAATTGCATCTGTATAAAAAGCGATGTGGTGCACTCCCTCACCGTTTTTTTCGATGAACTTCGCAATGGGGCTTTCCGGTCCGGTCGCCTCCAGGAGCTCCAGGTGCACTTCCCCAGCTTCGAAGAATGCAGTCCTAACCTGTTGCGATTCAACCGTTTCCTCGCCGCAAAGCTTTAAACCAAGCGCATCGCGATAATATTTTTTTGAAACTTCCAAGTCACGTACCGCAACCCCTATGTGATCTATTTTTGTAATCATGTATTTTTTTACTTTCTTGTGTAATTATTTAGATAAGTTTTGCTTACGTCAATATATTTTTGTATTAAATTTACTTATTGACTTGAATTAAAGTTTTGATAACTTTTTATTACAAATCAGGAATATTAATACTACCAATGAAGCTAAAACCGCGTTTACTAGAAGAATTCAAGCCGGCGAGTCAAAGCGAATGGCGTGACGCCACCGAGCAGTTATTGAAGGGCAAACCCTTCGATAAATTAATGAAGGAAATGACACCGGAGGGGATTGAACTGGAATCCATTTTCTGGAAAGACGTGCTGGATGATTGCACCGCGGCACAGACCCTGCCGGGTTATGACGGCTACCTCCGTGGCACCGAAATCGCCGGCAAAGCGAAGCAAGGCTGGCAGATTGCGCAGGACCTCGCGGTCGGTTCGCCCGAGGCGTTTAATGCCGCCGCTCATGAGGCGATCCATGGAGGTCAACACGCCCTCCGGATTACCTTTGATCAGGCGACCCTCAACGGCATGGATCCACCCGACGCCCATCCCGGCGAGGTGGGACTTTGCGGTCTCTCCCTTTCAACCCGTCAGGACTTTGACACCGCGTTCAAGGGCATCGATCCCAGCGAGACGCCCCTCCACCTGAGCACCCGCTGTTCCGGCCTCGGTTTGGCGGCGCTTTTTTTCAACTGGCTCCAAGCAGCCGGGCATAATCCCGCCGACGCCAAGGGCAGCTTTGCGGCAGACCCGCTCGCGGACCTCGCCAGTCTGGGCCGGCTCCCCACCAATATGGAGGCGCTTTTTAATGAGCAATTTGCGCTCGCGGACTATTGCATCCGTCAGGCGCCGCAGTTTCAGGCGCTCGGCGTCAGCACCCTGCCCTATCACATGGCGGGAGCTTCCGCAGTGGATGAACTCGCAAGCGCGCTCGCAAGCGGCAGTCTTTATCTGGATGAAATGACGCGGCGCGGACTTTCGATCAATGAGGTCGCCCCGCAAATTCGCTTCACCCTCACGATTGGCTCAAACTTTTTCATGGAGATCGCTAAATTCCGGGCGATGCGCGTGCTCTGGTCGCAGGTTGTCGAAGCCTATGGCGGGAATCACGAGGCGCAGAAGATCAAACTCCACGCCCGCACCGGTCTCTACAATAAAACTCAGATTGACCCCTATGTGAATATGCTGCGCACCAGCACCGAGGCGCTCAGCGCTGCGATTGCAGGGGTCGATAGTATGTGCGTGGGGCATTTCGATGAAGTCCTGAGCCCCTCCAACCCCTTCAGCCAACGCATTGCCCGCAATTCGCAAATCATCCTCCAAGAGGAGTGCGGACTGACCGAGGTTGCCGACCCTGCGGGCGGTTCCTGGGCGGTTGAATGGCTCACCGGCAAGATTGCCGAACGCAGCTGGACCCGCTTTCAGGAAATCGAAGCGGAGGGCGGCATCCTCAGTTCCCTCCGCAAGGGATCCCTCAAGCAATCCCTCGCCCAAACCGCCTCGCTCAAAGAGAAGCAATTCCAGCACCGCCGCCGTGGCCTCGTCGGTACCAACCTCTATCCCAACACCCAGGAGGTTCCACCGCCCGATCAAACAACAACCTCGGAAGCCGCCCTCGCGGAGCGCATCAAAACATACAACAGTCATCGCGCCCAGCGCAGCTCGGAGGCGATCCGGCGACTGGCAGAGATTCTCGGACACAAGGCGTGCTCCGACTACCGCGCGGTCTTCAGCGAATGCATCAAGGCGGCACGCGCCGGCGCAACCCTAGGCGAAATCAGCCGCTCGGTTCGTTCGGAGGTGCAACCCGAGCACCCCATTGAAGCGTTGCCGCACAAACGACTTGCCGAACCCTTTGAGGTCATCCTGCGCAAGGTCGCGGACTTCAAGGCACGCAATGGCAAGTCACCCAGCATCGGCCTCCTCAACCTCGGCAGCCTCCCAAGGCACAAAGCCCGCAGCGATTTTTCCACGGCGTTCTTTGAGGCGGGCGGGTTCCAAATCGAATCCTCGCCGCCCCTGCTCAACGCCGACGATGTCCTCAGCGCCATCGAAAAGACCGAGGCTGCGATTGTCGTGATTTGTGGTCATGATGCCGACTACGCCGAACATCTCACGAGCTACGCCCGCGCCATCAAATCGGTGCGACCAGAAGTCAAACTCGTGCTTGCGGGATTCCCGGGCGACCAGGAGCAAGCCTACCGCGATGCCGGGATGGATGACTTCATTCACATCAAGTCCAACCATCTCGCCGTCAATCAAGCCTATCTCGCCGAGCTTGGAATCGCCTAGCAACCAATTCAATTTGCACACAACGCTTTCAAAAAAACGCCATGAATAAACCCGACTTCACGCAAATTCCATTCAAGGAAGCCATTCCGCAAGCCGACGAGGCCATCTGGCGCGCCCGGTTGGAGTCCGCCACCGGTATGACTCCCGAGCAAATCGCCAAACCCACCCTGGAGCAAATTGACCGGCACCCGCTTTATACCGCAAAGGACTATGCCGGGATGGAACACCTCGATTTCACGGCGGGCATCGAACCCTACCTGCGTGGCCCCTACGCCAGCATGTATGCCTTCCGGCCCTGGACGGTGCGGCAATACGCGGGGTTTTCAACCGCCGAGGAATCGAACGCCTTTTATCGCCGCAACATCGCCGCCGGGCAACAAGGGCTCTCGGTCGCGTTCGACCTCGCCACCCACCGTGGCTACGACTCCGACCATCCCCGCGTCTTCAGTGATGTCGGGAAAGCCGGGGTCGCGATCGACTCGATTGAGGACATGCAAATTCTCTTTGATCAAATCGACCTTTCGAAAGTCTCGGTCTCGATGACCATGAACGGCGCCGTCATTCCGATTCTCGCCTTCTACATTCTTGCGGGACTCGAACAGGGCTGCAAACACGAGCAACTGACCGGTACGATTCAAAACGACATCCTCAAGGAATTCATGGTGCGGAACACCTACATCTACCCGCCCGAGCCCTCCATGCGCATTATTGGCGACATCTTTGACTATACCTCAAAGAAGATGCCGAAGTTCAACTCCATCTCCATCTCCGGTTATCACATGCAGGAAGCGGGTGCCACCGCCGACCTGGAAATGGGTTACACCCTTGCGGATGGACTCGAATACCTGAGAACCGGAATTAACGCCGGGCTCGACATCGACGCCTTCGCCCCCCGCCTCTCCTTCTTCTGGGCGATCGGGAAGGATTTCTTCATGGAAATCGCCAAGATGCGCGCCGCCCGTTGCCTCTGGGCAAAAATCGTCAAGCAGTTCGATCCGAAAAATCCCAAGTCACTGGCGCTGCGGACCCACTCCCAAACCTCGGGCTGGTCACTCACCGAGCAGGATCCATTCAACAACGTCACCCGTACCTGCATCGAGGCATTCGCCGCCGCCTGTGGACACACCCAATCCCTCCACACCAACGCCCTCGACGAGGCCATCGCCCTGCCCACCGATTTCTCGGCGCGCATCGCACGCAATACCCAGCTTTACATCCAGCACGAGACCGGGATGACCCGCTTTATCGACCCATGGGCGGGCAGTTATTACGTCGAGTCCCTCACGCATGAACTCATGCACAAAGCCTGGGCGCACATTGAAGAGTGCGAACAACACGGCGGCATGACCAAGGCAATCGAGGCCGGCATCCCGAAACTCCGCATCGAGGAAGCCGCCGCCCGCCGGCAGGCTCGCATTGACTCCGGTCAGGAAACCATCGTCGGGCTCAACAAGCACCGCCTCGAAAAAGAAGAACCGCTTGAAATTCTCGAAGTGGACAACTCCGCGGTGCGCGAATCACAAATCGCCCGCCTTAAAAAGCTCAAGGCGAAGCGCGATAACCTCGCGGTT
The DNA here is from genome assembly GCA_042096455.1 of Opitutia bacterium. Lineage (GTDB taxonomy): Bacteria > Verrucomicrobiota > Verrucomicrobiia > Opitutales > Coraliomargaritaceae > UBA7445. Next base: position 12,496 of record JBELLU010000015.1, read on the forward strand.
GAAAAAGCCCTCCTCGCGATCAGCGAAGCCGCAGCCTCGGGTCAGGGCAACCTCCTCGAACTTGCGGTCGAGGCCGCTGCCAAACGCGCCACCCTTGGCGAAATCTCCACCGCCATCGAATCGGTTGTCGGTCGGTATCAAGCCAACATCCGCTCCATTTCCGGCATCTACGCCAGCGAATTCGGAAACAGTTCCAAGATGAATACCATTAAAGAAAAAATAGAAACCTTTGAAACCCGCGAGGGCCGCCGTCCGCGCATCCTGATCGCCAAGATGGGTCAGGACGGTCACGACCGCGGCGCCAAAGTGGTCGCCACCGGGTATGCCGACCTCGGCTATGATGTCGATATCGGCCCGCTCTTCCAAACGCCCGCCGAAACCGCCCGCCAAGCGGTGGAAAACGACTGCCATGTCGTCGCAATGTCCTCCCTCGCCGCCGGACACAAGACCCTCCTGCCGGAACTGATGGCGGAATTGAAAGCGCTTGGACGTCCGGATATAATGGTGGTCTGCGGCGGAGTCATCCCGAGTCAGGACTACGACTTCCTCAAAGCGAAGGGCGCGAAGGCGATCTTCGGTCCCGGCACCGTCATCCCGGATTCCGCGATCGAGATTCTGGATCTCCTCCTCGCCGGGGAAAGCCTGGAAAAAGTCGGCTGATTCAAAGAAACCTGCGCTTTTACTTTAAAAAGCGGGTAAACCTGCTTTCTTGAAAGGATGTCTATCGCAACCAAAACCGGGGACGACGGCACCACCGCCCTCCTATTCGGCAAGCGCGTCCCGAAGACGCACCCGCGCATCATGACCAATGGTCAGATTGATGAACTCGGGGCAGCCCTCGGGCTTTGCCGCGCCTTCACCAAACAGGATGCGGTGCGGCCCAGCCTCCTGCAGATCCAAAAGGAACTCATTCATTTCATGGGCGAACTCGCCTGCGAAAACAGCCATCAGGAACGCTACCTCGAGAAATACGCCGCGCAGGCAATCCAACCGGAAATGGTGGAACGCCTCACCGAGAATATCCACACCATCGAGCGCCGCATGGGAAGCTTCGATGGTTGGCGTCACCCCGGCGAATCCCCTGCCGAGGCTTGCTTTGATTCCGCCCGCACCCTTTGCCGGCGCGCCGAACGTGCCCTCATCGCATTGCGCGAATCCGGCGCGAGCGTCCGCGATGTCCTCATCCAATACCTCAACCGCCTCAGCGACCTGCTTTGGCTCTGGGGTCGCGACGAAAACCCGCCGGAATCAACTACGGAAAAATAAAAGTCCCCTAATCTTTTAAAAATGTTTGTCAGCCCAGCCCGCCCCTCTGTAAACTTCCTATCAATTATTTTCACCTACAATCAATTCACACAAACGAGAATTAGCACATGCCAGTAGCAACGCCGAAACAATACGAAGCCATGATTGACGCCGCCCAGAAGGGCAACTACGCCTACCCGGCCGTCAACATCACTTCCATCACAACCATCAACGCCGCCCTCAAGGCCTTTGCCGATGCAAAGTCTGACGGTATTATTCAGGTCTCCACCGGTGGCGGACAGTTTGCTTCAGGCCTCAATGTCAGCGACGCCGCCTTTGGCGCACAGGTACTCGCGGAGGCAACCCACGCCCTCGCCGAGAAATACGACGTTCTGGTTGCCCTGCACACCGACCACTGCCACCCCGAGAAGGTTGACGGTTTCCTCAAGCCCCTGCTCGAGGCTTCCCGCAAACGTATCGCGGAGGGCAAAGGCCCCCTCTTCCAGTCACACATGTTTGACGGATCGGTCGTTGCGCTCGACGAAAATCTGGAGCTCTCCAAGACCCTCCTCAAGGAATGCGCCGAGCTCAATATCATCCTCGAAGTCGAAGCCGGCTGCGTCGGCGGTGAAGAAGACGGGCACGACACCTCCGGCCTCCCCGCCGAAAAACTCTACACCACCCCCGCGGATATGCTCGAAGTTTACGAAGCGCTCCAGCCCATTGGCCGCTTCATCTTCGCCGCCACCTTTGGCAACGTCCACGGTGCCTACAAACCCGGCGCGGTTCAACTCAAGCCCACCATCCTGCGCGATGGCCAAAAAGCGGTCACCGAAAAACACGGTGACGAAGCCTTCATGGATCTCGTCTTCCACGGGGGCTCCGGTTCCGAACTCAGCGATATCCGCGAAACCCTCAACTACGGTGTCATTAAAATGAACATCGATACCGACACGCAATACGCCTTCACCCGACCCATCGTCACCCACATCGGTGAAAACATCGAGGGCGTCCTCAAGATCGACGGCGAAGTGGGCAACAAAAAGACCTACGATCCCCGCAGCTACCTGAAGAAAGCCGAAGCCAACATGGCAGCGCGCCTCGTACAGGCATGCGAAGATCTATGCTCCACCGGTAAGACCATTTTCGGCACGGTCTAATCATTCAAGCCCACCGAGGCGGTTCAATTTCAAGCGCCACCACGTAAATGTGGGGGCGCTTTTTTATGCCCCATCCATAAGGGCGCGTGCCGCTTCGATGAATTGCTCCGCGCTCCAATCGGGCCCGCGTTGCTTGAGCGCGACCCGACCCTCGGCATCAACCAGGAAAGTCACGCTGTTGTGGGTGATGGTGTCGTTTTCTTCCCGCGTGAGAATCCCAAAGAGATAGAGGAGGCTTTCGATGAATCCCTCGCGCGGATAAGTCAGGAGGTCAAAATTGTGATCTGCGATGCCGAAGGTTTTCGCATACCTGCGCAAAACCGCCGGTGTATCGTAGCCGGGATCAAAGGTGATGGTGACAAAACGAAGACCGGGTAGACCCTTTGCGGGCGCCTCGCGCTGCAGGCCCGCCATCCGACTCGTAGAGGCGGGACACATCTGCGCCACTTGACAACGGGTGAAAATAAAATTCAGGACAAATACCTTACCCTGCAAATCACTCGTGCGCACAATCGCGCCCGCCTGATTTACCAAACCGAATTCCGGCAAGGCATCACCCTCCTTCAACGCAATCCCGCGCCCGCGTTCCAGAATGCTTTCTTCAAGCGCGGCATTGCTCGCCCTCAACTCTACGGGCAAATCCAGCTCCGGCCAGCTCCCCGCCGCCAGAGAAGATACAAGCGTGAAAATCACAAAACCGGTGGTCCATATACATTGCATGAAAGTATAATAAAGAACACACCCACGCGGGCAAGCAGTAAGCACTCCAATGACGACGCCTTTCCACCATCGCACCACTAACCTATTCGTGGTTTGATTCACCATTGAGGCACCAAGGCCACGGAGTGGTTATGGGGTTGGAAGTTGTTAGTTGAACCTTGGAAGCGTAGAAGCGACACTCCTGTCGCTTTCCAGCAACAAGAAAAGCGGCAGGAGTGCCGCTTCCACGAGATACAACCTATGTCGTAATTCAACGTTCCTCCTTATTTAGAGTAAGAATAAGATTAGGATTAAGATTAAGACTGATCCCAACTAACAACGTTCAACGATCAAACCCTTCCCCATTCCTGCCTTTCGTGCTTTTCGTGGTTCAATATATAAAACCACGAACCCGGCTTAGCCGGGAACCGCTCATCCTCGCTTATAAACACTAATATTCTTATAGTATTGTTTTTAGCATTAGTAGATATTAGCGCCCATTAGCGGTCGCCAGCTAAGCTGGCCTCAGGGCAGATTATAGGAAACTACCAATCACACCGATTACGCGAATGTGTGAGCCTCCTCTAAGTTAAATTATATAACACAGATCCTCCGCTCCTCCGCTCCTCCGCGCTAAAATAAAAAAAAAGAGCCCCTCCGCTCCTCCGCTCCTCCGCGTTAAAATAAAAACTCTGAGTTAAATCATAAACGCAGAGCCTCGAATCGCGCTCAGGCTTTGAGTTTAATCTTTATTCCGCGCCGCAAATAGGTCGGCACATCCAAATCCTCATTATTGTAGAGATTTTTATCGGTTTGATCGAAATATCCGCGCTGCGCCTCGAGGTCGACAAAGAGGAATTCATCCTGATCGGTCTCTGCCTTCTTTTTCTTCTTTAAAAGTTTCGACTCGTGAACCGCGGGCTTTTCTTTTTCCGAACCAATCGCGGTTTCCAGACCGAGGCCGCCTTCAATTTCCATCGGTTCGCGCGCGCGTTGATTCCCCCCCGCCTCAGCGGCACTCCCGGTCGATTCCAGTTCAACTTTTGCGATCAGGCAAATCTCCAGCGATTCCGTGCGCGCCGGATCGATCACCGCGCCAAAAATGATCTCCTCGGTGGATTCAAACTGCGCGCTGATCTGAGTCATCACTTGTTGCATTTTTGAGAGCCCCATTTCCGGTCCGGCAGTCAGGTGCACCAGAACGCGGTCGAGTCGACTGGGGCGCTCGGTGGTGTGCAACAAGGGGCAGTCCATCAGATCACTGAGGGCGTCTTGCATGTAATCCCCGCCAGTGGCGGCACCCGTCGCAAAGATGGTTTTACCACCCCGCCCCTGAAGGAGGTTGCGCAAGGCTCCGAAATCCTGATTTATAATTCCGGTTTCAAAGAGGAGGGCACAAATCGAGTGAATCCCCCGACCGATCCATTCATCCGCCACTGCGAATGCCGAGAGCGCGGTTTCGCTCTCATCGGTCTCCTGAAGCAAAAGATCGTTTGGAACCGGGATGAGACCGTGCAGCATACCCCGCAATTCCTCCATGCCGGAGGTCGCCAACTCCCGCCGCCGCGACCCTTCAAAGGTAAAGGGCTGCGTCGCAAAAGTTAATACCAGGGCATCCGTCTTCGCCGCCAATTCTGCGATCAGCGCCGCCGCGACGGTCCCGGTCCCTCCCCCGAAGCCGGTTACCAGAATTAATAAATCTGCCCCCGCGACCAGGTCTTCCAAAACGGCGCGGTCGGTTTCCACTGCCTTGCGTCCGATGGAAGGATCTCCCCCCGCGCCGAGACCCCGCGTCACACTGCGACCCAAGAGTACTTTTTTGGAAATGGGCGACTGCGCTAGTGCCTGTGCGTCGGTATTGACCACCGCGTATTCCACTTGCGGAAATCGCTCCGTCGCGATCCCCGCCAAAACATTGGAACCGCCCCCGCCAAGGCCGATCACCTTGACGCACAATGGTGACTCCAATCCCAAATCGTTCTCCGGCATCGCCTCCATTATAGGGCGCCCTCCCTGCGCGAAATTCCAAGGATATCAAACAACCCGCCCAGAATGCCTCCGCCGGTGTGCTTGTCCTGCGTGTGCTCCTGCCCCTGCAAGGCATAATCCAGTAAACCAATCACGGTGGTGTATTCCGGCTTGCGCAGTTCTGAATCGATTCCGGGATCAAAATCCGCAAAGCGAACGCTCAAGCCCAAGACCCGCTCCGCGATTTGATCCAGTCCCTCAAGTCGTGCCGTTCCGCCCGTGAGAATGACCCCGCTCGCGATTTCTGCCGGTTCGTAAAAGCCCGCTTGCTTGATTTCCGACTTCACGATTTCAAAGATCTCGTTCACCCGCGCCTCAATAATTCGGGTCACTGCGGCCTTAGGGAGTTCCTTGTCACCAATCGTGTAGTCGCCGATGAGCCAGACCTTCTCGTTGCGGTCACCGCTTTCATAATAGGCGCGACCATTCTCAAGCTTTATCTGTTCCGCGCGTTTCCGACCGATCCGCAGACCGGCACTCAAATCATTGGTAATATGGTCCCCGCCCACCGCGATCACACCGGTGCGCACCACAAAACCACCGCGATACAAAACCCAATCCGTGGTGCCGCCGCCGATATCAATCACCAATACACCCGCGTTCTTTTCGGCCTCCTCCGCTAAAATTACCCCCGATGCCAAACTCGAGATCACGATATCGCTCACCTCCATGCCGTAACCACTGATTATGCGCAGGCAATTGCGAACCTGTGCGGTGTCGGCGTGCACCGACCAATAGCCCACCTCCAAGCGTTGCCCCTCCTGCTCAAGGGGACTCTCCACCGGTTTACCATCGAGGCGAAATGGATTCTGAATATGGTGAATATAACTGCGTTCTTCCGGCAACTCGCGCCGTTTGGCGTCGGTCTTCGCCTGCTCCACATCAATCTGACGTACCAGGCCCGCGGCATCACTCACGGTCGCGGTGCCGACATTGAAATTCCCCTCCAAATGACGCCCGCTCAAAGCCAGGTAAACCTCGTCAATGCGCTGGGATGCTTTGCTCTCGGCGGAACCGAGGGCGGAATGGACGCAATCGCTGACCGCGCGCAAATCGCGGATTTCGCCTTTTTTGACCCCCTTGGAAGTGGAGAGGCTGTGCCCCACAATTTCCATATTGGTATTGCCCTCCAACTTACCCAGTAAAACTGCGATTTTACTGGTGCCGATTTCCACTGCTGCAACGACTCGGGGCTGACTCATGGAACTAATTCGTAGATTTGGCTGGGGTTAACATCGATAGGTAAAACTGGCAAAAATACGGCCTGCGGGGCGAGTTAAAATTCATCCAAGTCCCAATTTTTTATAAAAGTTTATCGCGCCCGCTTCTAAATTTCACTGCGGCAGCATTGCTCAGAGAAAGATCCACCCGTTCGAGGGAGTCGCGCAGACCCCGCGCGACCTCGCGGATATGCCGCAGGCGGTCGAGTTGAAGCCTGAAGTCCAGATTCGCGCTGAAAATCAGCCGGACCGATGCGTCCGCCTCCTTGCTCAAGAGCTCAATGACTTCCCCCGGCAGGCCCGCTTCGCCACGGTAGTGCTCCAAAGAGACCACCTTCCAGGTCTGGTATTCCTCCGGGTAATTCAAACGACAGGTTTCCAGCAAGTCCGTGACGGTTTCGATGCCACGCAGGGGCTTGTAAGTTCCATCCGGATAAACAAAGGGCCCCAAATAAGGCAGGGCACGTATCACCGAGGCGTCCTGATCCAAGCCTTCAAAAATCTCCCCTGTCCGCGAGACCAGTCGCAGTTCCTTCGATCCCGAATTGCCCTCGATGACCATGCGCATGACCGGCTGGTGCTCCACCAAACGAATGCGCAGGGTGTGCGGCAATTCCCGCTGCACCATTGCGGAGGCAACCTGTTGATACGACTCCAGCTTCGCTTTTATGGCGTGAATATCGACGTCGATCAAACGGGTACCCGCCGGCACATGAATGATGCCTGCCAAGCGCGCTTCACTCAGGACTCCATTGGTGTTGTAGCGAATCTCCGCCAGCGGCTTGGAATCGACCAGAGCGCCGGCTTTACCGTCTTCCTTCAACTGCGCACCCACCCAAAGCACCAGACCTCCAATCAAGCCGATATAAACAATGCCCAGCACGGCGCGCTTTAAATAAAGTAAAACCTGTCTGCGCTGAACGGTGCGGCTTTTTACCCCGCGCGTTTGGTTGGTCTGTTTGCGCAGGGCGTGCCAACTGTGATCGCCGCGCGCGCTGCTTTCCCCCCAGTCTCTGCGTCGACCCTTCACGATGCCCCACCCTCCATTCTTTCGGCGGCATAACGCTCGCAGCCTCCGCGAACCAGCGCCACTGCGAGTGTTTCAAAATCAAGCCCCTCACAAGCGGCGCTTTTCGGCAAGAGACTCGATGCCGTCAAACCCGGCAGGGTGTTCACCTCCAGGAAATACGGCTTCCCTTCTTCCAACAGAAAATCAATCCGCGCGAAATCACGGCAGGCACATGCCGCGAAGAGTGCCTCCGCCGCCGCTTTGATTTCAGACGCAATACCGGTATCGAGGGAGGCGGGACTGCGGTATTCCGTATCACCGGTGGTATATTTGGCGCGGTAGTCATAAACGCCGCTTTTGCTGATGACCTCCACGATCCCCATCGCCTTGCCATCCAAAAGACCCACCGTGAGCTCGCGGCCCCGGATGCGCCGCTCGATCAACCATTCACCCGCGTGAATCTGCGAGAGCGCCACGCCCAATGCCGAGCGGTTTTCCGCAAAATGCAAACCCACGCTGCTGCCCTGATCGGCGGGCTTCACCACAAGCGAACTGCCCAAAGTCTCGATCACGGCGTCGGCGAGGGGGTTCTTGCCGCCCTCAAAATGAATCGCCTCGGGGGTCGCAATTCCCAAATCCCCAGCGATCGCCTTGGCGCGGTCCTTCGCCATACACAGACGGCTCGCTTCGGCATCACTGCCACAATAAGCCACCCCCGCCGTTTCTAAAAGCGCCTGCAATGTTCCGTCTTCGCCAAAGCTGCCATGCAAGGCCGGGAATACCACCGCCGTCCGCAAGTCCAGACCGGCAGGCAATGCCGCCGCTTCAAGTACCACGGTTTCAACCGCATAATGCGCCTCCAGCGCCTTTGCGAGGGCCGGCCCGCTTTGCAAGGAAACCTCTCGCTCCGCGCCCTCTCCACCGTAAAGCACCACGATGCGCTCGGGTTGAATCCTATCCATGCTCGCCCCCTTTCCCATTGTCCGGCTCGCCGAGCACCGTGTTCCAATCCTGTCCCAGCAACAGGACCTCCGGTTCCAAAACCTTGCCCGAACCGCGATAGACCGCCGCCCGCACCTGCCGTACCAGTTCAATAATATCCGCCGCAGTTGCCGCACCCTTGTTTACAATGAAGTTGCCGTGTACCTCCGAGACCTCCGCATCACCCACCCGCAAACCCTTTAAACCATGCGTGTCGATTAACTTCCCGGCGTAGTCCCCCTCGGGATTCTTAAAGATACAGCCCGCGCTCGGTTCACGCGGCTGGCTCGCCTTCCGCACCGAAGCATAACTGTCCATCCGTTCGCGAATCGCCACCCCACTTTCTTTTTCGGGACTGCGCAGAATCGCCCCCAGCGCAATACCGCCGCAAATCTCCTCAACCTTCCGGTAGCCAAAATGAAACGCCTCCTTCGGCAAATCCCGCACCCGTCCATCTGCTTCCAATAACTGCACCCGCTCCACTACATCAAAAATCCAACTCCCCATCGCGCCGGCATTCATCCGCAGCGAGCCACCCACCGAACCCGGGATCCCTTCCAGAAATTCAAACCCCGCCAAACCCGCCTTCGCCGCTTGCCCGCAGACCTCCTTCAAACGCACTCCCGCGCCCATCCAAAGACGCCCGTCATCCAGGAGGCGGCTTTTCCGCCAGAGCCCCCGGTTAAATCGTAAAACCAGACCCGCAAATCCTTCATCGGGTACAACAATATTTGAGCCCCGACCCAGGGAAAAGACCGGCTGCTCAAATAGTTCCGCTCCCCGCAAGAGCGCGCGCAAATCGCTCATATTTTCGGGCTCCGCATAAAATGCCGCCGCACCACCGACCCGCATGGTGGTCTTGCTCGCGAGCGCTTCCCCCGTTCCCAAGGTGCAGGATCCCGAAACCCGCCGCTTCATATAATCCATCCACGCCTCGGCAGGATCAAATCCCGTGCGCACCTGCGATACAAAAGCCGCCGCAAATTGATTGATGTCACCGGCGCCCACAAAAGCGAGGGTCAGGGGTTCCTCCGACAATGCCAGCGCCAACTTTTCCATCCCGCGACGGTTCATTGTCAATACGGTCGGCGCAGTTGCCCCAAACGCCATTGTGAAATTGAGCATCTCACCCCCCGCGCGCTCGGTTTCATGCGCTGCGTAGATCGGCAACAGGAAGACCTGATCCGCCGCGCCGAGCGCCCGTGCAAAGGCATCCTTAAATTGCCGGGTTCGCGAATAACGGTGCGCCTGAAACACCACTACCAAACGGCGACCGGGTTCGACCTTTCGCAAATGCTCCACGAGCGCTTCGATTTCGGTCGGGTGATGCGCGTAGTCCTCGTATACCGCCAGCAGGACATCGCGATGCAGACAGGTCTGCCGGCGCGCCATGCCGGGGAACTCCTGCCTGGAAGCCGATTCAATCGGGCCGGCATTCAAATATTCCAAGGCGGCTTTTGCGGCGGCGGCATTGGCGGCGTTCATCCCACTGCCCTCGACCGACCAGGTTTGACAGTGAAGATCCGGTACCACCAAGAGGGAGTCCCGCAAGCCCTCCGGCGCCAAAACGCAGCTACGGGTACGCTCCAACAATGCCTTGAATGCCAATTCCAGAGAACGTTCATCCGGATAATGGTCGGCATGATCCCAATCCAGATTCAGCACCAGCGTCGCCTCCGGATTGAAAGCCGCGATGGTGCCGTCACTTTCATCCACCTCCGCAACCAACCACTCGTGACCATCATATCGGAAGGGCGGGTGCGCTGCATTCGCAAAAAATCCACCGAGAATAAAATCCGCCTGGATCCCGTGTTCGATCAAACCATGCGCAATCAGTCCGGTGGTGGTGGTCTTTCCGTGACTGCCCACCACCGCCAACAAACGGCGACCCTGTGCGACCTTTGCCAGCAATTCTCCCCGCCGCAGGACCTCCAGTCCCGATTTCTCAGCCGCTTGCAAGAGGGGGTGATCACTCGTCAGCGCACTGGAATATACCAGCACATCAAAGCTGCCAACTTCCTCACCAAAAAGAAAATCACGGACTTCCACCCCCGCAGACTCCAACATTTCGCGCACCTCCGTCTGCAGGTAATCGTCATGCCCGCAAACCTCGCAACCTGCCGCCGCGAGCCAGGCTGCCAGTGGCGCCATCCCCATGCCGCCCACCCCGGCGAAACAATAACGTTGCTCCTTAAGCTCCATCGGGTCCTCCTTCTGTCTTTTGCCCACCCGCCGTGAGGGTCAGCAAATCCTCCGCGATCATCGCGGCGGCATTGGTGGGATCAAGCCCTTGCAGCGCGCCTTCCATCCGCCCCAATTCCGCACCGTCAAAAATCAAATCCTGCACCTGCTCCAGCAAATTCCCAAGCTCGGTCTGCGGCAGCATACGCCCCGCGCCCGCCTGTACATGCGCCGCGGCATTGGCAGTCTGATGATCATCCGCCGCGTGGGGGTATGGGATTAAAATCGACGGCCTACCGCAGGCCGCCAGTTCCGCGAGGCTACCCGCACCCGCCCGGGAAACGACCAGGTCGGCTGCCGACAACAGCACCCCCATGCGATCCGAAAATTCCACCCGTGTAAAATGACCGCTCCCGCCATCGCGACTCGGGTATTGCCGGTGCTGCGCTTCCGCTTGTTTTAATCCACTAACGCAATAAATAGATATACCCGATTCCGCCAAAGCTTCAAAATTTTTCTCCGCCCATTCATTCAAGGCACGGGCTCCCTGACTCCCGCCGATCACAAGCAATAATTTACCACCGCTTTCAAGCTCGAGGGCTGCGCGGGCGCTTGCCTTGGACATCGCTGCAATTTCCCGCCGAACCGGATAACCGAACTCCCGAAGACATTCCGGCGCGACGCCCGGCAATTCCACTCCCGCCGGGAGGTAAACCCGCTTTGCATGGGGCGCAAACAAACGCGTCACCCGACCCGGCGCGCAATTCGCCTCGTGCATCGCGATGGGTATTCCCAGCAGTCGCGCCGCCAAACCCGGCCCTGCCGATAGAAAGCCGCCAAAAAGAAAGACCGCTTCCGGCGCCTCACGACGTAGCAGGCGAAGCACCGACACCATGCCATGTAACAAAGACATACATGCCCGCAGACGCCGCATCCATCCACCCGACATCCCCTGCCCGGGAATCGCAACAAAACTGAGATCCTGATATTTTTGGGTGAGCGCCGAATCCACCGCCTTTTGGCTGACCAGCAGCAAACAACGATGACCGCCTTCCGTTAAGGCCTCCGCAAGCGCAATACCGGGCGCAAGGTGACCACCGGTTCCCCCGCAGGCAATGACGATGGTGCTCATAAATCGCGCTTGGGTTGAAGGGTTGAAAATTCCCAGGTTCGGAAACCATTTAAAATGATCCCCGTCAGGACAAACATGAAGACCAGATTGGAGCCGCCGTATGAGATGAACGGAAGAGAAATGCCCTTGGTCGGCAGGCATCCCGTTACCACCCCGATATTAATCAATGCCTGAAGGGTAATAAACAACAAAGCCCCCATCATGAGGAGGTATTGATACAGTCCCGGCGCGCGCTTGAGTTGCATGATCCCCACAAAAAAGAGCGTCATAAACAGCACCACTACCCCCGCCGTAAAAAAGAATCCCAATTCCTCACCAATGATGGAAAAGATAAAATCGGTGTGCGCTTCCGGGAGGAAAGACATCTGTTGCCGCCCCTCGCCGAGGCCTGCCCCCTGTAAGCCCCCGGCACCAAAAGCCAGAATACCCTGCCACAACTGGTAGGCGCTGTCACTGCGGTTGCCCTCCACATCGAGGAACGAGGTGATGCGCGCCATGCGCACCGGATCATTGTAAACCAGCACCGCAAAACCCGTCAGTGCCGCGACCGCCGCGGGTATCAAAAATTTCAAACGCATCCCCGCCAGGAAAAGCAAGATGCCACCCACCGCGCCGCAGAGGAAGGTCGTGCCAAAGTCGGGCTCCAGGATGATCAGTCCGCAAAAAACCCCAATAATACCACAGGGAATCGCAAAGCCCCGCAGAAACTGATCCAAATACCGCTTGTTGTTCGAGAGGTAATGAGCGAGCGCAAAGAGCAGTCCCAGTTTCCCGATTTCCGAAACCTGTAATCGCATCGGCCCGAAATCAATCCAGCGTTGCGCCCCGTTTACGGTCACCCCAATGCCCGGAATCAACACTGCCACCAAGGCGAGAAGCGCACCCCCCGCAAGGATATAGGACAAGGGACGCAGGGCTTCCAAATTGATCAACATGGTAAATGCGCCCGCAAAACTTGCAATCACCAACCAGATGAGCTGTTTCCGCAAAAGCACCGCGGGGTCATCGTGGATGGCTTGCGACGCACTGAAAAGCGCGACCAGACCCAGAAAGGTCAGGGTGATGACCACAAGGCAAATAAACACCCCTGCCGGCGGTAGACGTAAGAGTGCGCTGCGTCCGGCGGAATGTTGTGCCATGCCCTACTGGATCGTCTGATTAAAAACGCTCAAGGCCTCAGGGGTTTCCTTCGCGGACAATCGGCACTTCAGGCGTTTCCTCAAACAAGGCGTTCGTGTCGATATTTTGCTCCGTCGCGGGTTCAATGACCGGTTGACTTGGCACTTCCTTCAACTCCACGACCGGTTCAACCGGTGCCGGAGCAGGCGGTGCCACGGGTGCTTGCACGGGTGCCGGAACCGGATCCGCGGGTGCAATTGCCGGAGCAACAGTTTGCGGGGCAGCGGTCTCACTGACCGGAATGAGCAGTTGTTCGCCAACACGAATCAGATCGGATGTTTTGTTATTCGCCGCCTTGATGGCGTTGACGCTGGTGTCAAAGCGCTGCGCGATTCGGCTGAGGCTGTCACCTGCCACAACCTCGTAGCTGGTGGTTTCAGCATTGTATCCGCTGGGCTGATATACATCTGCGGTGACGGTTTTCACTTTGGCAACGGTGCTCTGAACCGGAATGCGAAGTTCACGGCCAACCGACAAAATATCATTTTCGCCCATGCCATTGGCATTCAGCAGGTCGCGGAGGCTCAGTTGGAATTTTTTCGCAATCGCCCACAAGCTATCACCTGCCTGCACGGTATAGGTATCAAAAGCGTCACCGGTAACGACAACTGCCGGCTGCGGGTCGGCGTCCATATACACCTCGGTGGGTCGTTGGGGTTCGGCGCGCAGGCTGTCGTCAAAGGGTGTTGCATTGAAGGCGGGGTCGATGCCGAAGTTTTCGCCGTTCTCGGGAATGACCTCACCGAGGCTCTGGGCCTTGTTCAAACCGGACACACCCCCTTGTTCGTAGCGGGTGGGCGGTTGCGTTGAGCTACATCCCGGCTGGACAATCAGGATAGCGATGAGGCCCAAGTGCAGGCCGAGGACAACTCCGAATAGTTTAGATAATTTCATAATAAATAGCGTAACTTTTGCGTTAATGACTTCATTATTCCAGTGGCAGGCGCGCCTACAAACTTAAAACAACCGAATTAAAGTATTTTCCGCGCTCCGTATACGAGGCAAAAGCATCGAAGCTGGCAAAGCCCGGACTGAAAAGTAAATGGGCGGGTGCCTCTTCCTGAGCAAGGTGCGCGCCCTCGCGAACGGCATCCTCGCAATCGGTGGCGTGGTAAACAGAAATCCCCGAATCCTCCAAGGCGTCGCAAAGTGACGGCGAGCATTCACCATAAACACAGGTGTGGGTGACGCGATCCATCAAACGTTCCACCAGCCTGTCGAGGTCTTCGCCCTTGGCGCGGCCTCCCCCAACCCAAATCACCGCGCCTTCCGGCATGGCGTCCAGCGCCGCGCCCACCGCGTGAAAATTGGTAGCCTTGGAGTCATTCCAGAAGGTCACGCCCTCAAGGGTTGCAACGATTTGAAGCCGATGGGCGGGCACTTTAAATTCCGCCGCGGCACGGCGCAGCGCCGCAGCATCCGCATCCAGTGCTTCCCACAAAGCCTGTGCAAGCGCGAGATTTGCCTTTTGGGGCGAGCACAAAAAAGCGGAGTCGTCCGGCAAACCCGCAGAATCCATCGCTTCAGCATCGCTCATTTTTCCTTCTGCCCTGAGTCCAAATGATTCAATGTCTGCGCCCAGTTCCGCCCCGTAAACAAAGGGAGCCCCCGGTTTTAGTCGCGTCGTGAGGCTCCACTTCGCCATGAAATACTCCTTGAGATTTCCGTAGCGATCGAGGTGGTCGGGCGCAAAATTGGTCCAGGCCAGCGCGTCCAGTTGAAGCCCCTCGCTCAACTCCGCCTGAAAGGAACTGAGTTCACAAACCGCGACCGCCTCGGGGGTGTTAGCCGGAGTAGCGGCGATTGAGGCGAGCGGCGTGCCGATATTCCCGCAGGCCACCGCCTCCACCCCGCTTGCGCACAGGGCCGCAGTCAACAACTGCGTGAGCGAGGTCTTGCCGTTCGTTCCGGTCACTCCGTAAATTTTTCCACGCCAGCGCTCGGCGGCATAGCCAATCTCTCCCTGACAGGGCTTGCCGCTGGCAAGGGCGCTTTGACGCCAGGGATGGTTCGCCGCCAAACCGGGACTGATGACAATGCGGTCGACTTCCGCAAGATCCGCCCCGGTCAAATCGGTGTGATCCGCCGCAGCATTTTCATCAAAGGCAAGCACCGCATCACCCCGGGCTTGAGCCAAATCCGCGACCGCCTGCCCGCTTACGCCCATCCCGAGTATTGCAATGCGTTCCCCCATCTTAGCGCAGTTTCAAGGTTGCGAGGCCCACCATCGCAAAAATCAATGAGAGGATCCAGAAACGGATCACGACCTTGTTCTCATGCCAACCCGCCAATTCAAAATGGTGATGGATCGGTGACATTTTAAAAATACGTTTCCCGCGCAGTTTGAATGAGCCTACCTGCAGAATGACGGACAAGGCCTCGCAGACAAATATACCGCCCACAATCACGAGGGTTAAGGGTTGGTGCACCATGAAGGCGATCATGCCAATGAGACCCCCGAGCGCGAGTGATCCGGTATCGCCCATGAAGACTTCCGCCGGATGGGAATTATACCAAAGAAAAGTGAGGCTCGCGCCCAAAAGCGCGGCACAGAGCACCGTCAGTTCACCCGCCCCCGGCACGAAACTGATAAAGAGGTAGTCCGCCATGATGGCATTGCCCGCCGCATACGCCATTATGGCATAGGCAAGGGCCGCCGTGACGGTGCACCCGATCGCGAGTCCATCGACCCCATCGGTGAGATTAATGGCATTACTCGAACCCGCCAAAATGAGAAAGAGGAAGGGCAAGAGGAAGAGGAGCGGCATCTGTTCCACCAGAATCGACTTGTGGAAGGGCACCCACAGTTCGCGCATTTTATCCGCCGACTCGGGAAAACTGAGCAAGAGGAGCAATGCGAGCACCGTGAGGACGGCCTGCCCAACGAGTTTCCAGCGACCGGGCAAGCCGCGGCTCGTGCGTTGGGTAACCTTAAGGTAGTCGTCGATAAAACCCAGAACCGTGAGCCCGCCGTAAACCAGCAACGCGGTAATGACATAAACATTGGGACGCGCCCAGAGCAGCGCACTGACAATAACCGAGACTGCAATCATCAATCCCCCCATCGTAGGGGTTTCCGCTTTATTGGCATGCAATCCCGCGAGGTCGCCGACTTCCGTTTCGGTACGCATCGACTGCCGGGCACGCAAGAGGCGCAGGCGCGCGATGAGCCAGGGCCCCAAGATAAAACCGATTCCCATCGCAGTCATCCCCGCCATCGCTGAGCGCAAAGTCAGGTAGCGAAAAAGACGGAGAGGTCCAAAGTAGGATTCAAAATCGGCGAGGTAGCTTAGCATGATAGGATTATTCGGAATTCAAATTGAGCGATTCGGGCAGGAGCGTTTCCAGTTTATAGCAACGACTCCCCTTTAGAAAAACCGCTCCTTTAAAAGCAGCAATGCCGGATTTTATGGCATCGACCGAAGCGGCGGTGACCACCTGCTCCGGGAGTAGGCCTGCGGCATCGGCTCCGGCGGCGTAGGCTGCGGTCAGGTGCGGCGGTCCCACGAGCCAAAGGGTGTCCTTGGGCCGCAAACGCAGAGAGCGCCCGAGTTCCTCGTGCAAGGCGACTTCCGCGGTGCCGAGTTCCTGCATCGCACCCAAAACATAAGCGCGTCCTGCCTCGACCGGAACAGTCGCCTCAAAAGCCCGCATCGCATCCAGCATCGAAGCGGGGTTGGCGTTATAACAATCCACGTAGAAAGATTGATCGCCGCTTTCAAGGTATTGTCCGCGTCGCGGGTCGGGTTGCCAGGTCGCGAGGGAATCGGTGCCGGCGACGAGATCCGCCTCCAGAAGTTGCGCCGCCACGAGCGCGAGGGCGGCGTTGGAACACATACCGGCACTGGCACAGGGAAAGGGGTATTCCTTTTCCAACAACTCAATACCCTGCCCGGTGCGACGATAGCGCACGAGCTGCGCCGGCGCGGGATCGGGTGCCGCCGCCTCGCTTTCAAGCACCAGACAGGTCCGCGCCGCGAGGGCCTTGAATTCCGGAAAGGCATAGACCGACTCCGGCACGACGAGACGCGCGTCCGACCGCGCGTGCGCCATCAGCAGGGCTTTTTCGCGGGCGACGCCCTCAATGGTTCCCAGGCCTTCCAGATGGGCGGGACCGATATGGGTTACAATTGCGAGGTCGGGTTGGATCATCGCAGAGAGCGCCTTCATTTCTCCAGGCTCACTGATACCCGCTTCAATCACCGCGAAATTCTGTTGCTCGGAGTCCAAGCCAAACAGGGTCATCGGGACACCGATGCGATTATTCCAGTTGCCGGGAGTCGCATGGCAACGGAACGCGCCCAACAAGCGTTGCAGGATGCTCTTGGTGGAGGTCTTGCCGCAGCTTCCGGTTATACCGATCACGGGCTTGCGGAAACGCTCGCGTTGCGCCTGGGCAATATCGGCGAGCGCCTTCATGCAATCCGCGACCACGAGTTGCGGCAAAGGCGATTTGCAGGCTTGCTCAACAATCGCGCAGGATGCCCCTCCATCTGAGGCGGCGTCCAGAAAATCATGCCCGTTGCGCTTGCCATGCATGAGGGCGATGAAGCCCGCGCCGGGTTGCATCAATCGGGTATCAAAATGTAAACCCTCAATCGAAGCTGGGGGTGGAGCACTCCATTGCCCCCCCGTCCAACGCGCCAATTCTGCAGGATCAAAAACCATCACTTGCCCGTGGCGTCCTTTGCTTTGAGGTCCCAAAGTTCACGAATGACCTGACGATCATCAAAGGGAATAACGGAGCCATCAAATTCCTGATAGCTTTCATGACCCTTCCCCGCCACCAGAACACAATCCCCGGCTTCCGCAAGATCCAGCGCGGTGGAAATCGCCCGCTTCCGGTCGGGAATAAATTGGACGCGCTCGGCGTCTGTCGCCCCGAGGGCAGTCCGTATATCGTCAAATATCTGCTCCTGCGACTCGGTGCGGGGATTGTCGGACGTCACTACAATCCGATCGGCTCCCTTGATCGCCGCTTCCATCATGGGTGCACGCTTGCTGCGGTCGCGATCCCCGCCACAGCCAAATACCAAAATCGATTTACCGGGCGTCAGTTCGCGGACCATTTCGCAGGCATGTTGCAGGGCATCATCGGTGTGCGCGTAGTCCACCAAAACCGTAAAGTCCTGCCCGCAAACAACCCGCTCCATCCGTCCGGGCACCGCCGGAAAGTCAACCAGCCGCCCGAGCATCCACTCCATTTCAAATCCGCGCACCTGCCCGATTGCCAGCGCTGCGAGGAGGTTGCTCACATTATAACGTCCCAAGAGGGGCGAGATGACTTTTGTCCGCCCCCCGTGCCAAACCAAATCAAATTCGGTGCGGTCGGGGTAGAGCTTCAATGTCTCGGCGGTGAGGTCTGCAGCCGTCCCGATTGCGAAGGTGGCACACCTAATCGCCGGGTCGAGCGATGCCGCCAAACGTTGACCGTAGGGACAATCGAGGTTGATGACCGCGGCTTGCGGCAAGCCTCCGTTCCCACCGTTAAACAGGAGTTGTTTGGATGCAAAGTAGGCCTCCATGTTATGGTGATAGTCGATATGATCATGGGTCAGGTTCAAAAAGACGGCGACCTGAACCGACATACCATAAACCCGTTTTTGCTCCAGACCATGCGAACTCACTTCCATCGCAACCTCCGTGCATCCCGCTTTGCGAATTTGATCCAGCAAAGCGAAGGTGTCCACCGATTCGGGGGTTGTCTTGAAAGAGGGCAAAGTGCGGTTGCCCAGATCGTAACGAACCGTACCCAACATCCCCACCTTGCTATTTCCACCCATCAAATGCTGTAGGAGCATCGCAACGGTGGTTTTTCCGTTGGTGCCGGTGATGCCGGTGATGTTCAAATCCGCATCAGGGGCGTCGTAAAACCGGCGCGCTGTAAAGGCGAGGGCCTTGCGTGTATCGGAAACACGGATACAGGCAACAGGGAGATGACCTCCCAGATCCTTTTCGGAAACGATTGCAACGGCCCCGCGATCCACCGCTTCCTCGATGAAATAATTACCATCGGTGCGCAATCCGCCGATCGCGAAAAAGAGGGCGCCCGGGACGACCCGACGGCTGTCGGTAATGAGACAGGTAATTTCCGGCTCCGCCTTGCCCTTGGGCAGTTTGGCATCCATGCACTCGACGAGTTCACGCAGGCTGTGACCCTTGGCGACACGCGAGCGCTCCATCCTGAGCGCGGGCATGTTGCGGCGCAGGTTCGCCTTCGCGAAGGGTTGATTCAACAAAAGACTAATTTGAAATTCGGCGATTTCCATCCGGCAATAAAGGCTTGAGAGCGAGGGGAGCGGAGGCCTGGCGATCGGGACGAATTCCCAGATAGGCAATACAGGCCTGAGCAATGTTTTTAAAGGCGGGGCCGCAAATCTTACCGCCCGAGGCTTTGGAAACCTTGGGGTGATCGACCACTACGGTAATGACGAGTTGCGGGTTCTTGGCAGGCAGGAAGCCGCTGAAAGAAGTGACCTGCTTCGTGCGTGAATAACGACCGTTCTCAATTTTCTGAGTGGTTCCGGTCTTGCCTGCGGCGGTGTAGGCGTCGAGGCGAACGGTGCGCCGGGCAGTGCCCACCTCCACGACATCCGCCAGCATTTCCGCCACCAGTTCAGCGGTCTCGGTAGAAACGACCCGGCGTTTTGCGCGGGGACGAAACTGCACCACCGATTCACCGGAAGCATCGTAAATCCGACGCGCCACCATGGGCTCCATTAATATTCCGCGATTCGCAAAGACCGACATGGCGCTATGCACCTGCATCGGAGTGGCGCTGACGGCATGGCCCATCGGCATCCGGGTGATGGTGAGGCCATCCCAATTGCGCACCGGGTGCAAGGTGCCACTGCCCTCCCCCACGAGGTCACAGCCGGTGAGTTCACCATAACCAAAGGCGGCGGCGTAATCATAAAGTAATTGCTCCCCGAGCAGCATACCCACTTGTGCCGAACCTCGGTTGCTCGACTTCACGAGGACCTCGTTCAATTGCAGGCTGTCCT
>JBELLU010000016.1:0-31537 GCA_042096455.1 Opitutia bacterium
ATGAGGCTGCGCCCGCGCTCCTCGCCCAGGGTGCCGGCGATGATAATGGGTTTTTCTTTGAGTTGTTGCAGGTTTTCGGCGAGGTAGGCGGCACCCTCGGGGTTGTGGGTGGCGTCGAGAATGAGCTTGCGATCGGGCAGTGCGATTTTTTGCCAACGGCCCGGCCAGTTCACTTCATGCAGGGCGGTGTGTTTAGAAATGGGAAATCGTTGTTGGAGGATTTCGGTGGCATAGAGCGCAAGGCCGGCGTTGTGCCGCTGGAACCTGCCGTGCAGGTTGGTCTCAGGCAGTGTTTCGGGATCTGGGAAACGTTCCGCAAGGGCATAAACGGGGCTTTGGCGTTCCTGTGCAATGGTGCGTAATTCGGCTTCCGCCTCGGGGGGCAGGAATCCGAACAAGACCGGTTTGCCGGGTTTAATGATGCCCCCTTTTTCACGGGCAATCGCGCTCAGGGTATCGCCCAGAAGGTCGCAATGGTCGAGGCCGATGGAGGTGATAATGCTGAGTTCGGGGTCGACCACGTTGGTGGCGTCGAGGCGCCCGCCGAGCCCGGTCTCAATGAGCGCGAGATCGACTTGTGCTTCGGAAAAACGGGCGAATGCCATGGCGGCCATGTATTCAAAAAAGGTGGGGCCGAGTTCGGGGTTTTCTTTGGCAAGGGTTTCGGCGAGGGGACGCATCCGGGCGGTGTATTTCATCAGGGCTGCTTCCTCTAATGGTTGCCGGTTTACCTGAATGCGCTCCCCGAGGT
This sequence comes from Opitutia bacterium, assembly GCA_042096455.1. GTDB lineage: Bacteria > Verrucomicrobiota > Verrucomicrobiia > Opitutales > Coraliomargaritaceae > UBA7445. Next base: position 752 of record JBELLU010000016.1, read on the forward strand.
GCAGGAGGTGGGGAGAGGTAAAGAGCCCGGTCTTGTATCCATTTTCCCGATACAAAGCCTCGAGGATCGCGCAGACCGAACCTTTGCCATTGGTGCCCGCAACGTGGATGAGGGGAAAGCGTTTCTGGGGATTCTTCAGGCAGGCGAGGAAAGCCTGCATGCGCTCGAGTCCGTATTTGGAACCTTGGTTGCGAAGGGCGTAAAGGAAATCGCAGGTCGCGGCATATGGGTTTGCCGTGCTGCTGGAATCATTGGCCTCGTGCATTGCTTTGCCGGAGCCGGCCGTTGGGGTCTAGGCGCCTTGGGAGGCAGTCTTTTTGCCAAAGCACTTGAGGAGATGAATGAGGCGATCGCGCATTTCAGCGCGGGGCGTGATCATATCAATGAGGCCGTGCTCGAGGAGGAACTCGGAGGTTTGGAACCCGTCGGGCAAATCCTGTTGGGTGGTTTCTTTGATAACCCGGGGGCCGGCAAATCCGATGAGGGCTTCCGGTTCGGCGATAATGACATCTCCCAGGGAGGCGTAACTCGCCATCACTCCTGCCATGGTGGGGTTGGTAAGAATTGAGATAAACGGGATGCCGGCTTCGCTGAGGCGGGCAAGCGCCGCGCTGGTTTTGGCAAGTTGCATGAGGCTGAGGATGCCTTCCTGCATCCGTGCGCCGCCCGAGGCGGAGACGATGATGACGGGGCATTTTTCCTCGAGGCCACGTTCAATTGCGCGGGTGATTTTTTCGCCGGCCGCGGAACCGAGGGAGGCGCCCATGAAGCGGAAATCCATCACGGCGATACTGACGGGGCGACCATCCATGGTACCGAGACCGTCCACGACCGCATCATTTTCCTTGGTCTTTGCCTGATTGGCTTTGAGTTTTTCGGTGTATTTTGCGGTGGCGTTGAATTTGAGGGGGTCGAGGGATTGAACGCCCTGGTCTTTTTCCTCAAAGGAATCCTCATCGAGCAAGGCAGCGATGCGGTCGCGGGCATTGAGCGGGAAATGGTAACCGCTGCTGGGAACCACCATGAGGTTTTCCTTGAGGACGCGGTTATAGATGATCTCCCCGGTCTTTGGGCATTTGGTCCAAAGATCCTTGGGGATGTCTTTTTTCTTAACCGTGACGGTCGAGTAATTCGGTTTACCGAAAATTGCCATTATTTTGAGGAGGGAAGTTTATGTTAACCGTGGCCGATGGCGACTGCCCGGAGGTGGGTCACGCCGGCGGCGCGAAGAGTGCGGGCGCAGGCGTTGAGGGTCGAACCGGTTGTGAAGACATCGTCCACGAGTATGTAATATGTATCTTTCATTAAATTAGCCGCAGCGGAGATGGCAAAGGCATTTTTAACGTTTTGTAGACGGTCTTTGCGGTCGAGTTGGGTCTGTGATTCGGTGAATTCTTTGCGCTCGAGGAGGGATTGAACCGCTTGGGCATCGCTGTTGCGGAGGAGGGTGCGGGCGATTCGCTCGCTTTGATTAAAGCCCCGTTGCCGGAGTTTTGTGGGATGAAGGGGGACCGGCACGAGAATGGCGCCGCGCAGGAATGCTCTAAAATGGGGGTTCTCGTGGAGCATCCGGGCGAGGTCTTTGAGGATATAGAAGCCTTGGCGGTATTTGAGGGCATGCAGAAGGCTGCGCCCCGGGCCTTTGGCGAGGAAGAGGCTTTTCCCTTTTTCAAAGACCGGTTCTAGTTCGGTGCAGTGGGGGCATTCGCGGGCTGCGATGACCGCTCCGAAGAAGGGATAACCGCAGGTTTTGCAGGCGGGGGGTGTGCAGAACTGAAGCTCGCGGGCACAGGAGGGACAGATGTATTGATATTTTCCCCGCTCAACCGGCCCGGCGCAATGGACGCAACTGCGCGGAAAGAGCAGGTCGGCGGCGGCGCCAAGGGTGGTTTCTAGTAAGGACGCCATTGGTCTTCAGGCCACTCCCAGAGTTCTGGCGAGTTGTTGTATGCGTTTGTCGCGGGTCCATAGATTGCAGGCATGCAGGCGGCATGCCGCCAGCAGGTGGGCATCAATCCAGCCTATGCCGCGACCCATGAGGCGGTGTTTTTCGATAAGGTAGAGGACTTCCTCGTTTTCGGCGGCAGGGATTTGCGGGAGCGCCTGAAAGAGGTGCATTAATGTTTTGCGTTGCTGTAGGTTGCCGAGGGCGAGTTCGCCCAGCACGTGGGGGTGCATATAAACCATTCCTTTGCCGAGTGCTTCGACAAGTTCCGCGTTTTTTCGCCGGAGGTGGTCAATCCAGACGGAAGTATCAACGAGGGTCATGGCTTGGCGCGGCGACGGGGGACGGGGGTGAGGCGCGGTTCGCTGCCGCCGAGGTTTGCAAGGCGGTGGGCGCTTTGCAATTGGACCAAGGCTTCTAGACCCATGCGCACAAGCGCGGTTTTTTCATTCACACCGGTTAGGCGGGTGGCTTCCTCAATCAATTCCGGATCAATATTTAGGGTCGTTTTCATGCATACAAGGATGTATGAAATGGATGTATCGATCAATAAAAAACACGGTCGAGGCAGAGGCCGGTTCCGGGGGCGGTGACGATGCGGTGGGTGCGGGTGCGGGAGGCGAGAATTTCGCGGATGTCGTCGGGGCTGAGGCGTCCGCGGCCCACGGCGTAGAGTGCCCCCGCAAAACTGCGAACCATCCGGTAGAGGTAGCCGCTGCCCTCGGTGGTCATGGTGAGGTGGCGCCCTTTCTGAACGAGGTCGAGGCGGTGGACGGTTTTGACGGGATTGGGATCGCTTTCCTTGCCGTGGGTTGCACCGAAGGCGGAGAAATCGTGGGTGCCGACGAGAAGTTTGGCGGCTTTTTGCATGGCGGGCAGGTCGAGGGGGACATCGCGGCAGGCCCAGAGGTAGCGTTGCTCGAGCGGGTTGGCGCGGCCCAAGTAGAAGCGGTAAATGTAACGTTTACCGATGGCGGAGTGGCGGGCGTGGAAGGATTCGGGTACGGCAGTTGCGGAACGTATTTGAATGGTATGGGGGAGGATTGAATGGAGGGCGCGAATGAGTTTGCCGGAATCATGGGGCCATTCGGCGTCGAAATGGAAACATTGCCCGCGGGCGTGGACTCCGGCATCGGTACGGCCGCTGCCGTGTGTTTTGATGGCTTGGTCAAAGATCTGCCCCAAGGCGTCTTCGAGGACATTTTGAATACCGTTGCCCTCGGTCTGGCGTTGCCAGCCGTCAAATTCGGTGCCGTCGTAGGCGCAGATGCATTTCCAGCGCATGTAAGGATGCTTGCCAAAGGCGCGGGGGATGCAAGGCTGTGTTGCAGAGATGGGGCGCAAATCGACACGTAAATTATGGGCAGATTATGTCGCGCGGGGAGGCCCGGCGAAGGGAGCCTCGAAGGGGCAGGCCTCGGTGTCGCCTGTGGCGCAATTTTCAGGGGTTGTGTTGGGGGTCGATCCCAGCTTGCGGGGGAGCGGTTTTGCGGTCTTGAAATATCGCGCCGGGGAAGCGCCATTTTTATTGGAAAGCACGACCCTGAAGTTAAAACCCAAGCTCTCGCAGGCGGAGTGTTTGGGGGCGATCGGCAATCAGGTGGAGGATTTCATCGATCAGCACAAGATTGACCATGTCGCGGTGGAGGAGACGATTTATGTGCAGAATTTCCAGACCGCTCAAATTCTTGGGGCGGCGCGCGGGGTCGTGATTGGAGTTGCGGCGATGCGCGGTTTGCCGGTTTTTGAATACGCGCCCCTGCGGATCAAGCAGGCGGTTGTAGGGGCGGGGCGTGCCAGTAAGGAACAGGTAGCCCGCACCCTGCAAAGCTTGACGGGGACCGATTTCAGCAAGCGTTACGATGAATCGGATGCGGCGGCGGTCGCGCTTTGTCACGCCTTTACCTGGCGTGAACCCGCTTAGGGTTTGGAAAGCTTCCCGGCGCGCTCGGGGTATTGTTTGATGAATTCGAGGAAGAGGTCTTTGGCGATCGGGCCGGCGGTGGACCCGCCGTGATATGCCTGACTTTCCTCGGTGCCTTCGACCATGACCGCAACCGCGATTTGCGGATTCTCCACCGGAGCAAAACCAATAAACCATGCTAGGTTTACTTCTTTGCCGTGGGCGCGGAAATCGGCGGTGCCGGTTTTGCCGGCGGTGCGGAACTCGTCGATGCCAACGAGACGTCCGGTTCCATTGCGACCTGTAACGCGCTCCATGCCTTGCCAAAGAAGGGCGCGTTGACGCGGGGTAAGGTCGAGGGCGTCTCCACCGTGATCGACGGACTCTCTTTCATGTGGCGCTTTGGCGAGGATGGTCGGACGGGTGCGGGTTTCATTCCGCGCGAGTGACGCGGTAAAGCAAGCCATCTGCAATGGGGTTGCCAGAAGGAAGCCTTGTCCAATCGCAGTGTTGGCAGTGTCGCCGGGGACCCAGCCCGAGCCGGTCGCCTCGCGTTTCCACTGCTTGGAGGGTACGATATTACGCTTCGTTTCATAGGGGAGTTCGATCCCGGTTTTTTGATCAAAACCAAAACGCTGGGCTTCGGCACTGAGCACATCAATGCCCATGGAGAGGCCTTCGGCGTAAAAGAAAACATTGCAACTGCCCTCAATCGCATCTGCCAATTGCACGTTTCCGTGACCGTTCCGGGCATGACAACGAAAGATGCGGTTTCCGACGCGGTAAACCCCGCTGCAATGATGGGTTGTTTCCGGTTCAATTGAACCGCGGCGCATTCCCGCGATGGCGGTGAGGATTTTAAAGGTGGAGCCGGGGGGGTAGGAGAGTTGAAGGGCGCGGTTTAGCCAGGCACCCGTTTCGTTGATTTGGTCAAAGGTCGCTTGAGGAATGAAAGGGCTCAGGTGGTTTTGGTTATAGGTGGGATGACTGGCGAGGGCGAGGACTTCCCCGGTGTGAATGTCGAGGGCGACCGCTGCTCCGGCGCGTTCCCCGAGGGCGGTTTCTGCGGCGCGCTGCAGGTCGATATCAATACTGATATTGAGCGATTGCCCTTGTTGCGGCGCATCGAGTTCGAGGCGGGTGTCTTGAAAACCAAGGGGGTCCACGCGCCAGAGTTCACGTCCGGTGGTCCCAGTCAGTTCGTCATTGAAATAGGCCTCGAGACCGGAACGCCCGACTTTTTTCTGAAAGGCAAAGGTCTTGATACCGTCATTTGGGAATTCTTCGGGCGCGAGATTTTTATTTTGGACATAGCCCAAGAGATGGGCGGCGAGCTCGCGGTAGGGGTAGTAACGGGCGGTATCGGTGTGTATCTGGATCGGGGAACCGGGCGGGGGCGGTATTTGTTCAACCAGTTGAGCGTATTGGTTGGGGGTCAGATCCCGGACAAGGGGCAGGGGCAGGAGGAGGTTTTCGTTAAAGTGGCGGATGAGGCGGCTTTCACTGAGGGTGTCCTCGCGCCCGGTGATCGCATTGATCTGATCGAGGTATTTCTGGATGACGTCCTGTCGCGCCTGCCATTGAAGTTTATTGTAGTCCGGGAGGGGCGGGGAATCGGGGCGTTGCTCCGGGAGCGTTTCGCTAAAGCGGTCATTGATCTCGGCGCGTGCCGCCTTGAGCAGTTTGGAATAACGGGAGCGAAACTCCGGGCGCAAATCATCGAGATAGACAACTGCGGAGTAATGGGGGCGGTTCCCGACAAGGAGTCGGCCACGGCGGTCATAGACGTCGCCCCGGGGGCCCGGTTTTAGAATACGGCGTTCGGTTTGGCGTTTTTCGATGACCTCGTAGGCGTCGCGGTCAATGAGTTGTCGCCACGCCAGACCGAAGACCAGGATGGCGGTGAGCGCGAGGGTCAGCCAAATGAAGAAGAGGATGCGCGGGTTTTCCCCCTTGTGATGATCCAGCGGTTCCATTTCCGGTTTAACGAATAGGGAGGCCCTCCGGTTCAGGGTCGAGGTGGAAGAACGCAATCAGCATGCGCTGGAAACGAAAAAACCATGCTGTGATTAAAAAGAGAGCGAGGCTTGAGGTCAGGACAACGAGGGCGGTTTGTATCCATAAATCCAATACAAAATAACTTCCGGCGCCTTTGGTGAGTGTCAGGATCAGAATGGCGCCAATGTTGAAAAATTGGGTAAGAATGAAGGGATGGTAGCTTTGCTCTGCGCGGAGGCGGTGACGCAGTAAACCAGCGAGGGTTCCGGCAAGGAGAAAGAGGGCGGTGAAAAACCCGAAAGGCACGGGGCAGGCGGCATCGATCCAGAGGCCGGAGAGGAGTATGCAGATAAATGCGGAAGGTGGTTTCAGGTAAAGGGCTGGCATGACCGGCATTGGGCCCAAGAGGAGGAGGTAGATTCCGAGGCTTGCAAGGCTACTGTTTGCGAGTTGAGCCAAATAAAAGAGGAGGATGTTGGCTCCAAGGAAAATAAAGGCGCGGGAATCAATCAACATGGCTTGATGCCTCCGGTGCAAGTAATGGGATAAGGACGGTGACTTCCTTGAGCTCGTGCAGACGATCATCGAGTTCAACCGCCCCGGTTTGGAAGATGCCGGTGCTGCCGGGCGCTAACCAGGGGACCGTACCAATTTTAAGTCCGGCGGGAAAGGTTCCGCCCAGATGGGTCGAGACAAGACTGAGGGGGCTGCGGCTGGTGGTGAGGAGATCCTGCGGAACATCGCTGACTTCACCACGAGGAGAGGCAAAGCCGGACTGAATACGCCCTTGATAGACCACCGGCCGGGAGTCGCCCTCAAAGCTGGCTGCCATGCGGAAGCGCGGGCTCGTGACGAGTTCGACCCGGCTGGTGTAGGCGTAGACTTCCACAACCCGGCCCACGACCCCGCCGGAAAAAATAACGGCAGCCCCTACCGGGATTTGGTAATCGCGGCCCTTGCGAATGAGGAGGTGCTGCCACCAGGCATTGAGGTCGCGCCGAATGACGCGTGCGACTTCATGGTGAAATGCCTGCTGCGGGGGGAGGTCGAGCAGGTTTTCGAGGCGCTCGATTTCTTCTTCGAGGGTTTGGTATCGCTGTGCGATGACATGATAGCGGGCGTTGGTACGGGCGAGGTCACGACCCGCCTCGAGGAGGTCGATTTTTGAATGGTTGCGCGCGGCCCAGAAATCGGAGAGTTGGTCGATTTTTGTGGTGACGAGCCAAGCGGGGGCATGGAACTCCGCAAAACTTAAGCGGGTGAAGCTTTTAACGGAGGCTGGAAGGATCCACCAAAAGAGTAGAAAGGCGGCAAGGGCGACCAGCGGCTTGATTTTCTCAAGGCGGAGTTTCGCCACGGCGGGAGATTAGTTCTTGGGGTTACCCGCGAGGTCTTTCAAAAGAAAGGCCAATTCCTGGAGGACGAGACCGGTGCCATTGGCAACCGCACTGAGGGGATCGTCTGCAATGATGACGGGCAGGCCGGTGGCATCACTGAGTTGCTGGTCGAGGCCGCGGATCATGGCGCCGCCGCCCGCAAGGACGAAACCTCGGTTGACGAGATCGGCGGAAAGTTCCGGCGGGCACCGCTCAAGGGCGTTGCGTACGAGTTCCACGATCGAGGCGATGGTGTCGGCGAGCGCTTCGCGGATTTCAACGGAGGTGATGGTAATGGTCTTGGGCAGGCCCGCAACGGAATCGCGTCCGCGCACCTCCATGGAGATTTCCTCTTCGAGCTTAAAAGCGGACCCCGCCCGGATCTTGATCTCTTCGGCGGTCCGTTCGCCGATCATGAGGTTGTAGGCGCGTTTCAGGTAATTGACGATGGCGTTATCGATTTCATCGCCACCGACGCGGATGCTCTTGGTGTAGACGACTCCGGCAAGGGAAATGATAGCGACTTCGGTGGTACCACCGCCGATATCAACAATCATATTGGCGGCAGGTTCGTCGATCGGGAGCCCCACGCCGATTGCGGCGGCCATCGGTTCTTCAATAAGGACAACATCGCGTGCGCCCGCCCGGATGGCGGAATCCTTAACAGCGCGCCGCTCGACTTCGGTAATCCCGGAGGGAACGGCAACAACGATGCGGGGTGCGATGAAAGTTTTTTTGCGGTTCACCTTGTTGATGAAATAACGGAGCATTGCTTCCGTGATCTCAAAGTCTGCAATCACGCCGTCCTTCATGGGGCGAATCGCGGTGATGTTGCCCGGAGTGCGGCCCAACATTTTTTTCGCTTCAGAACCAACTGCGCAGACTTTTTTGGTGGAGGTATAGACCGCCACCACGCTTGGTTCGCTCAGCACAATACCTTTATCCTTGGCGAAAACAAGGGTGTTCGCGGTTCCGAGGTCGATGCCGATGTCGTTGGAGAGAAGTCCTAGCACGTTGATAAAAAATAAAGTGTTTTCCGCAATGAGCGATTAAACAGGGTAATTTTTTCCAGTAAAAAAATATAAAGTCAAATTATAACGAAGCGGGGGTTCAGTCACGGTTGACCTGATTGCGCAGGAAGGAGATGACATCCTCGAATTGGGCGGCGTTCTCTTGATTGGCGGCAACGAGGTTTTCATGCGCTTCGAGTACTTTGCGGGCGTCCGCGATTTCCTGATTGTTGAGCTGGGTAAATTCGGTTTCTGCGTCGCAGTCGCGGCACAAGTCGCTGTCAATACTGAGCAGGGTATGGAGCCCGAGGTTGCTGAGCAGTTCACTGATGTTGGAACTGAGGTTGCAGAGCAGGAGGGTGCCATTGGGTTCCTTGTCGCGCAGCTCAATCGCCAGACCTGCCAGGATCCCCAAAAAGGTTGAATCCATCCCCCGGCAGTCCTCCAAATCAAAGACAAAGCGGCGGTGCCCCTGCTCTAGCATGCGATCAATAAAATCCCGGAAGTTCCCGCAATTGAGATAGTTCGCTTTTCCTAAAATACGCACCGCAACATGCGCATCTTGCGGGCAAATAAGGAAAGTGGGCTGTTGTGGATCGCTCATCGATGCTGCTTGGCGGGGCTTAGGATGCCGCAATGATGTCGCGCAGGACATACGGCAAAATTCCACCGTGCCGGTAGTAATCGATTTCAATATTGGTATCGATGCGGAGGATTAAATCGACCGACTCCGTGCTTCCGTCGGGGCGTTGGATGGTGAGCGGTAGGGTTTGACCGGGCTCGATGGAATCACTGAGACCATTGATGGAGAAAGTCTCCTCGCCGGAGAGGTTCAGGGTGCTGTCATCAACGCCCTCGGGGAACTGGAGCGGCAGGACGCCCATCCCGATGAGATTGCTGCGGTGAATCCGTTCGAAACTTTTGGCGACTACCGCCCGAACTCCGAGGAGGGCGGTGCCCTTGGCGGCCCAGTCACGTGAACTACCCATGCCGTAATCTTCACCTGCGATCACGATGAGGCCCTCGCCGCGCTCGCGGTAGGTTTGGCAGGCGTCGTGAATATCCATGGGGGTGGCTTCGGGCATGAGCTTCGTGAAGCCGCCCTCCTTGCCGTCTGCCATTTTATTTTTAAAACGGACGTTGGCAAAGGTGCCACGGGTCATGATGCGGTCGTTGCCGCGCCGGGAGCCGAAACTATTAAAGTCTTTTTTATCGACGCCGCGTTCCTTGAGGTAGCGACCGGCGGGACCTTCCTCTTTAATGGCACCGGCGGGTGAGATGTGGTCGGTGGTGATGGAGTCGCCGACAATCGCAAGAGGCCGGAGATTGTTGAGATCTGTAATGGTGCCGGGCTCGAGGCCAAATTCCTCAAAGAAGGGCGGGCTTTGGATGTAGGTGGAATCGTGATCCCACTGGTAGTTGGCACCGGTGCTGGATTGCACTTCGTTCCATTCAGGGTTGGCGTTGGCGAGGTCGCCGTATTTGCTCTGGAACATTTCGGGCTTGAGGCCGGAGAGGACGAGCGACTCGACTTCTTCGTTGCTGGGCCAGATGTCTTTTAAGAAAACGGGTTGCCCGTTGGAGTCGGTTCCGAGGGCTTCGTTGGAGAGGTCGATATCGACCGTTCCGGCAAGGGCGTATGCCACCACAAGGGGTGGAGACATCAGGAAATTGGATTTGATGGCGCCGTGCACGCGCGCCTCGAAATTACGGTTCCCGGAAAGGACCGAGGCGCCGACGAGTTCGCCTTCCTTGAGGGCGGTTTCGATGGCCGGGTCGAGGGGGCCGGAATTGCCGATACAGGTGGTACAGCCATAACCGACGAGATTGAAACCAAGGGCGTCGAGGTCTTCCTGTAGTTCGGTGGCCTCGAGGTAATCGGTAACGACGCGGGAACCCGGGCCGAGCGAGGTTTTGACGAGGGGATTGATTTTGAGGCCTTTCGCGCGGGCTTTACGCGCCACGAGTCCGGCGGCAATCATAACCGAGGGGTTGGAGGTATTGGTACAACTCGTGATGGCGGCGATGAGAACCTGACCATGTGCGATCTCGGGGAGGGTCTCCTCCGCCACCGCCGCAGGGCTTGCTCCGGCGTCGCGCCCGCCCGCTGCAACCGGTGCGGCGACGCGGACTTTTTTGTCGCGGTCTGCGGCAGGCACGCCAAAGCCGCCTTCAGCGACGGGCATATCCATGAGTTGGCGGAAGCGTTCGCGAAGGGCGGGGACTTCGATGCGATCCTGCGGGCGTTTGGGTCCGGCGACGCAGGGGACAATGTCGCTGATGTCGAGGTCAAGGGATTTAGTGTATTCGATTTCCCCGGCGCGCGGGATGCCGAATAAACCTTGAGCGCTGTAGTATTCCTTAACGCGCTGGATATCGGCTTCGCTGCGCCCGGTGAGGCGGAGGTAATCGAGGGATTTTTCGTCAACGGGGAAGAAGCCCATGGTGGCGCCGTATTCCGGGGCCATATTGGCAACGGTGGCGCGGTCGGCGAGGCTGAGGCGGGCGGCGCCTTCGCCGTAGAATTCGACAAATTTCCCGACGACCTTCTCGGAACGGAGCATTTCGGTGATGCGGAGGGTGAGGTCGGTGGCGGTGGCTCCTTCGGGGAGCTCGCCGGTGAGGTGAACGCCGATGACCTCCGGAGTTTTGAAATAGATGGGTTGGCCGAGCATTCCGGACTCGGCTTCGATGCCGCCGACGCCCCAGCCGACGATACCGAGACCGTTAATCATAGTGGTATGGGAATCGGTACCCACGAGGGTGTCGGGGTAAAGGAGGCCGTCCTTTTCAAAGACGACGCGGGCGAGATACTCGAGATTGACCTGGTGAACAATTCCAATGGCAGGGGGGACGACGCTGAACGTTTCGAAGGCCTGCTGACCCCACTTGAGGAATTGATAGCGTTCCTTGTTGCGGGCAAATTCGATTTTCAGGTTTTCGAGGAAGGCGTTGGCGGAACCGGAGCGGTCGACCTGCACGGAGTGATCGACTACGAGGTCGACCGGTACGAGGGGTTCGATTTTGGCGGGGTCGGAACCAATCGCTTGAACGGCGTCGCGCATCGCGGCGAGGTCCACCAGGAGGGGGACTCCGGTGAAGTCCTGCAGCACCACCCGGGAAACGACGAAGGGAATTTCCTTGTTTCCGACCTCGCGCGGATTCCATTGGGCCAGCGCTTCAACGTCTTCTTTTACTATGCGCTTGCCGTCGCAATTCCGCAGGACGGACTCAAGTACGATCCGAATGCTGACGGGCAATTTGGCAATGCCTTCAAACCCGGCCTGACTTTGCAGGGCGGGCAGGCTGTAGTAATGCTTGCCGTTGAGTTCTTGGAGGACGTTAAAGGGATCATTCATGCGAGGCACCTCGTTATGTATCGGTTCTTTTTCCCGAGAAGTTATCAGTTGTGGTTGCTAGGATTTAAGCGCGGCTTTGATCGCGTCAAAGTCAGGAAGTTGTTTTGGGTCATCGGAAGATTCGGCATAGATAATGGTGCCGTTTTCATCGACGACAAAAGCGGAGCGTTTCGCCACACCCTTGAAGCCGAGCAAATCCGGATACAGCACATCGTATGCCGCCGCGACTTCTTTGTTGAAATCACTGAGCAGGGGAAATTTCAGGGCATCCACTTCTGCCATTTTTTCGAGGGCAAAGGGGCTGTCGACCGAGATGCCGTAGACCGCAGCATTGAGGTCCGCGTAGTCTTGAATGCCGGAGCTGACGGAGCACATTTCCTCCATGCATACACTGGTAAAGGCGAGGGGGAAGAAGAGGAGGACCGTCTTTTGCTTGCCGTAATTATCGGAGAGGCGCACATCGTGGAGGCCTTCGGCGTTTTTGGTTTTAAGGGTGAAGTCCGGTGCGGAGGAGTTGGTAGGGAGTGCCATGATGTGTATCGATTAGGTTTATAAGAGGGCGGATTTTATCCGACTATTTTGAAGAAAATGCGTTTCCCGGCCTGGATGATGGTGGCTTCGTTGTTTCGGCTGAGGGTAAAGTTGGGATCGTTTTGTTTTTCGCTATCAATTTTCACGCCGCCTTGTTCGACCAAGCGACGAATCGCGCCCTTGCTCTCAAAAAGCTGAGACGCGGCCATGAGGTTGACCAGGGAGTTGCTTTCCGCTTCCGGGGAGAGCTCGCTCCAGGTGAAAGTCGGCATATCGTCCGGCAGTTTGTTTTTTGAAAAGACCTGCTCGAATTGCTGTAATTCATGCCGCGCTTTTTCCATGGAGTGAAACTGACCCACGAGGGCAGAGGCCAGGCTCTTTTTCGCGTCCATGGGATGCCCGGCTTTGAGTTTTTCAACGCGCGCTTCATCAAACTCCAACAGGAGTTGGTAGTAGTCCCACATGGTCTCATCGGGGATGGACATGATTTTTCCAAACATTTCCTTCGGGCTGTCGGTGAAGGCGATGTAGTTGTCCGCGCTCTTCGACATTTTCATGGAGCCATCGAGACCGACCAGGAGGGGCATCGTAATGACGGCTTGTTCCTGTTTGCCCGCATCCTTCTGGAGAGCGCGGCCGACCAGCATGTTGAAGAGTTGGTCGGTTCCGCCGATTTCGACATCGGCATGGATCTTGAGGGAGTCGTAGCCCTGAATGAGCGGGTAGAGGAATTCGATAATCGAGATGGGCGTATTGCCGGCGTAGCGTTTTGCGAAATCATCGCGCTCGAGCATTCGGGCAACGGTCATTTTGCGGGCAAGTTTGAGGCAGTCCTCGAAATTCATCGCATCAAACCATTCGCTGTTATAATAGACGGTAGTTTTATCGCGATCCAGGACTTTGAAAGCCTGTTCCAGATAGGTTTCGGCGTTGGACCGAATTTCTTCGCGGGTGAGTTGGGGCCGCGAGGAGGAACGCCCCGAGGGATCGCCGATCAGGGTCGTGAAGTCACCGATGATCAGGATCGCTTCATGACCCATCGCCTGAAATTGCCGCAGTTTATTGAAGACTACAAGGTGCCCAAAGGTCAGGTCCGGGCGGGTGGGGTCAACGCCGAGCTTGATCCGGAGTGGACGGTTGCCGTGGAGGCGGTCTTCCAGTTCGGATTCACCGATGATGGTATCGGTGTTAATGCTGATTGTTTGAATCAAACTCATGGCGCGTAAGGAAAGCTTTAACTAATTGCGACAAGCGCCCGTTGGGTAAAGGAAAAACGGAGCTAGAGCCGCTGACGGACTGCCTCGTAGAGGCAAACGCCGGCGGAGACGGAGACGTTGAGGCAATCGACTTTACCCGCCATGGGGATGCTGACGAGATGGTCACAGTGTTCGGCGGTAACCTTGCGAATGCCCCATCCCTCGCTTCCAAGGACAAAGGCGGTCGGTTGCTGAAGGTCAACCGCGTAGAGGGACCCGGTGCCGCGGTCGGAAGTGCCGACGATTTGAAGGCCCTGCTCCTTGAGTTTTCGCAGGAGGGCATTGATGTTCTTGACCTTGAGGAAGGGGACTTCGTCGGCGCCGCCGCAGGAAATATCGCGAACCGTATGGGTGATCCCGCAGGAACCTTTCACGGGGGCGAGAATCGCGGTAACGCCCGCGCCGGAGGCGGTGCGCAGGCAGGCGCCGAGATTGTGGGGATCCTGCACGCCCTCTAGGATGAGGAGGAGCGGGATTTCGGTGCGATCCAGCAAATCAAAAAGATCATCCTCCGTTTCAAGATGCACCACGGAGGCGGATTGGGAATAACGCGGGGGGCGTTTGATTTTGTGAACGGAATTGCGACCCATAATGAGAAACTACAAGAGCTCGGTCTGTTTTTTACTGTCGGGTTCGAGTCCGGTGAGTTGCCAGCCTTTTTCGGTGAGGACGCGGCCTTGCGCGGTGCGCTGGAGGTAGCCCTCTTGAATGAGGAAGGGTTCGTGGACTTCTTCGAGGGTGTGGGCCTCTTCGCCGACTGCCACTGCCACCGTTCCGAGCCCGACCGGACCGCCGCGATAATTGGCGGCGATGACGCGCATGACCTGTTTGTCCATTTCATCGAGTCCGTGCTGGTCGATTTCAAGGAGTTCGAGGGCGGCGGCGGCCGTTTCTTTTGTGATGACCCCCTCGGCGCGTTGTTGGGCGTAGTCGCGGCAAAAGTTGACGAGGTTGTTCGCGATTCGGGGGGTGCCCCGGGCGCGGCGGGCGATTTCAGCGGCTCCGTCCTTCTGGTATTTTACTTCCAGGAGATCGCAACTGCGCTCCACGATACCCTGAAGGGTGGCATGGTCGTAATAGTTGAGGCGTGACTGGAGGGTGAAGCGGCTGCGCAGGGGTGCGGTGAGCAGTCCCATGCGGGTGGTTGCACCGAGGAGGGTAAAGCGCGGGAGGTTGAGCCGTACGCTGCGGGCGTTGGGGCCCTGATCGATCATGATATCGATGCGAAAATCCTCCATCGCGGAGTAGAGGTATTCCTCAACGGTCTTGGGCAGGCGGTGAATCTCGTCGATAAAGAGGATGTCGCCTTCCTGAAGGTTGGTGAGCAGTCCGGCGAGGTCGGCGGGTTTATCAATGACGGGGCCGGACGTGATACTGACCTGCTTGCCCATTTCATTGCCGAGAATAAGGGAAAGGGTGGTCTTGCCCAAACCCGGGGGGCCGCTCAGGAGAATGTGGTTGAGCGGGTCGTTGCGATCCCGGGCTGCGCCAACCATGACCTTGAGGCGTTCAACCGTCTTGTCCTGTCCGGCAAAATCATCGAAGCTGAGCGGCCGGAGGGCGGCCTCGGCGGGATTTTCAGGCTCGGCGAGACTTTGTGCGATGAATTCGCTTCCGGTGGGTGGATCTTCGGGTGAAAAGGGCATCTTGAAAAAGCAGTATGACGCAATGGAGCTGTTTTTCCATGCTGGAATAAAGTTAATTTATTCCTGGCGCAATTCGCGGGGCATTTCGGTGTCTTTGAGGCGTTCAATCCTGGCACCGAGGGCGCTGAGTTTTTGCTCGAAGCGTTCATAGCCGCGGTCGAGGTGGTAAATGCGTTGAATCCAGGTGTCACCGTTTGCGGCGAGGGCCGCGAGGATCAAGGCGGCGGAGGCGCGGAGGTCCGATGCCATGACGGGTGCTCCTGAAAAAGAAGAGGGGCCTTTAACGATGGCGCTGGGGCCCTCAATCGCGATATCGGCGCCCATGCGCTGTAATTCCGGCACGTGCATGAAACGGTTGGGGTAGATGCGCTCGGTCATGATTGAGATGCCGTCGGTGATCGCCATGAGGGCGCAGAACTGGGCTTGCAGGTCGGTGGGAAAACCGGGGTAGGGCAAGGTGATGCAATCGACGGGGCGCAGCTTGCCGTTGTGCGGCAGGACCCGCAGGCCGTCCGCTTCGATCTCAATCGGGACGCCGGCTTCTTCGAGTTTGTCGAGAAAGGCGCCGAGGAGGTTGGGGGCGATTCCCTTAACGAGGACGTTTCCGTTGGTGATGGCCGCCGCGACGACAAATGTTCCCGCCTCAATGCGGTCAGCGATTACCTCGTGTTCACAGCCGTGCAGTTGCTCGACTCCGTGAATGGTGAGTTCGGGGCTGCCGATGCCCTCAATGCGGGCGCCCATTTTAACGAGGAGGTTGCAGAGATCGACAATTTCCGGTTCACAGGCCGCGCATTCGATGCGGGTTGTGCCGGGGGCGAGGGTCGCAGCCATCAGAATATTGGCGGTTCCGGTAACGGTGCTGCCGTTGCGACCGCCGAGAAATATGGGGCCGCCACGCATGGCACCCGCCTCGATGTGAACATAGCCGCGATCGACGCGCACCTCGCAGTTGAGCTTCGCCAGACCTTTGAGGTGGAGGTCGATGGGGCGCGGGCCGATCACGCAACCCCCGGGAATCGAGACCTCCGCACGACGCAAGCGGGCGACCAGCGGGCCGATCAAGCATACCGAGGCACGCATTTTGCGAACGAGTTCGTAAGGGGCAACGTGGGTCAACTGCGTTGCGGTGACTTCCCAGGTGCCCGGTTCGGGATTTTCGATCTTCGCGCCAACGTGCCTGAGAATTTCAACCATGAAGCGGATGTCGCTCAGGTCGGGCACACGGGTCAGTCGAACGGTTTCCCTCGTGAGCAGGCAAGCCGCGAGGAGCGGGAGCGCGGCGTTTTTCGCGCCACCGACTTCAATCGTGCCGCTTAGGGGGCCGTTGCCGTTGACGCGAAAAACATCCATCGCTTATTACCGGAGTTTAGCTCCGGCGTTGAGAGCCTCCGGAATTGCGACCACGTCCACCGCGACTGCGGCGTCGGTTGCCATTTTCGCCGCGGGGACCGCGGGGACCGCGTGGACCGGAGCCGGAACCCTTCCGTCCACCGCGATGGCTGGCGGGCGGGGTTTTGGGTTCAAGACCGAAGAGTTTGAGAATGGAAGCGAGTAAACCACCGCTCTTGCGCGGGGTGTTTTTGTTGGATTGTTTGGACGCATTGCCGGATTTCGCGCTGCGCTCCTGTTGGCGCGCCTGATGGCGGGCATCGCGCTCGGACTTGCGCTGCAAGAGGCGGGTTTCCACGCGTTTGACAGCGGCAAGGGTTGCCTCGGTCGGTTGGGGATCGGCGCGATTTTCGTCAGCGGCTGGAGTCGCTTCGCGCTGTTTGGCGCGTGGCGGGCGAGGCTTGCTTGGTTCGGCTTGGGGGGTTGGTTCGCCGCTCAAGCGCTCTCCGCGCAGGGCTTCAGCGGGATCGATCTCGCCGATTGAACCGCTGGGCGCGGCGGCGTGTTCTTTTTTAAAGCCTCCACTGCGACGGCGGCTGCGGGGCTTGGCATCCGTGCTGGGCGCGTAGTCTTCGGCATTGTTGGTTGGGTTCGTTTCTTCGAATTCAGGCATCGTATGTATTGTTGTATATTTATTTCTGGTGAGGCAATCAACGGCGCTCGAACAGTCAAAGCGCGGCTGAGAGGGGGCGGTAGTACATTTAGCAGTATGGAGCTTTATGTAGTTGTCCTGAAATGGACGGTTTAGAGATGATTTGGAGGCCGCCCCGGGCCAAGATCATCGAATCAAGCGTAGAAAGTAGAGGGGAGAGGCTTCGAGTGGCAAGCGCATAGTGCGGGTGGGGCGTAAATCTTTCGCCTTCGGGCTTGCGCAGCGCTCAGGGGTCTTTTACACAGGCTAAGTATGGACAAACTGGAAGAAATTTTTGAACTGCAGGATGCGTTGAACAAACGGATCGGCGTGAATTTGGACGCCTTGAGCGATGAGGAAAAAGCGAAGTGGGTTTTGCAATATTCGCGTGCGATGCAGCAGGAACTTGCGGAGCTGATTGATTCCGTGCCTTGGAAATGGTGGGCGAAATACCAGGAATTTGACGAGCAAAACGCGAAGGTGGAGGTGGTGGACCTCTTTCATTTTCTTGTTTCTGCGGCTCAGGTGCTCGGTATGACGGCGGAGGATGTCTATGAAGCTTACACCAAGAAGAACAAGGTGAATCACAATCGCCAGGACAGCGGTTACGATAAAAAGGACGAGTCCGATTCACGTCATATTTAAAGGAGAGGCACGCTAGGCATGGACGCGCTCAATGAGAACCCCCTCATGATTTTGGCCTATGTGGGCATTGCGGCCTACATCCTCCATTTATACCTTGGGGATTTTCGGTTAGAAAAGAGCGGCGAGCCGAACCCGAAGGCGATGCCCGGCGCAAAGAGTGCGGCCGTCTCGGTGTATTGGCTTGGGGCATTTGGGGCTTTGGTTCTGCTCGGGCTTGAGACCGGCGGTGAAATCGCACTGGGGATCGTGTCCGAACAAAGTGAGATGCTTTGGTATTTTGTTTTTGCCTCGCTGGGTGCGGGGGTGGTGGAAGAAGTGATTTTCCGCGGCTTTCTCGTGGTGGAGAACAAAGGTCGCGCCGCATTGGTGGCGAGTTGTGTGGGGTTTTCGCTGATTTTCGCGGTCATTCACGGTCATTTTTGGAGCACGGAGGAGGGTTTTGCATGGACCTTCACCACCAAGGCTTGGTTCACAACCGCCCTGCTCTTTGCGAATTCCCTTTGGTTTTACGCCCTGCGCTTCGGGCCGTGGAACCCCACGCGTTCGCTTTTCCCCTGTATGTTGGCACACGCCGCCAGCAACCTTGGAGTTTTCGCGGTTAAACTCGCCCAAGGTTACGTAATTTTCTAGGCGAGCAAACCATCGCGGCGCAGGAGCGCCTCCGGTTGGGGATCGCGGCCCATGAAGTCGCGGAAGAGTTGGGCGGGATCTTCGGCATCGCCGCGGGCGAGGATTTTTTCGCGGAAGTCGCGACCGGTTTGGGCGTTGAGGATGCCTTCGTTCTGGAAACGGGTGAAGGCGTCGGCGTCGAGGACCTCCGCCCATTTATAGCTGTAATAACCGGCAGCGTAGCCGGTGGGGTCGCTGAAGAGATGGCTGAAATTGAAGGTGTTGGGTTTGGGGGTGGTCTTGTAGGTGGGCTGGTATTCCGCGGTCTGGGCCGCGACGAAGGTATCGGGACCCTCGGAGGACTCCGGCCATACGGTGTGGAGGGCGAGGTCGAGCTTGCCGAGGGCGAGTTGGCGCATGGCGGCGCTCGCTTTGCGGAAATTGCGGGCGGCCTGCATTTTATCAAAGAGTTCCTCCGGGATGGTTGCGCCGCTCTCGCAGTGGCGGGCAAAGCGGTCGAGGCTGATCCGTTCCCAACACCAATTTTCCATTATTTGTGAGGGGAGCTCAACGAAATCCCATGCTACGTTGACCCCGTTGAGGGATTTGACCGCCACTTCCCCGCAAAGGTGGTGCAAGAGGTGACCAAATTCATGAAAGATGGTCTCGACTTCGTAATGGGTGAGGCATGCGGGCTTCCCGTCGATCGCAGGGCTGAGGTTGCCACAGATGAGGCCCAGATGGGGACTGCGGGGCTTGCCCGGTTCGCGCTCGCCGGTGATGAGATAATTCATCCAAGCTCCGCCGCGTTTAGATTCCCTCGGGTGCCAGTCCGCATAGAATGCCCCGAGCATTTCGCCGGAGTCGGCGTCGAACAATTCATAATATTGAACATCGGGGTGCCATGTTTCCGCTTCGCCCGCCTGTACCCGCAGGCCGAAGATTTGCCCCGCCAGATCAAAGAGGCCGTGGATGACCCGGTCGATTGGGAAGTAGGGGCGCAGGGCTTCTTCGTCGAAGTCATAGCCCGCGCGGCGCTGTTTTTCCGCCCAGTAGCCGGATTCCCAGGGTTCGAGTGGTTCGATTGCAGCTCCCGTAGACTCGGCTTTGAACGCTTGCAGGGCGCGGGTTTCCTCCTGAAATTGCGACCGGATGCGTGCGTGCATGTCCTCTGTGAAGTGGAGCGCGGTGGCGGCGTTTTTAACAATTCTCCGCTCGGTGACAAAATCCGCAAAATGTTGCTTGCCAAGGATGCCTGCCAGTTGGTGACGCAGCTTCAAAATCTCCGGCACAAGGGCTTGGTTGTCGTGTGGCGCCTCGCGTCCCACTGCCGAGTAGGCGGTCCAGACGTTCTTGCGGAGGGTTTCGTCGTCGGCGTAGGTCAATACCGCGATGAGGGACGGCGCCTGCAGGGTAAAGCGCCAGGCAGTGGGTTGCCTCTTCTGGGTGGCGCTTTGCCGCGCGGCCTCGCGCGCGGAAGTCGGCAGTCCGGAAAGTTGTCCCTCATCGGTGACAAATATTTCCCATGCATTGGTGGCATCGAGGCAATTTTCGGAGTATTTTTGGGTGAGTTGGGCAAGCTCTTGTTGGATTTTGCGGACCGCATCCTTTTGCTCCGGTGGCAAATCGGCGCCCTGTTCGCGGAAATCGGCGAGGGTTTCCTCGACATGCCGCCTTTGGTGGGGGTGGAGGTTCTGGAGATCGATGCGCTCAGCGGCGGTGCGGAGTCGTTCCCAGATTCCGGTGTTGAGGGGGATATCTGCGAAGAATTGGGAGACTGCGGGCAACATGGCGTTGTAGGCGGTTCGCAATTCGGGGCTATTGGCGACGCTGTCGAGGTGGCTGACGAGGGCCCAGGCGTGGTTGAGCGGCTCGGTGGCGGACTCCAGGGCGGCGAAAGATGTTTGGTAGTCCAGCGTTTCATTGGCCTCGAGCGGTTTTGCGAGGGCATCGATCGCGCTTTGCGCAGCCTTCAGGGCGTATTGGATATCGGGCTCAACCGCTGCAGGGCTGAGGGTGGACCAGGCGATTTTAAAATCCTGTGCGAGGAAGGGATGTTGCATGGAGCTTAGGTTCCGATTGCGGGCGGGGAAGTCAATGCGTTGTGAGCGGTAAAGGTGGAAAAACTTTGCAGCACGCGGTCTTGATCGGTAGGTTTGTTTGAATGAAAGAACAATTGGCCTTGCGACATCATGAATTTGGAAAAGCGGATGCGGTTTTGCGCTTGGAGTCCATACCGCAGCCCGAACCCGGGGCGGGAGAAGTGGGGGTCCGCCTGCTTGCGGCGACGATTAATCCCTCGGATTATGGTCGAATGGATGGGCGTTACGGGGTGTTGCCGGAATTGCCCGCGGTGGCGGGTCGCGAAGGGGTCGGGGTGATTGAATCGTTGGGAGCGGGGATTGAGGGTGTGGAATGCGGTCAACGGGTTCGCTTCACGGATGCCGGAGCCTGGCGGGAGTACTGTTGCCTTCCGGTGGAGTCTTTACTTCCGGTGCCGGAGGGCGTGCCTACGGAGCAGGCTGCGATGGCGTTTATCAATCCTCCGACCGCCTACTGTTTGTTGCGGCAATTCGTGGATTTGAACGCAGGTGATTGGATTGTTCAGAATGCGGGGAATTCAGCGGTGGGTCTGGCGGTGATTCAGATGGCGAAAGCCTTGGGAATACACACGGTGAGTGAGGTGCGTCGGGCGGAATTGATTGAACCGCTGGAGGCGCTGGGTGCGGACCGGGTGGTGCTGGAGGGTTCCGGTTGGGAGCGCGGGGTTCCTGATTTGACAGAGGGCAAGGGGCTGCGGCTGGCTTTAAATTCGGTGGGCGGGGCGAGTGCGATCGCGCAACTGAAGGCGCTGGAGGACGGCGCCACACAGGTTACGTTTGGAGGGATGACCCGGGAAGCGGTGCGTTTCCCGACGCGGTATTTGATTTTCAATGACCTACGCTTGGTCGGTTTCTGGTGGGATGCCTATTGCCGAAAGGCCGGGCGCGGGGCGGTGGAGGCAATCATGGAGGTGGTTTTCGAGATGCAGGCAAAGGGGTCGCTGTCTTTGCCGATTGCGGGAAAGTATTCGTTTTCTGAATACAAGGAGGCGCTGGCGCATAACCAATCGCCGCGCCTTGGGAAAATTCTCCTGACTCCGTGAGGAAGATCGGCATTGGGGATTGTGTTTCTGCAGAAGTGAGCGAAAGTAAGGGTATGATGCGGCTGGTTCACTTGCTTTTAATATTCTTTCTTTTGTTTGGAATAATCTCCTGCAAACCCTCTTCGTTGGAAGTGGTGGGT
This sequence comes from Opitutia bacterium, assembly GCA_042096455.1. Taxonomy (GTDB): domain Bacteria; phylum Verrucomicrobiota; class Verrucomicrobiia; order Opitutales; family Coraliomargaritaceae; genus UBA7445. Next base: position 22,338 of record JBELLU010000016.1, read on the forward strand.
GAGACCGATGAGAAGCAATACCAGTTGGCAAAGAGTTATCAGTCGCAGGGTCGAACCGACGAGGCTTTAAGCGCGTTTCTGCGGGTGATTGACGCGCGTCGCGATGCCCCGGAATCGCATTTTGAGGCGGGCTATATCTATCTTGAATCCCTCAAGGATCCCATCAGTGCGATCTATCATTTGAAGCGCTATCTGCAATTAAAGCCCGGTTCGCCGCAGGCGGTGCAAGTCGGGCAGTTGATTGAGACTGCCGAAAAGGAATTCGCGCGGCAACTGCCTGCGGGGCCTTACGAGGCGGAGCTGGATCAGGTGGATATGTTGGAATTATTGAAGGGTTTGAGGGCAGAAAACGAGCGCCTGAAGCGGGCTCTTATGGCGGCAGAACAGCGCTTGGGTCAGTATGAGGGCATGGTGAGCGGGGCGCGGCGCGCGACTTCCGCGACGGAGAGTTATGCGGCGCTGACCCCTGATCCGCAGGTTCGACGGGCGGAGAGCGAGCCGGAACCGGCGGATGTTCCCCGCACGTATAAGGTGCAGTCAGGAGATACCTTGAGCCGAATCAGTCAGCGATTTTACGGGACCCCGAATCGGTATCAGGATATTTATCAGGCCAATCGCGATCGAATGGCGAGTGAGAATGCCCTGCGGGTCGGGCAAGAGCTCCGCATTCCCTGAGTTTGAGATGAGTTTGGAATTTTTTGACCATAATTCGACAACTCCGTTGAATGCGGCGGCGGCGCTGGCATGGAAGGAAGCGCAGGGGGCGTCATGGCTGAATCCCTCGAGTCCTTATCGAGCGGCGGCGGCGGTGCGGGCGCGCCTGGCGGCGGCGCGGGAGCGTCTGGCGGCTGTGTTGGAGACGAAGCCGGAACGCGTGGTTTTTAATTCAGGGGCAACGGAGGGCAACAATCGGGTCTTTGAGCTTTGGGCGCGTCAGTTGCCGGCGGGCGCGCGGGTGGGGGTGAGTCCGACGGAGCACCCGAGTGTTTTGGAGGCGGCACGGCATTATTTTAAGGAGCGGATCGATTGGTTGCCCCTCGATGCGAATGGGGCGGTTGCTGCGGATCGGATCGAATACGGCGGGCTCGTGGCGCTTTCCGCGATGGCCGCCAATAATGAAACCGGCGTATTGAATCCCTGGTCGCAGATCGCGGCGGACTGTCGCGCGGCGGGGATTCCGTTTCATTGCGATGCCTCTCAATGGTTGGGGAAATTGCCGGCAAGCGGTTTGGGGGCTTGCGATTATTTGACGGCCTGCGCCCATAAGTTTGGAGGGCCGAAGGGGACGGGTTTCCTGTTGTTGCCGGAGGGCGGTGCGGCGGTGGGCTTTCAAAGAGGCGGACCCCAGGAGGGCGGGCACCGGGCGGGCACGGAGGATGTTCCGAGCATACTTGCGATGCTGGCGGCGTTGGAAGCAGCGCCGGCGGGGGCGGCGGCGGCGCGGGACGCGTTTGAGGCGGGCTTGTTGGCGGCGCTCCCACAGTGTGAAGTGGTGGGCAAGGCTGCAGCACGGCTTTGGAACACGAGTGCGCTGTGTTTGCCGGAGTTTGAAAATGTTCGCTGGATTCGGGCGCTGGAAAAACGGGGATTTTTGGTCTCAACCGGATCGGCCTGCGCAAGTGGAAAAGTGGGTGCCTCGCCGGTGCTGGCGGCGATGGGGTATAGCGTCGATGTGATTCGCCGGGTAGTGCGTATCAGCGCAGGGGCGGAGACGAAACCGGCGGCCTGGGAGGGCTTGCGGGCGGCGTTTGTTGAAAGTTATGCGGACTTGCGGGAATCGGCGGGGGAGAGTCCGGTGGTCGCCGTTTAAAGATTTGATATATGCGGTTTTCAACGGTCAGGCTTCAGGATTTTCGCAATATCGAATTTGCAGAATTGGATTTATCGGGGGACCGGGTATTCTTGTGTGGGCCGAATGGACAGGGGAAATCGAATCTCTTGGAGGGGCTGGGTCTGGTGACGGCTTTGCGTTCATTTCGCACACAGGATTTGGGGGCCTTGCGGCGACAGGAAAGTGCGGGTTATCGGGCCTTTTACGAAATTGAACACGAGGCCCGCGGTCGGGTTGAGTTGGAGGTTCAGGCCTCCGGTGGACCCCGGTCGGTCCTAGTGGACGGCGAAAAGGTTGGGAAGATGTCGGATTACATCGGGCGTTTCCCGGTCGTGCCTCTGAGCTCGGGTGATTTGATGTTGCTGCGTGGGTCGCCGAGTGAGCGCCGCCGATTCATGGATTTGACGCTGTCTTCGCTGGATGGCGCTTATTACATGTCGTTGCGTAATTACCACAAAGGAGTGGCGGAGCGAAATCGGTTGTTGAAGCAGGGTGGTAGTGATGGGGAACTAGATGCCTTTGAGGCGGAGATGGCGCCCCATGCGCATCGTCTGCAGGTGGAACGCGCGGCAGGGGTTAAAGCGCTGCAGGGGGTGCTGGAGCGAGTGTACCGGGCTTTGGCGGATCATGAGGAAGGGCCGGAGTTGAGCTACGCGGCGAATACGGAGCTTGAGGAGGCGGATCACTACCGCGATATGTGGGGACGCCAGCGCGCGAGGGACCGCATCATCGGGGCAACCCAAAAGGGGCCTCACCGGGATGATTTCAAGTTGGGTTTATGCCTGGGTTCGGCGAGGGAATACGGATCGGATGGCCAGCAGCGCGGCTTGATCGTGGCGTTGCGGGTGGCGCAGGCGGAGTTATTTTGGGAACGCCTCGCGGTGATGCCGGTGCTTTTGGTGGACGATGTGCTGGGCGAGCTGGATCCGAAACGACGGGCTGGTTTCTGGAAAGCCTGCCCGGGTTCCTTTCAGATAATCGCTAGCGGAACCGTTTTTCCGGAAGACTCGGAAGCTTGGAAACGCTACTCGGTCGCGGCGGGTCGTTTTGAATTAGGGTAAGTTTAATTCCTCCACGAGGGTGAGTTCGCCGCTGGGGTCGCAATTGGCACGCAGACCGACAAAACTGTTTTTGAATCGATCGTAGTAAGGCCAAAGGAGGGTGCGGTCGGTTTTGGGAATGGGGAGTTCGTCAATTGCATCGCGGGAGAAGAAAGCGAAGTGGCCTTCGTCGATGGTTGGGGGCAGTGCGTCGATGGCGCGACGGCAATCAAAGAGGAACATGAGCCAATGCCCGGTGCCTTCATAGCTTTTCTCGGCGATGTAGCCAAAACAGTGAAGATCTTCGTCCATCAGTTCCAAGCCCACTTCTTCCTGGGTCTCGCGTCGGGCGCACTCGTAGGGCGACTCTCCCAGGTGCATGTCCAGTTTTCCGCCGATGGGGCTCCAGCAGCCAAAATTGGGAGCTTTGCTGCGTTGAATCAGAAGGTGCTCTCCCTTTGGGTTACGAATAAAAACCAGAACGCTGATTTTGAAGGGCAATTGGGCTGTCATGGCTCAAAGCTTTCTTATAAAAACCGCTATGCAAGCGTTTAATGGCTTGCTTTACAAAAGGTAGTCCTTTTATTTTTGCAACTCCTATGGAGTAAAGCGTAGATTGTTTACTTTTCTCACCTTTCTTTAATTAATCAATTTATATCAAATATGTTTAAAAAGCTGCTACCCCTTATAGCTTTTTTAGTCAGTTCAATTAGCCCATTGATCGCGGAGGAAGCGATTACGGTGGATCGGGTTAAGTTCAATACCGTGGGGGATCGCTGGGTGCAGGTGGAGATTGAGCTCACTTGCAATGGCAACCCCGCTCCGGATGCGGTCAACAAGGACTACGTGGAGAAAATCAAGGTCAAGCCCTTGTTGGCGTATCGCACCGGCTCCGGAGAATATAGTTTCTACACCTCGCAGGTAGAGATCCTTATCATGGAAGCGCGGGATAAAAACACCGTCTACTTCTACTTGCCCGGGCTTATTATGGAACGGGACGAAATTCGCGGAGATCCAGAATTTCATTATGTTGAAATCTCAATCGCGGGGCAAGTGCAGGATCCGCAGAAAGGACCCGCCATGGGGAATATCACTAGCGAGGCCATGTTAAAGAACATGCAGTCCAAGGCGGAGGCTCAATCGGAAGCGAATAAAGATATCCTCATTCCATCTTATTATGCGCCGCTCCAATACCGTGGCGATTCCCGCAAAGAACCGGTCTATCTGCGGCGCGACCCACAGTCCTAGTCGCAGCCTTCAATCCAAGCATTTCTAAAAAAACGTTTTCAACTTTCAGGCCATGAGCAATTCGTCCCGATTAATCATCAACTGCGGCGCCAGTCGTGTGACTGCTGCCAAGGTAAATGCACAGTCCGGAAACGTGAAGCTCGAGCAACTGGCGACCCATTATTTGGAAAGCGATGCCGTCACGGATGAAAATTGGATCGACGCGGTTGGAGTCGCCCTCAAAGAACTGGCGCGTTCCAGCAACGTACAGGGCAATGCCACTTTTATTCTTCCCGGCAATCAGGTTCTCACCAAGACCATTAAGATCCCGCATGTTGAGGCCGAAAAGCGGGCCCAGATAATTGCCTTTGAAGCGCAGCAAAGTATTCCCTATCCATTACACGAAGTCGTTTGGGACAGTCAGGTAATTGGTGATGACGGGATCGAGATTGAGGTGCTTTTTATCGCCTGCAAAATAGATACGATTGAAACCTTTTGCGCCGGAGTCCGGGCGGCAGGCCTAACCGCGGAAAGCATCACCGCCGCCAGTATTCTTGAATACAACCTCCTCGCCTTGGCGGACCCTGGTGTCAGCAGTGATGACCTCGTTATCAACATCGGCGCCCGCACCACCAACTTGCTGTTCCGCAACGCCGACGGTTTCTTTGTGCGCAACCTCTCGCTCGGCGGGCAGGTCTTGAGCCAGAGCATTGCCGATAGCCTGGGTAAAACGCTGGAACAAGCCGAGGCCATCAAGCTACAATTCTATAACCGGGAAAACGAAACGCTGGAAGACAGCAACGGTGCGAAAGCCCTTACGGATAGCGCGGAGGCCTTCATGCGCCGGATCTCTCAGGAGGTCACTCGCTCCATTGTTAATTACCGTCGCCAAAAAAATGCACCCGCACCGGGAAGAATTCTTTTGAGCGGTCGTGGATCACAAGTGCGTGGCCTTGCGGAATTCCTACACAACAGCCAAAAGGTTCCGGTTGAGCGGCTTGACCCCCTTGAACACGTGACCGTCGAGGCCGGCGTCACCGAAGAACCGGAAACCCTGCGTGTTCTTTTGCCGCAGATTGTCGGGGAGGCATGCCGCCCCTTGGTCGAGAATGGCGCGGGGGTAAATCTCCTCCCTGAAGCGGTGCAAAACGCAATGCGTTTTGCCAAGCAGAAACCCCTCCTGATGGCGGCGGCGATTTGTCTGGCACTGGCACCCTGGCCCGCATGGAAAGTCTTTAACGATAAAATAGCTGCCTGTGATTCCCGGATCGCGGAATTGCGTAGCGTCGCGGCGCCCTACCTTGAACGCAAAGCAGAGATCGAGCAAAACGTTCAAAAGGCGGAAGCGGTCAAGGATTCCATCGAGCGGGTTGAAGGCTTGGTGCAATCCAAGAGTAATTGGATTCAATTCTTTGCCGAGATGCAGGAAAGCATGACAAGCGCCGAAGACGTCTGGCTCGATGATTTAAAAGTCATACGGGAGGCAAAGGACGGCACCTCCAGTTACGAAGTCGCACTCAAAGGACAGATGCTTGTGCGTGAAACTGCAAACGGTGCTGCAGGTTTGGATCGCGACGTGCTGACACGGCGCATTCGCAGCCTGATTTCCAGCCTCAAGACCTCCGCCTTTATAGTGGATTCCAAGCCGCCCCGGATTCGCTGGTCCATGCTCAATGATGGACTCAATGTTCTGCCTTTTGAAATCAAACTGGTTGTCGATCCGACCAAGCCCCTTTAGTTCCAATGGATAGCATTAAGAAAAATCCGGTTTTTGCGGCAGTGATGCTCGTTTGCTTGCTCGTCTTTTTGGCGGGGGCGGCACTTGCCTTTATGGCAGCGGGTGCAGTTGCCAAATCCGACAAAAAATTACAAAGCGCGGAGCGCGGTCTCGAGGCGGCACATCGCGGGGACCCGGCACCCTCGCAGGATAGCGTGGAGGCCTCCGCCCAAAACCTTGCCGATCTGCTAGAGCAATTGAAACGCATTCGCACCGACCTCGAGCGCGGTGCCAGCCTCGAACTCTCCAATGACGGCGTGGTCGTCATGGCATCCATCCAGCAATTTATCAGCGAGGCAAATTCCAAGCTGAAGGCGCACCAACACATGAACAGTGCCACCGAAACAATGGAGGCGGCTCCCATCAGCACCCGCGACGGTTTCGCATACGGCTTTGATGCGTATGCCGATGCCGCCACTATCCCCGCCGATCCCCGAGTGGTTCCCTTGCTCGACAAACAACGTCAGATTCTGAGTGTCCTCGTCGATAAACTCATTGCGGCGCATCCGCAATCCATTGAACTCATCGAGCGGGAGGCGCTCGAAGCGACCGGGCCTGCGGAAAAAATTCCCGGCACCTTCGTGATTAATCCCGCCGCTACCGCGCGCGTTCCGGATGCAATTGAGACCCTCGCCTTTCGCGTCAGCTTCAAGGGTTACACCGAATCGCTCCGCCTCTTCCTGAATGAATTGGCGAAATTCGACCTGCCGATCGTGGTCCGCAGTGTGGAAGTCGAACGCCCTGCCGGAAGCGATACGGTGGATGCCAAACAGGCGGAGAAAAAAGACAGCCTTGAATCCATCTTCGGCGTTTTCGGGATGGAGGATGCCGCTGAGGAGGAAGCACAACCCGAGGCTCAAAAGCCCGTCATTACCGACAACATTTCCACCTTCACCCTGCTGCTTGAATTTATTGAAGTCGTCTTGCCTGCCGAAACCCAAACCGAGGAAGGAGATGCCGCTTAAACGCCATGAATCGCTCCTACGATAAAATTCTTTTAGTCGTCGGTCTGTTGGCGCTTGTTGCCAGCACCCTCTTTTATTTTCTCAGCGGTTCTCCGCAGGCCGCGGAATCCGTCCCGCCGGTTGAGCCGGTTGGCGCTCCCTACGCGCCGATACCCACTCCGGAAATGACCTTGGTCGATGCCGTCTGGCCGGAAGTCGGCGAGCAATCCACCGGATGGATATACGATGTCTTTACCCCGCCGAAAATTTATATCAACCTCGAGACTGGTGAATGGGTCAGCGAGGGCTGGAAGCCGCCCCCGCCACCCGAGCCCTTTGGTCTCTATCTCGCAGAATTGGAACGGGCGCGTTACCGCATTCAATTGTTGGGTTATATTGAAGAGGATTTCAAGGATGCCAGCAAAAGCCTTCTTTTGATGGTGGATCTGGAATCAGACAAAAACCTGCGGGTGCGGGTCGGCGAATCCGTTGAAGCGAGTGACTTCGAAGTCATTGACTTTAGCATCGAACGCGTATTCGGCGACGACGGCAGTATCACCAAACGCGCCACCGCTACTATTATGGATTCGCGCAGTGGTGAAACGCTTGAGCTGACTCACGGTCAGACCCGCTACACGGAAGGAGTGGCGATCCTGCTGCGTTCCGAAGAAGACCCTGCGCTCGAATGGCGTCCCGAAGCGGTTGGGGCCACCCTTCAAAATGAACGCGGCAGCTACAACCTTGCAGCCATTGATTTCGAGGCCGCCACCTGCACCATAGAAAAGACTTACGCCGATAGCGAGCGTGAAGCCGAGACTCAAACCCTTGCGGTTCAAGTAGCGGACAGCACCGATGCCATCGAAACAGAAAATAACGAATCCGCCGACGCGGAACCGGAAACCACCGTCTTTGACGGAATGTTCTAAAAATCTAAGAAAAACATAATTGCCTCTCATTCATCTTTATACGCTAATCCAAACTATGAATAAATACCTCCTCGCTAAAAAAAGCCTCCTCGCGGTCCTCATGGCCGGTCTGATGACGGCATCATTCATCTTATTACCCAGTGCAGCCGTAGCTCAAAGCGCATCTGAAAAGGTTCGCATCATGGCAGAGGCCTTGCGTGCTCGCGATTCAGGTAATCTTTCCCTTGCCAAGGAGAAAGCGGAGGAACTCATTCGCCTCGTGCCGAATGACACCAACGCCCAGCGCGTCCTGGCATCCATCAACAGCGAGATGGAGCGCCGCGGTTCCGGAGAAACCCTCTATGGAGCAACCACCTTGCCTGCCAGTGCCACGGAGGCGGATGCCGGTTCGGTTGCGCTTGCCGCGCAAGCCGAGGCCGATCGCCTTGCCGAGGAAGCCGCTGCCGCACAAGAAGCGGAACGCCTCGCCGCCAAGGCCCGTACCGAGGCACTCCTCAAAGAAGCCAAAGCGCTTGAGTCCGCAGGGGACTACGATGGTGCCCGCGCTCAGCTCGATGAATATTTTGCTGCGGGCGCCAATTCCCGCACCGCTCGCAATCTTGATACCAAACTCGAGCGGATTGCCAACTCGCCCGCTGGAATCGACATGGCTGAAATCAGCCCCAAGTTTGTGGCTGACAGCGAAGTTGTTGAGGATCTCCTTCTTAAAGGTCGCGCCCAATTCCTGAATGGTGATTACGATGGTGCTTCCGCTACCTTTAAGGAAGTCGAGGCCCGCGCCCCCAACAATTCCGAGGCGAAGCTCTACTCTCAGCGCATCGCCCAAGTGGTGGGTGCCATTCAAAAAGCCAATCTCTATAAGACCCGTGAGCAAATGCTCGCGGAGGTCGATCAACAGTGGGAGCGCCCCAAGGTCTTTGACATCTCCGCCTCCGATGCCGCTGCCGATGGCGGTGACAGCAGCACCCAACGCAAGCTCAACAGCATCGTTATTCCGCAGGTCAATTTCTCCGGTATGGAGCTCACCCGCGTGATTGAGACCCTCTCCGAGCTTTCCCTGCAATACGATCCCGCCGGCGAGGGCGTCAATATCGTGGTGCTCTTTAACCCCAATAACACCAACCCCAGCGTCAATATCAGTCTCCGCAACCTCAGCCTTGACCGCATCCTTCAGTTCGTCACCCAGCAGGTCAATTTCACCTATGAGGTCGGTTCGGATGCCGTCACGGTGGCACCCAGCTTCGGCCCGGAAGGCGGTCAAAGCACCGTTACGGAGTTCTTCCCGATTTCCGCGGGTACCGTGATCCGCCTCACCGGTTTCGGTGATGGTGGCGCTTCGGCCGGGCCGGTTGATCCCTTTGCGCCGGTCGCAAGTTCGAGCAGCGGTCCTTCTGCCAACGAAAAGACCGAAGCCCTGCAGTCCTTCTTCCAGCGCGCCGGGGTGAATTTCGAACT
>JBELLU010000017.1:0-31272 GCA_042096455.1 Opitutia bacterium
TATCTCCTCGCGAGCCGGAGGTAGAGCGCTAGTGCACTTCAAAAGGAGTGCTAACTTTACTGCATTTAGAACTATTGCAGTCACCATTCTGCTGTTTGGTAGTAGCGCTTCAGGAGTTATTTTATATAGCGGTGACAATACCGCCAATCAAACCGCCCCCGCCAGCGGAGCTCCCTTTTACGCAGTAGCACGCGTGTGCAACAGCGACGGAAGCGGCACCGCTGGCAGTGCGGTTTATATAAGCGGTAAGTATATGCTGACCGCGAACCATGTCACTAACAGCAGTCACGTTACCTTTGATGGCAATACCTTTTACGCCCGCGATACAGCCTTTACTCCGCAACAAATTGCGGGCACCAACGTCGACATGAAGCTGATCAAACTCATTGAAGATCCGGGACTCAATGCAGTCAGTTTAAATACAAACGCTTCGATTGATCGTTTTGCAGAAGCAACCCTGATCGGCTGGGGGGTCGGTCGTGACCCGAACGTGGCAGACACGGGCACTGGCCTCACCAATATATGGGCATGGGGAAACAACTCGACCTTGGCAAAACGCTGGGGAACCAATAATTTTATTGGTATACACAATGCTCCCTATGGCGGAGGCACTTACTCTGCATTGGTAACAGCTCTAGATGGAAATGGAGGTTCAGATGAAGCGGGAGCTGCAATATATGATTCCGGCTCGGGAATCTTCATACAAGATGGCTCAACCTGGAAACTCGCTGGCATTACAACTTCGGTTAGTGACGTCAGCGGTTCAAGCACTTCTACATTTGGTTTTGCGGGGGACTATAATTTTTTTGTTCGTATGGCACAATACGCCTCCCAAGTAACCGCAGCGATCCCTGACCCACAGACTTATACTGGATGGAAAATCGACTACAGCCTTTACAACGCTGATGCCAATGATGCCGCCGACCCCGATAGCGACGGCATTGAAAATCTGCTGGAGTTTGCGCTGGGCGGCAACCCCGGCGCAAAGGACTCCAACATCCTACCGGTCAGAGCAATCGTCGAGGATGGCGGCAGCTCCTATTTGCAATTGAGCTTTACCCGACCCAAGGGGCTCAGCGAAATCACCTACACAGTACAGACTACCACCGAGCTCGCCACATGGCCCGCCGACAGCTCTGGAGTCAACCCGAACCCTGTCATCGTAGACAACGGCAACGGCACCGAGACCCTCACCTATCGCCGGACCCAGGCGGTGGATGCGAACGCACGCGCCTTCATCCGCCTTCGTGTCAACACCCCCTAGCGCAAATTTTCGGCAGTGGGCAGATAGAATTTACTTAGTTGCTATCCTCTACCAATAAACTTTTTCTATATATACAATTCAATACCCATATCCCATGTTTCATAATCGCTTGCTGATTAGCACACTCCTTTTGTTTGCTGGCACTCTCTGCTCTAAGCCTGCTACTCAGCCCAACATTCTAATCTTTCTGGTCGATGACCTTGCGCGTGCAGACATCGCGATTGAGGGAAGCGTATTCCATGAGACCCCTCATATTGATTCGCTGGCACGTTCAAGCTTGCGCTTCAGTAATGCCTATTGTGCCTCTCGCGTTTGTAGCCCTTCTCGCGCCAGTATCATGACCGGAAAAGCTACACCGCGCCACGGCATTACACAATGGATCGGATCTGCGACTGGTTACGGCAACCAAGCCCGCTACCCGGTATTGACAAGTGCCTATCGCCGCAACCTAGCACCCGAGGAGATCACGTTGGCGGAGGCATTTAAAGAGGGTGGTTACAGGACCTTCTTTGCTGGAAAATGGCACCTCGGAGCGGAGGGCTCTTGGCCCGAGGATCACGGATTTGACATAAATATTGGCGGCATATCCTCAGGCGGACCGGGGAGCTGGGGCGGTTTCTTCGGTCCGTGGAAAAACCCAAAAATGGATGCCGGTTTGGCAGGTGAATCCCTGACCCTGCGCCTAGCACAAGATACTGCCGATTTCATTAAGGACACAAAGGATCAACCGTTCCTTGCTTTTCTCTCATTCTACGCCGTGCACGCTCCGGTCGAAACAACGCAGGCCCTCTGGAAAAAATATCGCGATAAAGCGGAACTAATGGGGCTACATTCCAATAATGACCGCTATGAATTTGACCGCAGGCGGGCAGTGCGTACCGCGCAGGATAATCCGATTTATGCCGGCATGATGGAAACCTTAGATGATGCGGTAGGTATCGTAATGGAGCAACTAAGCGCATCGGGAATCGCAGAAAATACCATTGTTATTTTTACCTCTGATAATGGGGGCGTGGTCTCCGGTGATGCCTACGCAACGACTAGCTTGCCTTTGCGCGGCGGCAAGGGGCGCCAATGGGAGGGCGGCACTCGCGCGCCATTCTATCTCTATGCTCCGGGCTACGCGCTTTCAAATGCGACAACGGATACACTTGCCATTCACATGGATATTTACCCCACTCTGCTGGAATTAGCTAACCTTCCGGCGCGACCGGAACAACACATGGATGGCGTCAGTCTCGTACCGCTCCTAAGCGGCGAACCTCTCTCGGGTCGGGATCTTTTTTGGCACTATCCGCACTACGGCAACCAGGGCGGGGAACCGTCTTCTGTCATTCGAAGCGGTAATTACAAACTCATTCACTACCATGAAGATGGTCGGGACGAACTCTATGACCTCAGCGCTGACGTGGGTGAGCGCACTGATTTGGCGGCTGAAAAAGCGGAGCAAGTTGTTGAACTTCGAAAAAAACTGGACCAATGGCTCCATGAAACCGGAGCTAAAATCCCACAACGTGATCCACGGTTTAAGCCTGAATTACTGGAGGAATACATTGAAAATCATGCTACCAAAGTGCATGACTGGCTGGAGAAAAGAAGTGCCGGTTATCTAAAGCGTGATTTTGTGCCAAACGAGGACTGGTGGGGCAGCGCCACCACCCAGTAAAGCTACCCATCTTTCTTCTAATCACGGAACTGCAGGTAGGCCGGCTCGCGATAGAGGATGTCATTCATAATCTCAGGATTGTAAACCGCTTCGGGGTCGTATGGGACCCGCGATAGATACTCTAGGCGTACTGCTGTTCGATACTGCGCTTTCTTTGGCGGATGCGTCCGGAACTCGTCCGCCACGAGGCCAATCTTCTCAAATGGGATACGTTCAAATCCCGGCGCCGGTTCGAACTCAGGCTTAAAGGCAAAATTCATGGCGTAAGGGTTAACAAACGCGTCCGCCTGAATCGGCAACATCGGCTCAAAATCTACCGAACCTTCGGGAACTTCTCGTAACCAAACGGCATCTTTCCCGGTCAGCATTTCATAATTCTTCGCAATGAGGGTAAAAAAAGGTGCGTAAGGATCTGCTTCCATGGCTCGCCGAAACTTCGGGTAAGCCTTGTTCCAGGGAGGATGCGCCCATCCAGCTAAGCCCACCACCTGTTCGGTGCGCCACCAAAGGTCCGTTTTGTCGCCCCGTTTCAAGTGCCCGGCATCGTAAAGCGGTCGCTTCTCTTTGTATCCGGGACCCCATTTGCCGGTTTGGTAAACATTGATGTAGTTGGAAATAAAAATATTGTTTGTCGCCTCAACCGCGGAACCGCCGTTGAAAATAATACTGCGGTAGCCGACTTTGAAAAAGACATTGCCATGAATGCGGTCGCCTTGATCGAGATCGTCAATATAGAAGCCGTTAACCGGATGCGCACCCGGTAGCGAAAAGACGTGATGGGTGAAATTAAAGCGTTGTTCGTTTCCGTGGCTGTGCCATTGCGCCCCCGTGTAAGTCACTCCGCCATCGCCCAATTCCTTAAGCAAATTGTAATACTCGTTGAACTCGAAGATATTGTCATTGCCGCCCCAATAAACGGCATGCCCGGGAAGATCGTGAACCAAGTTGTGGGAAAATAAAATACCGACTCCTTCCAGGCGCACCCCACGGTAACTGCGGCAATTATAAATATGATTATTGGTGATGACATATGCATCGGGAATGATTTTGGGCGGATTGACCGAGAGATCCCACTTGTAATCCATTGGCTTCGTGCCGCGCGCTTCAATGGGCACACCCACATTATAAATATCACAGGACTGCACACGATGCCCCTGACCACCGGAGAGATAGATGCCGTATCGAGATAGACTCCTGAGTGTACAGCCTGCGAATACGACGTTTTTGCCCCCCTCGACGAGCACACCCTCCTTGGCACCTTCCAGCACGAGACCTTTCAGGGCGATATGGGAAACATCCTTAAAATGAACCAACTTTCCACCGCCACTGATTTCAACACCCGCGCCACGCGCAATCGGCCACAAGTATAAATGTTTCATTTTGGGGTCAAAAAACCACTCGCCTGGTTGATCCAATTCCGAAAGCAAACCCGAGACAAAGCAACGGCGTGGGATTTTTTCATGCCCGCCAATTCCGTAACGGGTTGAGCCTGCCAACTGCAGCGACAGTTCCGGATTTATTTTTGCAAGCGTGCTACTTTCAAAATGCCAGTCGTAATAAAAGAAGCCGTAAACCTTTGGATGCGCCATACCCAAGGCCAACTCAGCCGACCAGTCGCCCTGCCATTGCTCGCGCACCTTAAATATCCCACCAATCGGATTTTCCAAGCTCGCCTTGGGGCGAGTGCCCAACGTTCGCCCCTCTGTATAAACCGCCCCACCATCCAAAATTTCGCCCATATGAGCAAAGCCCTTGTTTGGCCAACGCGCCTGCATTAAATTATGACCATTACTGCAGACCATAAAACGCGCATATGCGTCCGAGAAAGATTCTGCAAGCGATAGACCGTTCAAATCCGCTACCCGAACTTCAACCTTTGCTTGCTCCCGCAAAAGATTTTTCCGCGAGGGATTCCGTAAAGGCTGGAATCGCTCAGAGGGTATTTCAAGCGCGCCGGTCAGTATCGCCTTACCAGCCTCGACTGCCTGAATCGTAAAGGGGGCTGTCTCGGTTCCAGAAAAAACTTCCGTAAAAAGAAGGCTTTTCGATATGCGATAGATTCCATTGTGCAGGTAAATTGTGGTGCCGGCCGCCCTGCCATCTGCTTTAACTGCCGCAAGGGCCGCTTCAATCGCCGTAAATGGGGCTTCCTTCGATCCATCGCCGCCCAACGCAGCATCCGGGGCAACATACAAGGAACGCGAACTCGGAAGATCTGCACCCTCTTTGCCATTTTTGTCATCAACGATAACAGAGCCCTCGCGACTGGGCTCAGCCTCTCCCGGTTCCTTGACCTTAGTTAGTTCATCATCCCTCGATGAAAATTCCTCACATCCGGCGCAGGCTAGCATGATTCCCATGATGCCGAATCGAATCCATAAATGGATGCGTCTAGTTATTCTGGGAGTTGCATTCATTTTGCTTTTACGCTGCCTTAACTACCTATCGTCAAAAGTAAATAGAGCAGTAGAATGACACCACCCCCCGCCAGAAAAACCACTCCTTGCCCTTTCCAGTCTGCCGCTGTCCACTTGCGGAATTCCCAGTTCGTCCCCGGGAAAAGCCGCTGATCCACGCATCCTGCCGGATATTGACGAACACGCTCCACTTCGATTGCATCTCGCTCATGATCCGCCAAGGCGGGTGTGCGCAGGCGGGCATAAAAGAAGTCCAAGCGCCCTGAATCCTCGCTACGAGTGAAGCTTGAAACCAGAATCAGTAGACCAAAAGGAATCACTAACCTAAAGATGGCAGTCATGGTTTCATTGAGTGCATATTTATTCTTCTCAAGTTTAAAGCCCAACCAGTCGAGCAGAACTAAATCGACTTTCAACATTCCGCTCCCGACTTGAAGGCCATCCTTGTCAGTTACTAAACCTTTTTGCCAAAAAATACTGCGTGGCTGAATGTAATCACTCTTAATGAATTTATCGCCCAGCGCTAGCTGTTCCGGACATGACCCCTCCGCTTTTCCGGCAGCACTCAGTGCTTCCCAAACCACAATTTCATTTGCGCGTTCGCGCACGTCAAATTCTTTTGCGCTATAAACCCGCTCTACCTCATAGCCCTTAGTTTCCTTAGAGAGATTTTCGGAACTCCGCACACCCGGCCATAGGGGCACCAAAATAGGCAAGAGTAAGGTGAAAAGCGTTGTCACGATAATGGAAACCCAAGCGGCGGATCGACTTGCCCGTCGCCAGACCATCCCCAGCCAAAAGGCCGCCGCGATTACCGAGTTGAAGGTGATCATAAACAAGAAAAGCGTGAAGACGTCGTCCAGGACCAATGCGATTGCGACTCCACCAAAAATGTAGGCGAGGCAAAACACACGCCCCATCAATATATAATGGCGGTCACTCTTGTTTGGGAATAGTGGCTTATACACATTGTTCGTCAGAAGCGAAGAACTCGTAAGCATAAGCGCGTCAGCGGTGGACATGAGCGCCGCCATTAAGCAGGCAATCATGAGACCCACCAGACCGGTGGGCAAAAGATCGCGCGTTGCCATCCCCCAAACCATATCCGGGTCACTTACCTTTGCGCCATACAGCAAGAGGGTCATCATCGCCAAAAAGCCCCAAATAACGCTGCAATAACGCTTGATGAAAATACCCATCAAAAATCCGATACGGGCGGTTTCATCATCTTTTGCGGATCCCGCTGCAGTGAGCTGGTTAGCCTGCACACCCGTATTGACCATAAATAACAGGCCAAAAGCGGCAATGAAATACCAAGTGAATTGCGGGAGACTGGGAGAACCCAATACCTGAAAAAACGCCTCCGGCAAGTTAGCATGAAAGGCATTAAAAGTCCCCAGTACGCCCTCCATTTCATATACCATGTTGATCTTTGCCATCGCAAAGGGAATGAGCATCAAAGTTAGCAGAATAATAAAGATTCCTTGAATCATATCCGTGATAAAAGCTGCTTCTAGTCCGCCAGAGACCGCATAAAGCAAAATCACGATGGCCAGCCCTATCGTTAAATAAGTGCGATTGATCGTGCTGAAATGTGAGCGTGGATTCAGCGTAACAAGCTCGTCCATCCGAGACAGCTCCATCTCAGTCAACAAGCGGTAATCCTTTTCCTGTAATCCCTGAAGCTCTGTCGCTAAAGTCTTTTCCTCCAATTCGGCATAAGTGAGAGCAGATTCAGGCTTTTCCGCTATCGCGGCTACTGTCTTCGACATCGCAGTAAATCCAGTCGCCGCAACAATCATAAATAAGAAGGTTTGGATAATTGCATAGAAGCCCGCCATTCGCTTTGAACCGTATCGCTCTGCAAAAAACTCCGCCAAACTCAGGTAGCGCAAGCGGCGATACCACATCGTCGTCATCCAAAAAACTGGCATTGTAATAATTCCGCTGATCAGGCTCATCCCGATACCCGCCGCTCCGTTCGTACTCACCATCGTGGTGGTTGTGACTGCCGATTCCGCACTGGTTCCCTGCCCAAAAGCCGCAAAGGTTTGAATCCCCTTTCCAAACTTTCGCCCCGCCAGGAAATAATCCTCCGAATTATTGATGCGTTGCATGGCGCGATAACCAATCCACAGCACCACTAAAAAATATGCGATGATTACAAATATATCGAGTAGGGGTAGTCCAAAGAGTAACATAGTCGTATTGGCTTTTTATTTTTCTAATTCATTCACTTTAAAATCCCGGCATCCAAAGAAACCGTTACAGCTTCGGCCTTCGCCTGAATCGGTTCGAGCATGCGCCTCCCAAAAATTTTTGCGACAGGGTTCGTTTTAACTCGGTGTCGAAGATCCACCTGGCAAATCCGCCACTTGCCCTGCCCGTGTGCCTTCTCACCAGCTGCCATCACTGGCTCCCAGGAACGCCCCCAACCTCCGTCACTCGTTTTTAAAATACAATTCCAGCGTTCCCCCTCAAAGCTGCTATTGAGGATCGGGCTCGGATGACCGCAGCTTTCATCATACCAAAACTTAAAGGCATCCATTTTAAAATCCAACACCATCGGGTGATCGGTCTGGCAGGATACAAAATGCCTCGGACCCATGCCTGCTTTTTTAATCTCAACCATGGATGCACCAATGCGATGGCTTCCAACCGGCAATGGAAAAAAGAAAGCCACCGCTCCTCCGCGCACTAGAGCATCAAGTGTATCGGCTAATTCCAGATAGGCCTGTAAATCGGTAATAAGAATTACCTCGGCATCTTGAATTGCCGTCTTTTCAGAGCACGAATGTCCAAGTTCACGCAACCACTCATACCCGTCCGGAGCATCCCCCAGGACGTGTATGCGAACTCCTTCCTTCTGTGGCTCGAAATTAGGATAAACATCCAAGGTCACTTGCGTATCGTGCAAAGCCTTACCTGCGGCATCCACCAGAGACAAATTGATATCACACGTACTCAAGGCAGCCACCTCAGGAAGTTGAAACTGCAGCCTACCCTGGCTTTGCGGCATCACCGCCGTGATCTCGGCAGGAGATTTGCCCTCATAACAAACTTTAGAGTCGCAACTAATGGTGTAGCGTAGTTCGCAATCGTGCGGTATCCGTTCTAGATCATTCACGACCCAAGGCTCAACCGAGAAAGTTTCTCCCGCCACTCCTGCAGTGCGGTCACAGCGCAAGGAAACTGCTAGAGGCGTCAAGGCATCGCGATAACTGAACCAAGATTTTTTCGGAATGCGGTTCACATCCATGAGGGTCTTCATCCAACCTGCCGGCCATGCATCGATAAACAAATGAACCGCAAAACTGTTCATTCCCGGCATCCGCCGAAAGGTCTCGGTCATCAATCGGTTCACCCATTCCTGGTGGTCTTGGCTCGCGTTAATCCAGCCCTCCACATCGACGGGCGTGTCATACCATAGGCCGTGAAAATTATAACTTTGCGCTTTCGGAATAACACCCGGATTCCATGGCGCTTTAACCGTTACGGGCAACCATGCTTCGGGATAATGCGCCTGCATGACTTCGAGCGAGTCCAAGCCCTCTGCTCCGAATTCCCCGCAACCATAGTGCCAGCCTGATTTTACCGGCAACCAATACCCTGCATGTAATTGCCCCAAATCAACCCCGTGCCCCAGATACCAACCACAATAACAATGATTGTCCGGCATTCCAAACGCCGCCGGCGGATCATAATCCCCGTCTACACACTTGATCACTCGTTGCTTGTTGTGACGATGCACCTCCTCGATCGCCAGTTTATAGAATAGCTGCATCTCATCGCGCTCAACGAAGCGATGAGGCCGACTGCGACCATTTGGAAAAGGCTCATTAATAAAAGAGACCAATATATTTGAAGGATGCGAGCGCACCAGTTTTTCCATTGCACCCGCTTGACGCACACACTCCAAAAATTGATTGCGCCGCAAGGTCCCAAAAAGCGGTAAATCCGTCTGCAACAACATTCCCAGGCGATCACAATATTCGTAAACCTGCTTCTGGACGGGGTGCTGCGTGAGCCGTAGAAAATTCATATGCGTCAGCCGCGCCAAAAGAATATCATCAATCAATTGCGGGGTATCGTTCCGAAAAACGCAAAGGTCGAGATTCCCCATTGTGTTGGCACCGCGTAGCCGGATTTCACGCCCGTTCAGGTAAAATTTCCCCTTTGGTGAAGTCGTCTCATCTTGCACAAAACTTCGCATTCCAAATTGCTGCTTGGCGGCGTCAAGCAAGTCTCCATCTCCATTCAATAACCGCACCTGCACTTGATAGAGCCAAGGCGCCTCCAAATCCCAAATACGCGCTTCCGGCATCGATAGCGTCAATTTAAAGTAGTTGCGACCCGGACCCGCCAACAAGGGTATCGATTGCTCTAACTCTTTGTCTAAGTCACCAAAGCCCGCCTCGGGTTGCGTGATGGGGCTATACCAGTGATCCGTATACACCGAGGCTTCAAAATTCTGTCCGTAAATTGCGATCTGGAAACCAACTTCCTCAGCATGGCTCCCGCCATAATTATCCACCTCAATGCATAATTCTACGGCATCCAGCGCCGACGTTGGTTGAACATAGAGATCCGCCACGGCGAGCCGTGAACGCCCCTCAATCCGGAAAGGCTGCCAAATCCCCATCCCCGCTGGACAATGATGCCAACCCGATTCCGGATCATCGTATCCCAATCCTGTCGCCGCGTAAATTTTATCGCCGTCTGCCTGACCTTCCTCAAAAGCCTCACCCAACATGGTAAAGTCATTTTCAACACGCACCAGCAATACGTTTCCCTTCGCCTTTAATATTGAGCCGATCTCGAACTCGAAGGCCTCAAAAATTCCCTCATGCTCGCCCAGGCACACCCCGTTCAAATACGGCTGACAGCGATAATCCACCGCATCAAAGCACAAAAACAAAGATTCCTTGGACGCAAATCCCTCAGGGAGATCGAAGCTTACCCGATAGAGCGTAGAAGCTTTGCCAAGTGGTGGACCATAGTGTGGTATGGAAACAGATTCCCACTCACCCTCGCCCGCCAGTGCCGCCTGCAATCCTTCCCCCGATCGCGCAACCTCAATCCGCCAATCGGCACGATCAAAAGATTTTAAGACTCGGGTCGCAGGCAATTCCGGGGCAAGATTCTTTAAATATGGAGCCATCCGTTCGCGCTCCGCCGCTAGTGCAAGCTCCAAGGCCTCACGCGTCTCAATCTTGGGGCTTCGCGGCAAAGTAAGCTCCGCTCCCTCTTTTGCCTCAAGCGGCAAAACCTGTTCTGAACGAGCCGCCCGCGTGGGTACCTCCATGCCCGCTCGCTTCCCGCCAAGCTCCATTGTAGCAATCGCGGCAAAAGCATCCTTACTTCGTTTTTTTGAATCTGATTGTGTTGACATTCTGTATCTAAAAATTGCAAATTCTTTAATAAATGTAACGTAACAATTTTTTTGTAATGTATAGGTTTTTTATACCAACTGATACGTTTCAGAAATTCGAACTCGTCTCAAGCCTAATAATACTGCTTCGTGTAATGAACTTATGAATGTAACTGTTACTGATATTGCGGAAGCAGCCAAGGTCTCTCGCGCAACGGTCTCACGCGTGATGAACGAGAGTTCCGAGGTGAAGCCCAAAACCGCCGCTCACGTGCGTAGGATCATTGAAGAATTGGGCTATTCCCGACCAAATGGTCGCCAGGGAGGCGGCATGCGCTCGACCACTAAACCCAAATTGCGCCACGGCAGTCTTGCGCTTATTTCCATCGGAGAAACTAAAAGCTCCATGGAAGAACCGATTCTCTCGATGTTGCTCGGTGATCTTCAGAACGCCTGCCTCAACCGAAATCTCAATTTTCTAATCGACCAAATGACTGGCATCGACGACATACCACTTTGTGTGCGTTCTCGCCAGGTCGACGGTGCCATTATTTATGTACCCTCCGGGTCGGGCTCGATTGTGAAGCAACGGAGGGAAATGATAGCCAAGCTAGCGACGCTTATTCCGGTGGTTCACCTCTTTACCCCCGGGCATCCCGTCACCACCGTAGATCATGTGAGCACGAATGATGTAGCGGTAGGCGCCCTTGCCTATCGAGCGCTTAAAAGTTCTGGTTGTCAGCATTTTGCGGTGATAGACACCAGTGAGTCCCTCCACGAGGCCCTTAATTTAAGGGGTCGCGCCTTGCTGGACCGCGCTGCCAGCGAAGGCATGAGCACAGAAACCTTTGCGGCCTCTAAAACTCGCCCCAACCCCAGCCAATGTTGGCCCGCCCCCCTAACTATTTTTGAAGACATTCCCGAGATCGCCGCATCCCTCAAGACATCGGGCGCAAAAACTCCAATTGGAGTCTTCTTGCTAGTCGAACAAAAGGCACCCATGGTTCATCAATCCTTAAAAAAGACCGGGCTCCTCGAGAACGGCATGCTACGTTTCATAATTGCCGGGGTCACCCCCAACCTCGTTGGCCACCTGTATCCTAAACCCATGCTCATTGATCTGTGCTTCCCTGAACTCATTGAAACGGCAGTAGAGCGGCTCGTGCAGCAAATCCTCAAACTTCCAAATAAAAATATTACTGCTCTGGTTGCCCCCAAGCTCATCCAATGAAATGATAAGATAGAAATCAAGTGTGCGCATAAAATGATACGTTACATTTTTTTCTGAAACTTTTTCCTTGACGCAACTACAACAGCACACTTAATCCTAATTTATACTAATATATTATTCATAACACTTCTCACTAGCAAAATGAAAAAGTACCCTCCATATCTACTATTAATTGCACCCATCATTAGCTGGGTCTCAAGTTTACAGGCAGAACTTATTGCTTATGATAGTTTCACCGCAGGTACTGACCAATCAGCCGGCGAATATACAGATGTGGTTGACGGCAATTACCGCCTCACATCGGGCCAGAACCCCATCATTACTGGTTTCTCTGGGTCATGGCAGAATAGTGGAGGTACCTTTAGAATGGGTACAGCACCTCCAAGCTCACTGAGCTACACCGATGGTGCCAGTGCAACCCTTGCTACTGCTGGAAATTCGATTTATCGCTCTGCTACAGGGATTTCTTATCGCAGTTTCGATTCCAGTTTAATCAATTTTGCTGTCGACAGAACCTACTACATCAGCTTCCTGCTTCAAGTAACGGATGTTAGCAAACAAGCTCGCATAGTTTTAGGTCAAGATGCTCAAGATTGGCGCGATCCTGCGATTCGTATCGATAGCAATGGTTTCACCCTTCGACAAAACGGCAACAATACAAAGATCGCGGATATCGACACCAACACACACTTTGCTATCCTTAAGGTGGATGTTAATTCTGCAGGTACGGGTCATAATCTGGAATTATTTTGGGACCCCACCTTAAGCTCCGAAGGCGCCAACGTGGCCACCAATGCAGGGTTTAATGGAGCTATCCCTACAAATATCTTACTCTCCAGCAAAAACACTTCGGGAGCGATCAATTTTGATGAACTACGCATCGGAACATCTTGGGAATCCGTAACGCCGGTACCCGAACCAAGTACATATGCCCTTCTCATTGGCAGTTTAGTGATGTTGTTTGTAGCAGTCAGGCGGCGCAAGTAGGGTCGTATCCTGCATCTTACATTAACCATCATTAACTAAGCTAGCTTAACTAGAGCTAGCTTTTTTTGTGACAAGTCACGAACTCAGTCCGTAATTATTCCCTGTAATATGAAAATTTTACTCAACTTCTCCCTTCTGACACTCCTAAACCTGTCCCTCTTGTCAGGGGTAAGCGGCTCTAATCCTTCACAAAAGAAAATTGTGCGTGGTCCTGAAGTTGAACCTGCCCAAGGCCGAAGCTTTGATTTTGATGTTTCCGATGATGCCTTTCATATAAACGGAGCCCCCTTCTTTTACCACGCGACCGAGATTCATCCTAACCGCATTCCGCCGGAATACTGGCGCCATCGACTGAAAATGGTTAAAGCAATGGGTTTAAACACGGTCTCGTTCTATATTTTCTGGAATCAGGTGGAACCGCGTCCCGGCGAGTTTAACTTTGAAGGCTTCAATGATTACGCAAAATTTTGTCGCCTCGCACAGGAAGAAGGGCTCTGGGTCATCATTCGCCCCGGCCCCTACGTATGTTCTGAATGGGAAATGGGCGGGCACCCTTGGTGGTTGCTCAAGCACGAAGGCATTCAACTACGAACCACCGATCCAGAGTATATGGCTGCATCCGAGCGCTACCTTAAGGCAGTGGCTCGCGAATTGACACCCCTTCAAGTGACTCAGGGCGGCCCTATCATTCTTTGCCAGGTTGAAAACGAGTTCCCTTACCGTGATCAGCCCTACCTCAAGGCGATGCGGCAGCTCTATCTTGATGCCGGTTTTGAGGTTCCGCTCATCTCCTGTAACCCCACCAAAGGCGGACAGCGCTTTATCGACAGCTACCGTGATGATCTCATCCAAACCGTTAATTTCGGGAGCCGAAAGGCTGCGGAATCTTTTGAAATCCTGCGAAAATTCAAGCCCACCGGACCCTACGCCAACGGGGAATACTACGTTTCAGGCTTCGACTTTTGGGGCGAGTCGCACAAGACCGGCGCGACCGACTTGCGCGTCAACGACATGGCCTACATGATTGATAATGACCACTCCTTTTGCCTCTACATGGGCTGCGGTGGAACGAACTTTGGATTCACCGCCGGATCCTACACCGCTAAAGAAACCGCCGAATACCCAAATGACAAGGGAGACGATGCGTATCGCCCCGACACCACCTCCTATGATTTTGATGCCCCGATATCAGAATCCGGTCTCGCCACAAAAAAGTTCATGGCCTTTCGCGAACTCTTTGAAAGTCGCCTAGCCGAAGGAGCGCAATTACCACCCATCCCTGCAGCAATCCCCACCCTCTCGATACCGGAAGTCGTTATCAATGAGACTGCGCCCATCATAGCCCCCGAAAACCAGGCAATTCACACGCACGATCCTAAAACAATGGAGTTTTATGATCAAGGCTACGGCTCGATTGTGTATCGCACCACCTTACCTGCTGGCCCGGCAGGCGTACTTAGCGCCGCCTCGGTGCGGGACTTCGCTTATGTTTTATTGGATGGTCAGCCGAGTGGCATCATGGACCGTCGCCGCCGTATCTATCAGGTAGAAATCTCGGCACGCCCCGAGGCTATGACGCTCGATCTTGTAGTCGAACCCATGGGACGTCCCAACTGGGGCGTACAAATGATCGACTACAAAGGGCTTGTTTCGCCGATTAAATGGACAAGCGATGGGACTGAAAATAAATTACAGGAATGGGAAATTTTTCTCCTCCCGCTCGATGAAGCTCACCTGTCAAAGATCAAATTCTCAAAAGGAGACGCCAATACTAAGGGCCCTATTTTTCGGCGCGGTTATTTCAATCTGGAACAAACCGGAGACACTTTCATTGACACACGCAATCTTGGTAAGGGTATGCTCTGGGTAAACGGACACAACCTCGGGCGTTATTGGAAGATTGGCCCTCAGCAGACACTATATTGCCCCGGGGTCTGGCTTAAAAAGGGCCGCAATGAAATCATGGTGCTCGAATATCTCGAAACGGAAAACCCAGTCGTGCAGGGACTGGAGGAACCCCTCCTCTCAAATTTACGCACCGATTTAGATTTTACGCAAAAACTCAAAAAAACATCTCGATAATCCTCAAAAAGTGATATGAAAAAAATAAACCGTAGAGACTTTATCGCTATCGGAGGGGGCTCCTTGCTGGGCACCTGCCTGAGTGCCGGAGAACAGGACACCGCTCTGGGCACGGTTCACACCGACCTTTGTGTTTATGGCGCTACTGCAAGCGGTATTATGGCAGCAGTGGCCGCCAGACGCGAAGGCATGCGGGTTGTTATCATTGAGCCCTCAAGATGGCTGGGTGGAATGACCGGCGGTGGCCTCATGCATATCGATTGGGGGCGTCGCCAAGCTGTCGGCGGCACGACCCGCAAGACCTTAAATAGCAAGTTTGACGATACCGTTTACCGGAAAATGTTCAAAGAGATCGTTGAAAAATATGCTATCCAGGTGGTCTACGAGCACCGACTCGCAAGCCTGAGAAAAGCCGGTAAAAAAATAAAATCCATCGAGCTTGAATACGCCCCACCCGACCAACTCGGATGCCCGATACCTTATGCCATCGTAAACCACTCCATGCGCGTAGAGGCAGATGTCTTTATCGACTGTAGCTACGAGGGTGAATTAATGGCGCGTTCGGGGGTATCCTACACCTATGGACGCGAAGCTGCTGACGAATACGGTGAATCACTTGGTGGAGTTCCACCCAATATGGTGGAATACGACATCGACCCCTACGTGAAGCCCGGCAACCCCTCGAGTGGTCTCATTCCCCTCGTTCAGGATATTAAAATGAACCCTATTGGGAGTGCCGATAAACTCACAATGGGCTACGGCTTTCGTTGGAAATTCACTAAAGGGCCCGACCAAATCTCCATCGGCGCCCCCGAGGACTACGACCCACGCACCTACGAGGTTTACCGCCGTGCTTTTCAAAATAAAATCTCCCTCCTTGGACGCCGCACTCGTACGCTGGGTGTTTATGAAAAATGTGGCGGGCACGTCCACGGCATCGGTACCGGTAATCAAGCACGCAGCCTCTACACCAATACCGTCTACGGCTCTAATGCGAATTACCCCGAAGGCGACTACGCCGAGCGCGCTCGTATTTGGAAATTCCTGCAGAATCACCTCATGGGATTCACCCACTTCCTGAGAACCGATCCCAGCGTCCCGCTCGATAAAAGAGAAAACGCCCGCAAGGTCGGCTTCATGCCGGATTACTTTGACGACACCGGCGGCTTACCACACCAGCTTTACGTCCGTGAATGCCGTCGTATGGTCTCGGACTACGTCGTTTGCCAAAAAGATATGGAAGGAAAAACAGATCCTTCCGATTCGGTTGGTTTGGCTTCATATGGAGTGGATGACTGGCCTTATGCGATGTTCCCACTCAACGGCAAAGTCGTCCTCAACGGTGGTGAATTCTCCATGCTACGACTCGATCCAGTCCACGATGGCATCTATAAAATCCCATACCGCTCCATCACTCCAAAAGCTTCTGAATGCACGAATCTATTTGTACCGGTCTGTTGTTCCGCCAGCCATATCGCCATGACCTCGCTTCGCATGGAACCGGTCTGGATGATCCTGGGTGAGTCAGCTGGTATTGCCGCCGCCATGGCGATCCGCGAGGACATCCCAGTGCAAAAAGTCGACTACACAAAACTGCGCAACAAATTACTCGAAAAAGGACAAATTCTTGAACGACCACAGGTATGAAAAACCTGAGACCCTTTCATCAAAGCTACCTAAAATTAATTTTTCTAGGAAGTTTTCTCCTAGGGGGTATCGCATCCATTCTGCATTCGAGTCCCGCAAAATCTCCCAACATCATTTTTATTTTAACGGATGATCAAAGCTGGGTGGGAACTTCCCTGCAGATGCTGCCCGATGACGCCCGCACTCGTAGTCATTATTACCGCACGCCCAATCTCGAACGGCTCGCCACAAATGGAATGACCTTCACACATGGTTATGCCCCCGCACCATTCTGTTGTCCCACTCGACGCAGTCTACAAATCGGGCAGGACGTCGTTCACCACATGTATAACCGCGATCGGGAAAACTGGACCCGCACTTACCGCGAACAATTGAACCTCGTTCAAATGCTCAAGCGTGCCGACCCAAACTATCGCACCGCTCATTTCGGAAAATGGGATCTTAGATACGACAAAATCAGCCCACAACAAATAGGTTATGACCGCAGCGATGGAATCACCTCCAACAATGAGGGCGGTTACGATGTGCAAAAAGAACGTAAGCGTGAACGCGATGCCCATCCTGCAGAGGATCCCAAAGAAATCTTCACCCTCTCGAAACGCAGTTGCGATTTCATGGAGGAACAAACCAAAGCGGGACGCCCCTTCTTTATTCAGCTTTCCCATTACGCCGTCCATCTTTCGGTCTACTATCAACAAGAAACCCTCGACCAATACGCTGCAAGCGATGATGCGCGGCACACTATGCCCGAATTTGCCGCAATGACCGAGGATCTGGATGCCGGCCTCGGTATCATTATGGATAAAATTCAAGCGCTTGGCATTGAAGACAATACCTATATCGTCTTCATGTCCGATAATGGCGGCACGAAGCGCGTCCCGGGACAACCCTCCGCCGAACTCCCACGCAATCATCCGCTACGAGGCCATAAGAGCACCATGTATGAAGGTGGGATTCGAGTTCCCCTTATCATTGCGGGACCTGACATTGCGGCAGGAGTTCGGTGCTCCGAGTCAGTGAGCGGGCTTGATCTTTTTCCCACTTTTGCGGACTGGGCGGGATATCCTCAAAGCTTACCTGACAAAGTAGAGGGCGCGAGCCTCAAACCCCTTTTAACCGGAAAGGGTAAGATCCAGCGCCGACGCCCCTTCCTCTTCTTCCACCATGCCGCCGACCGCCTGCCCCAGAGCGCCCTCATTCTGGATGAATACAAACTCGTCAAGACATGGGAAGAAGATCGTCTTGAACTCTTTGATCTTTCCCGCGATCTCGAGGAGAGCGAAAACCTCGCCCTCCAAAAACCGGAACTCACCGCTAAACTGCACCGCATGATGCTCAATTATCTCGAGCAGTCCAACGCCGAGACCCGCTACCTAAAAAAGAAGTGAATTTACGCTCCATAAATTACAGAGGAACCTTCCTGTGCCAAATCGCATGTGTCCTTAGTCTCGCGACCTTCGCGCTCTATCCCTTCAGTAAGTCCCATGCTGAACTTCGCCCTAATCCACTTTTTTGTAATCATGCGGTGCTTCAACAAGGCGCGCCAGTTCCAATTTGGGGCACCGCTGACGAGGGCGAAGTTGTTGAAGTAAGGTTTAGGGGACATCAAGTATCGACGACTACCAAAGATGGAAAATGGCGGGTGCAACTACCCGCGATGCGCGCTGGCGGTCCCGATACAATGACGATTCAGGGTGAAAATACCATCCATCTTAAGGACGTTTTGTTGGGTGAAGTTTGGATTTGCAGCGGTCAATCCAATATGGAGCGACAGCTTGGGCTTCGCGCAGGCCAGCAACCCATTGACAATTACGAGGCCGAGGCGGCGCGAGCCAACTATCCAAGGATTCGGGAATTCCAAGTCGCGCGCGCGACTTCCGATACCCGCCTCGCCGAAGTGAGCGGAGCATGGAAGGTTTGTGACCCTGAGTCCGTTCTGGACTTCTCGGCGGTCGGTTATTTTTTCGCATCTGAATTATTTCAAGCCATCGATACTCCTATCGGGATTATCCACACCACCTTGGGCGGAACTCCCGTCCAGGCTTGGACCTCGCACGAAGTACAGGCACGCTACTTTCCCGGAACCCTCGCAGGACAAATCAAGGCAATCGAAACTTATCCGGCGCGACTTGCCGCATACCAAGCAGCAGAACCCAGCCTCTTGGAGCAATGGCGCGAGGCATCCCTCGCTGCCGGGCAGGCCGGGAAAAAGAAACCGAAGCGACCCCGCCCGCCCGGAAATCCTGCAACCAGCAAGAACCGACCTGCCGCCCTCTTTAATGGCATGATCCATCCTCTGATTCCTTACGCCTTTAAAGGCGTGATCTGGTATCAGGGCGAATCCAATTCCGGCATCCCCGAAGCCTTGAGTTATAACCAACGCTTCTCTGCGATGATCGATAGCTGGCGCGCCGAATGGGGCTTGCATGACTTTCCCTTTCTCTTTGTGCAAATTGCTCCGCATAATTGGATGAATCCCGAAATCCGTGAAGCTCAACTTCAGACCCTCCAGACCGTCACAAACACCGCCATGGCTGTGATTACAGATGCCGGCGACCCGGGTGACATTCATCCCACCAATAAACGGCCAGTTGGTGAACGACTTGCGCTGGCAGCCCGGGCGCTTGCCTACGGCGAGGCCATCACCTACTCCGGACCCCTTTACCAATCCATGCGGGTTGAGGGCAAAGAAGCCATCCTGACTTTCACCCATTGCGGTTCCGGACTCCTCGCAAAAGGTGGCCCACTCAAAGGCTTCACCCTCTCAGGTGACGGGAAATCTTTCCTGGAGGCTGCTGCCCGGATTGAAGGCGACACCGTGGTAGTTTCCAGTCCCGAAGTCGACCGCCCCATCGCGGTACGCTATGGCTGGAAGAAGATCCCCGAGGTCAACCTCTACAATCGCGAAGGCCTGCCCGCCTCGCCCTTTCGAACCGACGCTCCAATTATAAAACCTTACAAGGCTTCCGAATGACCATCGCGCTTCCATGCGCACGCTTCAGTGCTACCCTTGGCCTTTTCGTTTCCGTGCTTTGCGCGGATTCCGAGCTTACCATGTGGTACGAAAGACCGGCTTCTGAGCTCAAGCCGATCACTGAAGCCTTGCCAATTGGCAATGGACGGATGGGGGCGCTGGTTGTGGGGAATCCCGCCTGCGAACGCTTGATTCTAAGCGAAGATAGCCTCTGGACCGGTGACCGTTCGAAAATGGGCTCCTATCAAGTGTTAGGTGATGCCTTGGTGCATTTGCCGGAACATCAGGATGTCCGCAACTATCGCCGCGAATTGGATCTCTCCCGGGCGATCGCGCGTGTCAGCTATGAATCCAAGGGCGTTCGCTTTGAGCGAGAGATTTTTTGCAGCCACCCCGCCGATCTACTGGTGGCTCGACTGAGCGCGAGTGAGGCCGCTGCCTACCAAGGCACGATTGAACTGATCGATACCCATGACGCCTCCTACAAAATTGCAGGTAATAATAAGATCATTGCCTCCGGAGTGCTTGAAAATGGCCGTAAATTTGAATGGCAACTATTACTCATCAACGAAGGCGGTACCATTAAGGCAATCGCCCAAGAAAACTCCGTTCGTTTGGAGTTTAAAGACTGCGATGCACTACGCATCTTGATCGCCAGCGGCACCGATTATCAATTCGACTTTGAGCGCAACTACACCAGAGATGCCCCGCACAATCGTCTCAATCAACAAATTGAAAGCGCCAGCGCAGCAAGCTATGCCAATCTAAAGGAAGACCATCTGGCGGACTATCGCGCCCTCTTTGAGCGTGTTGAACTCAAGCTTGGAGATTCCAGCTTAGCCCAACGCACATTGCCCACCGACCAGCGCAAGCTTCGCGCCCACGAGCAATTTGACCCCGAATTTGAGGTCCTTTTTTTTCAATACGGTCGCTACCTCTTAATTGCCTCCTCTCGGCCAGGCGGACTACCTGCCAATTTACAGGGCCTCTGGAATTACAAGAATGATCCCGCTTGGAACAGCGACTATCATACCAACATCAATGTCCAGATGAATTACTGGCCGGCAGAAACCACCAACCTCCGCGAATGCCATAAACCCTTTTTTGATCTCATTGAAAGCCAACTTCCCTCTTGGCGAGAACTAACCGCCAGGGCCCAAGAATTCAACGACGCCACCGGGAAGCCCAACTCCATCGGATTCGCCCTCCGCACCTCCCACAACATCACCGGCGGCATGGGTTGGAAATGGAATAAGACCGCGAATGCCTGGTATTGCCAGCACCTGTGGGAACACTACGCCTTTAACCAAAACGAGGACTTCTTGCGCGAATTCGCCTATCCCATTATAAAAGAAACCTGCCAATTCTGGGATCGCCAACTGAAGACCCTCCCCGACGGTAGGCTGGTGGTTCCAAAAGACTGGTCCCCCGAGCATGGACCGGTTGAGGACGGCGTCAGCCACAGTCAGCAAATCGTCTATGATCTCTTCACTAATTACATTGAAGCTGCCGAGATCCTAAAACTGGATCCCGAATTTCGCGACCATGTCGCGCAACTCAAGGATCGACTCCTTGCCCCATCGATAGGGAGTTGGGGGCAGCTGATGGAATGGATGCATGAAAAAAGCCCGCGCGCTTTTAACCCAGCGACCGACTTCAAAAAAACCAAAGCGAAGCTCACGGCGCGCCTCATTGATGCAGATCCCATTAAAGATCCAGTCGCTCATTTTGTTTGGCACGCCTTTACTCCCGAGCATCAAACCCGGCTACGGCAATCACCGGTTGATTTCTCCGCGCTCTTTGAAGGGCTGAATAAACTAATCAATGGCCCTTCCCTCGCAGGGGAGGACTGCTTGATCGCACCATTGCAATCCAAGGTCTTCAAGGATTTAAATTTGCTCAGTTTGGAGAATTCCAGCCTCGTGCCTTTGTTAAACCATTGCCTGCTCATTGAAGGTCTGGGCCTGGACGATAAACGTGAGGTCAATGCCCTCGATTCTCCCAGCGACCGGCACCGCCATACCTCGCACCTCTTTGCGGTTTTCCCCGGACGGCAAATCAGCCTTCACAAAACACCGGAACTTGCACAGGCCGCTAAAGTCTCCCTTGAGGCACGGGGGATCAAGACACAGAGCGACGTCCGCGAATGGTCCTTTGCCTGGCGCGCCGCACTATTCGCCAGACTGCGTGATCCAGTCAGCGCCCACCAAATGCTCCAACAACTCTTTTCCCAAAGAAACACCTGCCCGAATCTCTTTGGACTACATCCCCCGATGCAAATCGACGGAAATTTTGGAGCGACCGCCGCCATCGCGGAAATGCTCCTTCAATCGCATGAAAACGTCCTTGAATTCCTGCCGGCCCTCCCTGCCGCCTGGAAAAATGGTTCTGTCTCCGGCCTGCGGGCACGCGGAAATCTGACTGTTAATCTACACTGGGAAAACAGTCAGCTAACGCATTATGAAATAAACTCCCCTTCCAGAAGAATTCTTCAGGCGAGGATCAACGGTCAGATTCAACGCGTCCTTGCAAAATAAATTTAGCCAAAATCTGTGACTACTTCAAAATCCACCCTATTTCAATCGAGCAGGTATTGCCTAACAATACTTGTTTGCTTTGCACTACATTCCCATGCAATCCATGCCGCAAAGAATCCCCTTGAGTTTTTCGTCAGTCCGGATGGCGATGATGCTGCCAATGGGCGCACTGAAAGCAGCGCCTTCAGAACTTTGGAGGGCGCGCGCGATGCCCTGCGCGCCCTTGAAAAAAAAGATGCTCCCGTGCAGGTTTGGCTATTACCCGGTCATTACTTACTGAGCCAGTCTTTCAAGCTCAATGAACAGGACTCCGGAACGCAGGATTTTCAAATTACCTATGCCGCTGTAAAGCCCGATACCGTCCATATTTCAGGTGGCAGATATATTCCCTTCTCCCAAGCCCAAACCATTAAAGACCCGCAGGTCTTAAGTCGCATCATTGACCCAATCGCACGGTCTTTTGTTCGGCAAGTCGACCTCCGAAGCCTTGCTATCCATAATTACGGCACGGTCAAAACCCGCGGATTCCGACGACCCTATGTCAACCCGGGCCTAGAACTTTTTATCGGAGACCAAGCTTATTACCTCGCCCGCTGGCCGAACTCGGGCTTCACACCCATTGGAAAGATAACAGATGCAGGTTCCATGCCTAAAAATGGTGACTTCGCCAACCGCGGCGCAAAATTCAATTACCTCGACGAACGCCACAGCCTCTGGGAATCCAAAGATGACATCTTCGTGTCCGGTAATTTTGGAACCGCTTGGGCGGACGATACCTTACGAATTAAATCCATTGATAATGACGCAAGTGAAATCGAGCTGGCAGGTGCGCATCTATACGGAGTTAAAGCAGGCACCGAATATTCCAATTACTTCGTTAAAAATCTCTTCGAGGAACTCGATCGCCCCGGCGAATATTACGTCGATCGGAAAAACGGCATCCTTTATTTTTACCCCCATCGCGAAAATCTCTCGGAGGATCTGGCGATCTCCCTAATGGACGATCCTCTGATCGTTCTAGAAAATGTTGAACATGTCGTCTTCAAGAATCTTATTATTGAAAATTCCCGGGGCATCGGCATCTACCTCGAAGGGGGCGAACGGGTTAAAATCCAAGGTTGCAAACTACGAAACCTTGGCACCGTCGCTATCTGCATGGGTCGCGGCATCGCACCCGATAAAATTTATCGCCACAACTTCACCGGCCAACCCAGGTCTTATCAATTGGGAAGTTGGCACGAGCATATTTACGAAAACAGCACCTTTAATCGAAACTCCGGCCACAACCATCTCATCGAAAGCTGCGATATCTACAACACCGGAGCCGGTGGCATCAGCATGGGCGGCGGCAATCGCCTCACCCTTGAGCATGGAAACAACATTGTTCGTAATTGCGATATTAGCGACTACAACCGCCTCGACCGCACCTACCGGGCAGGCATCAATCTCGAAGGAGTCGGTAATATCATTGAAAACAACCACATACACCAAGCCCCCGATATGGCAATCTACCTGCATGGCAATGAGCATACCATCCGCCGCAATCACGTGCACCATGTCATGCAGGAAAGCAATGAGGGCGGATGGTTCTACATGGGACGCGATCCATCCGAATTCGGCAATAAAATCTATCACAACTTTGTGCATCACGTTGCCGTCGCAACGGGTGGAATCAAACCCGAGCGAACCCGTGGTTCCTCCGGCATTTACATCGATGACTGGGCTTGCGGTACACACGTTTATGGAAATCTCTTTTACCGCGTAGGACGCGATCGCGCCGCGGTCGTCATCAACGGCGGAAACGACAACACCATTGAGCAAAATATCTTTGTCGATTGCCGCTATGCGCTCTACGCGAGCTCTCCCTTTACAACCTGGAATAAGGAATTTTTTCAATCTGCCATCGCACCGGATGGTCTCTACACCACGCGCTTGAAGGCGGTGAGCTATCAGTCTCCACCATATAGCAATCGCTATCCCACCCTTGTGAACATACTCGAGGACAACCCCAGCCAGCCAAAACGCAACCGCGTCTCAATGAATGCATACGTCAATTGCGAAGAAGTTTATAAAACAAATGGCGAACCAAAAATTACCAAGCAAAATAATGCGGTCTTCGATGCCCTCGAATTCAAAGACCCTGCCGCCCTCGACTTTAGCTTGCCGCCCGACTCCGTCCTTTATCAAAAACTTCCAGGCTTCTCACCCATTCCCCTTAATGAAATTGGTACCTATACCGATACCTTCCGTAAAAAGGTGCCCGACCGGGAGGACTGTATCCAGACTCGCGAAGCCCAGGCTCAGCATGAGATGATCGGAGTCAGGCAGGATGCCGCTACCTTCAAACCAAACCTGCACCCCGATGCCCAGTGGTTTCCACGGGCTGGATTTGGACTCTTTATTCACTGGGGACTCCACACTGTCGGAAATCTCAAAGATGTCTCCTGGCCCATGATTCAGGGTATGAAATATCGCGATACCCGCATTGAAGATCCCGCTGAGCGCGAGCGTATTCTCCGCGAACAGGATTACCAAAAAGAAGGCGACGCTCTCATCACTCCAAACCAATACTTTGACCTCGCTAAATCCTTTAACCCCTCCCCCAAAACCTATGACCCCGAGCAATGGATCATCGCCGCAAAACAGGCAGGCTTTACCTATGCCGTCCTGACAGTTCAACACCACGAAGGCTTTTCGTTATGGCCCAGCGATGCCAATTCCTTTAATACAAAATTATACGCTCAAGGACGCGACCTCGTCCGTCCCTTCGTCGAGGCCTGTCGTAAGCATGGCCTAAAAGTGGGCCTCTATTACTCGCCCCCCAATTGGCATTTTGACCGCGAGCATATGAATTTCATGTATTACCGCACCGCCAAGTTGAACCCGGAGTTGCCGGAATTAGACGCAGACCTTCAACCTCGAAACAAAATTTTTACCGCAGAAGAAAAAACTGCGCATCAAAATCAATACGCCATACTGGTGCGCAAACAGGTTGAGGAATTACTTACCCGATATGGATCAATTGATCTCCTCTGGTTTGATGGTCGCATAACCGACGCCACAGGCAAAGTCGCGATCAGTCGCGAGCGGATCCTTGAACTGCAACCCGGGATCATTATGAATCCCCGTCTTCATAATAAAGGTGACTTCCGAACCTACGAGACTCACTTGAATCTCAAACAGCCAACACAGGAATGGGCTGAATTTTGCGACAAGTGGACCTACACTTGGGGTTACAACTCCTGGGCTCGTTTCCGTGACAACGCCAAAATCCTGAGCGATCTGGCCCGTTGCCGTTCCCTTGGTATCAATTATCTTCTCAGCATCGGGCCCGACAAAAACGGCGAACTCTCCCCCGCAGCATATAAAAACATCGCTGAAGTTGCCGATTGGATGCGCATACATCGCGCCGCCATTAACGGAAGCTACCCCCTGCCTAAAGGAGAATCCGCGTCCACCTTCGCCACCGCAAGCGGCAACATCCGCTACCTCTTCCGGGTCCCCAAGTATAAAAAACATTCCTGGAAAGGCCCTTTCCCCGAAGACCAAGCAGAACGAAAAGATGAAATACTCACCCTTAAAGGTAGTCATCCAGTCGAATCGGTTAAACTGCTTTCGAGCAATACACCCCTCCCCTTTAAGCTTTTAGACGACACCGTCGAAATAACCCTTCCCAAGGAAATGCAATCCGAACTCGTGGATGTTGTCGCCCTCACCCTCAAACCAAATCCATCGCCACAAAAAGCCAAACTATCGCGCGAAGCGTTCCACAACAAGCGCAAGGCTTCCATGTCGCCAGATGCACTTGCCTGGGAGAAAATACTGGAAGCACAACTTGGTGACTTTTACCTCAAGCGCTATCTCGAGGATAAATTCAACCAGCGCGAAACCGCCTGGGATTATGTCGAGCAGGATCCAAATTTGAAATCCGTACTCCTAATCGGAGATTCGATCTCCCGAGCCTATACCAGAACCGTTCAAAAAGAACTTTCCGGAATCGCAAACATCCATCGTGCGCCCACCAACTGCGGCCCTACCAGCAAGGGACTCCGCGACCTTGATATTTGGCTGCAGGATCGCAACTGGGATATCATTCATTTCAACTTTGGCATCCATGACCGCAACACCAAGGACTCAAGCTACGAAAAAAACCTTGAGGCTATTATTACACGTCTCAAGAAAACGTATGCCCAGCTTATCTGGGCGAGCTCTACTCCGCTGAATGGGAGTGATGAAACCTACCCCAAAGGAAGCATGGTTCGAAAAAATGAAGTTGCAGCATCGCTCATGAAAAATCACCGCATCCCCATAAATAACCTCTACCAAATCGCCCTTCCGTTGATCGCCACACAGCAATCCGGAGATGGTTGTCATTTTAGAGAGCCTGCCAATGAAGCCCTGGGGCGCGCTGTCGCAAATATTATAAAATCATACCTTAAATAATTCATTTCCCAATGAAGGCTCTTCGATCTCACATAATAAGCTACCCGCTCGTTTTGCTAATCGCATTACTGTGGGCCGTTCCCTTGACGGCATTATACTTCGAACCTGAGAATCCTTTTATCGCACCCAATGAGGTTCCGGTTATCTTAAATATTAGTTCCGGCACAATAGCATCTGTGCAGGAAACTATTGATACCACTCGAGACGCAAATCCCGACGCTTTCATCATCATCAACCTTTCGGGAGCCTACACTGTCACAAGCACGCCCCTGGTACTCCGTTCGAAACAGATCCTTTACTTGAATGGATCCATCACTGCGGATTCTTCTTCGGCAACCGCAAGCGCTTTGGTTTCGGTCGGCTCCGGGCAATCATTTGTTGCAATCATGGGCTTTGGCCCTAGCTCGGTATTAGATGGACAGAATGCAGACATGCACGGCATTGAGGCTCTAGCTTCAAGCCGTCTCGTAATCGACAATCTGACGGTGCAGGACACCCTCCGCGATGGAATCTCCGTGCAGGGATTGGGCACTACCGTGTGGGATGCTCAAGTCTCGATTTCGCGCTGCAAGGTTTCTGGTAGTGGCGGATCCGGCATTCGACTATATGATGCCAACCAGTGCGCGGTGATTGATAACATAACTCAAAACAACACTTTGGCAGGCATTCAGTTGTCGGCAGATACTACCGCCGTGGCTAATAATATCTGTAACTTCAACGCCACCGGCATATCGGTCAGCGGGGCAACGAATTCTATTTATAAAAATACCTTTAACGGCAACGCCTCAGGCATGCGCCTCACAACCACTTCCAGTGTAACAAAGGTGACCGCCAATACCTTTAGTTCCAATAGCGTCAGCGGTATCACGGTAGAGGGCTCACAGAACACTGTCTTTGATAATAATTATTCAGGCAACACAGTGGACATGGACAGTCAGGGCAGTAATAACTTCATCGTTGCGAGCACGAAGCCGCTCGACGGCACAGGCAACGATTATTTCTACCCGCCTACCTCGCGTAATCCCCATAGTTCAACCGCAATCATCAATGGGATGGGGCGTCGCGATCTTATCATTTCCAGCACTACCATCGATAATGTGCAGCAGCAATACGATGCCGCAAGAGCTGCTCATCCGAATGATGTAATTGTACTTACACTCGATGGCACATTCAACCTGGGCGCCAACCCCTTGAACCTTGCTTCCAATACCTGCGTTTTACTTCAGGAAGGTGCGAGTATCATCAGTGATTCCACGACAACCGCGACCTATGCAATCGCCGCAACCAGTGCATCATTCATCAGTGTCTCAGGCGGCACCTTGAATGCAAATCTTGAACCGGTGGGCGGCGTTCAATTTCTTGAATGCAGTAAACTTCTGGTTGATGGGGTGACCATGCTCAGTGCTCGCGACCATACCGTGTCAGGATCTTCCAACGTGCTCCACATCAAAGGTGCTGCCGGTTTTGCTGAAATCGTGCGCGGATGCACAATTGATACCAGCGATTTTCGAGGAATATGGATTCAAACTTCACGCGCTTTAATCACTGAAAACAAAGTCACTAATTGCAATAAAGACGGTATCGATTTGGATTCTTTTTCATCGAAGTGCTTTGTCGCAAATAATACCTGTACCGACAATATCCGCTATGGTGTCTTTGTGGAGGAAGCCGCAACCAGGAATATTGTGCTAGGTAACAATCTGCATCGTAACGCTATTGGGGTAAACCTCTACACCTACGAGGTCACGCAACCAACTCAGTACAATTCGATCCTTAGTAATTTCCTTGATGCCAACGGGCGCGGCCTGCGCATTGGCGAACGTGATACGCCGGTAGATCGGGAGACCAAACATAACTATTTTTATAATAATCGAATAACTAACAGCGGGACCGATGCAATCAACAGCCAGAATAATGGCATCCAAAATTACTTTTCAGAGAACCTGCTCCAAGATGAGTCCATTAACTCGGCCAACGCCAACACCGTTTTTTTCAATCCCTCACAGATTGGTAGTATTCAAAATACCTCCGGGAATGCTTTCGACCTAACTCAAGCAAACACTTGGGCTTCCGGCGAATTACCCAATCCATTGGACACCCCAAGCTTTCAAAATTCCGGCACCTACAACGCGCCCGCTTCCAGCAACCTCACATACAAGGGTATCTCGATAGACCAAGCCAATGTGGCCATTAATCCGTCTACCGGTGGCAATGCCTATACCATTAATCTTGGAACAGGCGGCATCAGCGGCACGCAACCGCTCCTGGTCATGGGAGAGAATATAACACTGGACGTCGGAGCTAACGACCAAAGCTGGATCATTCCTTTAAATAATTTTCGCTCAGCTGTTCAAGGTACTGCTACAATCACCTACACCAACTCCAGTCGCCTCTGGTTGCGTAACAACGCAAACTATAATTTTGAGGGCATCTGGCGAGCAGATGGCGGAACCATTCATCCGGAAATAGCATCATCCTGGAGCGGAGCAAACGATGAGGTCCCGGCTCAAATCTTAAATGATGGTGCGATTCGCCTGAGCAATACTTCCTATGACCGCATTGGTCTGGATTTATCTGGTAACGGCAGCTTGATCGCCGATGGCAACAGTTTCAATGACGGTTCTGCGGCAACCCTTGGCACCGGTCAATGGACCCAGGCAGGTGATGTCTGGGGTAGTGGAAATTTGACAATTTCCTCCAATGCAAACTACGGAAAAATAATTATTGCCGGTGATATTTCCCACAGTGGAAACACGACCATTGAAAATAAGTCTGCGGGAATGGTGCTCGAATTGGCTGCGTCCTCGGCCTACACTTTTAACCCAGCCATAACGGGCATATGTAACCAGATTAACGGACTAGACCCGACCAATAGCCAACTCATTGCAAACGGTACCTTCATTATCAATACCGCAGGTGCCAATCTCACGGATGGCAACAACTGGGTCATTGTAGATCTCTCGTCTCTGGAAGCGAGCTTCGGCAACTCCTTCGCAGTGCAGGGCTTTACCAATTCATCCGACAATTGGACACGAATCGACGGCAACAGAATCTGGACCTTCTCGGAAGCAACCGGAATTCTCACCTTATCCAACAATCCTTATTCCCTGATTGGCTTACCTTTATCAACCGATTTTGAGTCGGATACAATTGGCTCCGAACCCGAAGGTTTTGCAAAGATTTTAAACACAAACCTCTATGGTAATTCGCTTAATGTTATTACAGCAAATTCACCCTTTATTGATGGTCCCGGTTCGGCAACGAGTGGGGCTTCCGGAACTCAGGCAATCTATTGGCTCGAAACAAATATTTCCACTACTGCCACAAAACCGAGCCTCTATCTCATCGATTTGGCTACGGGCACAAGCATGGATATGGTTATTCGCTTGAGTTATGCTAATGTGAACAGCAACAACTCAACAAATGCTTTGCGCCTCCAAGTATACGATGATGCACAAACCAGAGGAATCCGACTTGATCTCGATAATGGCGGACGGATTCTAAATAATGGTTCCGTCAATGATTTTACGCTCTATCCGGGATTTAACAAGTGGACCACTTTAGAAATCACCACAAATCTGACAAATAACACCTACGATCTTGTCATCCAAAGGGAAGACAGCGCAAGTCCAACCACTTATACCGGACTGCCTTTTAATAACTCCATATCTAATATCAGCAGGATCGCACTCGTTAATTTTTCAGATCCTGCGATAAGCTCAGAGTATTATATCGACGATCTATCTGTTGAGCCTGTATTAGTGGGGGCATACGATAACTGGGCTTACG
The DNA here is from genome assembly GCA_042096455.1 of Opitutia bacterium. Lineage (GTDB taxonomy): Bacteria > Verrucomicrobiota > Verrucomicrobiia > Opitutales > Coraliomargaritaceae > UBA7445. The sequence goes on from JBELLU010000017.1 coordinate 30,409, forward strand.
AGAAAGGCCTGAGTTTTGGCATCAATCATCGCTTCGTGGATGATCCCGATGGCGACAACTTAAATAATTTTGGAGAGTTCTCTCTTTCCAGTGATCCACTGCTCGCTTCTTCTAATCCCGCGAGGACCCAACACCAACTCTCATACGACGGTTCAACGGCCGTCTTAAACCTTACCTTTCCCGCACGTGATGGGGCGGTATTTTCAGGTGCCACCGAACAATCGTCCCTCGCGATTGATGGAGTCATCTATCGCGTTCAAGGAAGTACGGATTTACTCAACTGGAATCTTGAAGTCAACGAAGTCACCGGCTCCGAGGCTTCTGTAATTCAGGCAGGTCTTTCCTCGCTCGATTCAGGATGGAGCCATCGGACGTTCCGACTCCTTCCTACGCTTCAAAACGAATCAAAAGGATTTCTTAAATTACAGCTCGATTCGCCATAGGCGGTCGAACACCCTTTCATGCCCCCATCCAGCTTTTGAAAAAGCGCCAGATCCTCGAGATCATTACATAAGAAAAAATTAGCTCAAGGCTTACCCAACTCTATTCGCTTGACCCTATGGGCTTGATTCCTAATTATTTGCTTTTTCATGAGTCGGGCCGTAGCGCAGTCTGGTAGCGCACTTCGCTGGGGGTGAAGGGGTCGCAGGTTCAAATCCTGTCGGCCCGACCATGAATAATTTTGCTCCCCTACCCCGAGGGGCTTTTTTATGTACCGCGACTACCATTTTGAACCTGCGAACCAGCAGGTTTAACGCAGCATTTTCAGGAACAGATGTTCCGCCCGGAAAATGCGAAGATGGCGCAGCAATCCTGTCGGCCCGACCATGAATAATTTTGCTCCCCTACCCCGAGGGGCTTTTT
>JBELLU010000018.1:0-5809 GCA_042096455.1 Opitutia bacterium
GCTCCTTCGCCCATCTGCGACTGCATGGCCTTCATCATCTTGCGGCCCTTCCCGCCGCGCATCATTTTCATCATCTTCTGCATTTGGCCAAACTGTTTGAGTAGGGCATTGACGTCCCGCACCTGCACCCCCGAGCCCAGTGCCACCCGCTTTAAACGGCTCCCGCGCAAAAGCCGCGGTGCCTGGCGTTCCTGTCGCGTCATCGATAAAATTATGGCCTCCGTGCGCGCCATCTTCTTTTCCTCCGCGTCGCCCACTTCCACGCCGCTCATCCCCGGCATCATTCCCATGATTGAGCCCAGCGAGCCCATTTTTTTGACCTGTTGCATCTGCTTCAGGAAATCCTCCAGATCAAATTCCGCCTTGCGCATTTTTTCCGCCATGCGCTCCGCTTCCTTTTCATCAATCTGTTCCTGTGCCTTCTCAACCAGCGAGACAACGTCGCCCATTCCCAGAATGCGGGACGCCACGCGGTCGGGGTGAAACACCTCGAAATCGTCCGCCTGTTCCCCTGTCCCCATGAATTTGATAGGAACGTCCGTAATGCTCTTCATCGAGAGCGCCGCGCCGCCCCGGGCATCGCCGTCCAGTTTGGTGAGAATGATACCGGTGCATTGCACCGCCTCATGGAAATGCTTGGCGACATTCACCGCCTCCTGACCCAGCGCCGCGTCCGCAACCAGCAGGATCTCATCCGGTTGTACCGCCGCCTTGAGTTTCTTGATTTCCTCAATCAAATCCGCGTCCACCTGCAGGCGTCCCGCCGTGTCGAAAATTATCAGATTGGCGTCCGCATCCTTCGCCGCCTTCAGGCCCATTTTGCCGATTTTAACGACCTCTTTTTCCGCGCGATCCGCATAAAAAGTACAGGCCTCCGCTTTTGCGAGCGTTTCCAATTGGTCGATCGCAGCTGGGCGATACACATCGCAAGCAATCAGTGCCGGGCGATAACTCCCTTTCTTTGCAAGATAACGCGCCAGCTTCGCGGAGCTGGTCGTCTTTCCCGATCCATGCAGCCCCACCATCATGATACGCAGCGGTTTTTTGTCCTCCAATTCCGTCGCGCCCGCTCCGAGTAACTCGCTGAGTTCGTCCTTTATGATTTTAACGACCTGTTGTCCCGGGGTGACCGATTTTAAAACCGCCTGTCCCTCGCAACTCGCCTGGACCCGCGTGACAAACTCGCGCGCCACTTTAAAATGAACATCCGCCGAAAGCAGGGCCTGCCGCACCTCCTTCAAGGCCTCCGTCATGTTTGATTCCGTTAATTTTCCGGTTCCACGCAGGTTTCGCAGCGCGCTCCCCAATTTATCTGTCAGGTTTTCAAGCATCTCAACCGATATTCTTTGCCCTTGAAATGCCCCGCTGGCAACGGGAAAACCCGTGCTTTACACACCTCCCATGTCCAGTAACTTATGGGGTTGTAAATTTATGGTATGGGCTGACCCAAACCGTACAACACCTCACTCCCAACTTACATGAAGCAACGCACGATCCTTAGGGAAGCCTCCATCAAGGGCAAATCCCTGCATACCGGCGAAGAGGTCAACCTGACCCTCAAGCCAGCTCCCGAGAACCATGGCATCGTTTTCCGCCGTATCGACATCATTGGTAAGCCGGAGTTGAAATCGGTCATTGATCACGTCGATGACCTGGTGCGCAGCACCACCATTGCGGACGGACATGCCAAGGTGCACACCGTTGAGCACGTGCTCAGTGCCCTGAGCGGATGCGGGGTCGACAACGTTCTGGTTGAGATGGATGCCAGCGAACCACCCATCCTCGACGGTTCCGCCAAGCATTTCGTCAACCTCATCCAAGAAGCCGAGCCGGTCGAGCAGGACGCCGAACGCGAGTATTTTGAACTGAAGGAACCGATTTCCGTGACCCGCGGGAACAGCTCCATTATTGCGCTCCCCCATGACGGTTTGCGCATTACCTGCACCTCTGCGGACGACCGGGGTATTCACACCCAGCACCTGAGTCTCGATGTTGACTATGAGTCCTACCTTGCTCAAATCGCGGCGGCCCGCACCTTTACTATTTACGAAGACATTGAGGAACTCCTCAAACTGGGTAAAATCAAAGGCGGGAGCCTCGACAGCGCCATTGTCATTAAAGGCGACAAAATCGTCTCGAAGGAACCCCTCCGCTTTAAGGAAGAATTCGTCCGCCACAAGATCCTCGATATCATCGGTGATATCGTCCTCCTCGGCAAACCCCTCAAAGCCCACATTATCGCGGTGCGGCCGGGTCACGCTCTAAACGCCGACCTCACCAAACTCCTGCGCGAAAAAATGCTCGCCAAGGCAAAAACGCCCGAGCCTGAAAAACGCAAAGCCCAGTTTATCGATGCCCACGAATCCAGCCTCGATATCCGTCGCGTCCTCGATATCCTCCCGCATCGTTATCCCTTTGTCATGATTGATCGCGTCCTTGAGATCATCAGCGAAGACGAGCTGGTCGCACTCAAGAATGTCACCATCAACGAGCCCTACTTTGTCGGGCATTATCCCGGTCGCCCCGTCATGCCCGGAGTCCTGCAACTCGAAGCGATGGCGCAGGCCGCCGGCATCCTCCTTTTAAAACGCCTGACCCTCGGCGACCACCGCATCGCCTTTTTTATGAGCGCCGATAAAGTCAAATTCCGTCAGGCGGTCGAACCGGGCGACACCGTCGAAATTCATGTCAAACTGACCAAGATCCGTGCCGGGAAAATTGCCACCGCAGTTGCCTCCTGCAAGGTCGGCGGCAAGGTCGCATCCGAAGCCGAACTCATGTTCATGCTCGCCGACGCCAACGCTTGATCGCGCTCCATGTCCACTGAAGTCCATCCCACCGCCATCATCGAGACCGGGGCTGAACTCGCCGAGGGGGTCACCGTCGGGCCCTACGCCTACATCGGGGCGCAGGTGAAGCTCGGTGCGGGTACGGTTGTAATGCACCACGCCACGGTCGACGGTGCCACGCAGATGGGCGAGCAAAACGAGGTGCATCCCTATGCCTACATCGGCGGAAAATCCCACGATAAAAAATTCCAGGGCGGGGTTCAGCGCATTGAAATCGGCGATCACAACATCTTCCGCGAATACGTGACGGTCCACTGCGCGACTGCCGAGGACCTCCTGACCCGCCTCGGCAATAACAACCTCATCCTCGCCTACAGCCATGTTGCTCATGAGTGCCACATCGGCGACCACCTTGTCATGAGCAGTCATGCCGCGCTCGGCGGTCATGTTGAGGTCGGCGATCATGTGAACATCGGCTGGGGCGTCGGGGTGCACCAATTTTGTCGGGTAGGGGACCACGCCATGCTCGGTGCCGCCTCGAAAGTAGTACAGGACGTGCCGCCTTACCTCATCGCAGACGGCAACCCCGCGGTCTGCCGCACCATTAATAAGGTCGGCATGGAACGCGCCGGGTTTGAGAGCGATGCCATTGTTGCGATCCGTCGCCTTTTTAAAACCTTCTACCGGGAAGGGCTCAACAACTCGCAGGCCATTGAAGCCGTCAATGCCTCCGAAGCAGCCCAAGACCCGCATGTCATTACGTTCCTCGATTTCGTGCGAGGCAGTGAGCGCGGCCTCGCCTAAATGCACCTCTTTGTGCTGGAAAATTTGGGCGCCCTAATCATAAACATATTCATGAAACCACTCATGCCGTTGACGCGTGTCACTGCCTTGATCCTGCTTGTGATTGCAAGCGCAACTCAAGGAACTGAAATCTATGAACTCGAGCCCTTCTACGTGCAGTCGTGGGCGCATCCGACCCCGGGCTCTGCACTCGATGGCGCGACCTGGGAAAGCAGAGGAAGCGCGGATTTGGCGGAACTGCTTGAGAGCGCGGAACCGGGACTTGCTCTGGTGCGTCGCGGGGCGGTCTCGAATGACGCGCGGATGCGCGGGCTTGGCGGGGATGACCTCTCCGTCACCCTCGACGGGCGAAAGATTTATTGTGCCTGCGCCAACCGCATGGATGCCCCGCTTTCCCATGCCACTGTGGAAGCTGCCGAACGCATCGAAATCGGCGCCGGTCCTTTCAGCCTCCGGCGCGCCGGCTCCCTCGCCGGGCATATCAATATCATTTCCAAAGGGATTGAGCCCGGCCATCACGGGAGCCTCCGTGCGCGTTACGGATCCTTTGACGAAACAAACCTTTCGGCCTCGACCGCATACGGGGGCGAACAATTCGCCTTTCGTTTGTTTGGTGCCTGGCAGGAGTCCGCGCCCTATCGTGACGGGTCGGGGAGCCGCTTTACTCAATGGGCCACCTCCGCCTATCTGCCCACCGCTGATTTGAGCTACGCTTATCGCAACTGGCATGCCGGCGGTCAGGTCAGTTATCGCATCCGCAAAGATCTCACATTGAGCGCCAATTATTCGCGACGCATGGATCGCGAGGCGCTCTTCCCCGGCCTGAAGATGGATGCCGACAAGACCGCCACCGATCAGTTTGGGCTTACTCTCAAAAATACCGAGAGCACCGAGCTAACCGAGACTTGGAGCGCCGACTTTTTTTATAACACCACCCATCATGTTATGAGTGACCGCCTCCGTCTTTCGTCACTGAACGCTGCGAATTTAGGGCGTGATTGCTTCATGAAGACCGATGCCGAGGCATCCAATTTCGGAGCGACCTTTGATGCCGAAATCGACAAAGTTCCATTCGGGAACTGGTTTATCGGGGGCGAACTGGAACGGCGTGCCTGGGACAGCGATAATCAAGTGGGCACCATAAACAATGCGATGCTGCCCGATGCCTCGATCGACACGCACGGCGCCTACCTTGAGGGCAGTCTCGATTTGGGCCTCAAGCTCAGCCTCGATCTGGGTCTGCGCTTCGATTATTTCCGGACGCGGGCTTACGGAGACACGACTTACCTCAAACAAATTCGGGGTAGTGATGCGGACCGCAGCTTCACCGAACCAGCTGCTTTCCTCAGCCTTCGTTCTTACCTCAATGATTATTATGTGGCCTTTGCCGGTATCGGATCGATGGCGCGCGCGCCCAACCCTCAGGAGCTTTACTTGCAATTGGATAAACCTATGTCGAACCCCAGTTGGCTTGGAAATCCCGCCCTGCGCGCTCCGCGTTCCACCGAAATTACCACCGGCCTTGAATACAATCGTGAGGCCCTCTCCCTCCGTATGCGTTTCTTTTACAGCGAAATCGAGGACTATATTTACCCGGTCCGGCTCAGCACCCCCATTGCTTTTCAAAGCTACGAAAATCTGGATGCCCGCCTCTACGGAATCGAGTTTAAGAGCGAGTGGCAATGCAACGAATCCTGGAGCTTGAGTTTTGGTCTCGCGTGGCAGGAGGGCGAAAAAAAGAACCGGCCCGCTTCTGCCACCAATGACGTCCTCGCCGAAATCCCGCCCATGCGCCTTCAGGCAGGCCTCCTGTTTCAAAATGAAAAAACCACCTTTAATCTCGATGCCCGCGGCTCCCTCTCCCAGAGCCGTATCGACCCCAATCTCAATGAAACTAAGATGGGTTCATGGCTGATCCTCGACACCCGTGTCGAGCACGCCCTGAATGAGCAATGGACCCTCAACCTCTCGCTCGATAATATTTTTAACACGCACTACGCCCTCCATAATTCTCAGGTGCGCAACCCCTTCAGCGCTTCCACAATTGTTTACGAACCCGGACGCGCCGCCCGCATTGGATTGAACTACCATTTTTAATGCACCAACGCACGCTCCGTGCTAAAGAAATAAAAACACAGAGTACCAGAGCCCCTCTGATTCTCCGCTCCTCTGCGTTAAAAATTAAAACACGGAGTTCCAGAGCTTCTCCGATCCTT
>JBELLU010000018.1:5909-30980 GCA_042096455.1 Opitutia bacterium
CCCGGGTTTAGGTGATTTCTGCCTGGGTTTGGTAGAGGCGTTGCCGCCGTTCGGCTTCGGTGCGGGCGAGCTGAAAGAGGGCTTCGGCTTGTTCGGGATGGGTGCGGGCGAGGGCTTTGAAGCGTGCCTCGCCTTCAAGGAAGGCGTGGAATTGTTCGAAATCGGGGCTTTTGCTGTCGAGTTGGAAGGGGTTCTTTCCTTGGTCCTCGAGGCGGGGGTCACGACGGAAGAGGTTCCAATAACCGCATTTAACGGCGTCTTTTGCCTCCTGCTGGGTGCGTGCCAAGCCATGGGCGATGCCGTGTTCGATGCAGGGGGAATAGGCGATAATGAGGGAGGGGCCGGGATAGGCTTCGGCCTCGCGGAAGGCTTTGAGGGTCTGGAATTGGCTGGCACCCATCGCGATTTGCGCGACGTAGACATGGCCATAGGACATGGCCATGAGGCCGAGGTTTTTCTTGCGGACGCGCTTTCCGGTGCTGGCAAATTTTGCGAGGGCTCCGAGGGGGGTGGACTTGGAGGCCTGCCCGCCGGTGTTGGAATAGACCTCGGTGTCGAGGACGAGGACGTTGACATCTTCCCCGCTTGCGAGGACATGATCGAGGCCGCCGTAACCGATGTCGTAGGCCCAGCCGTCCCCGCCGATGATCCAAATGGATTTTTTGCCGAGGTGGTTTTTGAGGGCGAGGATTTCGCGCGCCCAGGGATCTTCGCGGTCTTGAAGCAGGCTAGCGATGTTGTGACCGATGGCGCGGGAGGCGAGTCGGTCGTCTTTGGCGTCAAGCCATTCCTTGAATGCGTTTGCAATCGGGTCAGGGGGGGAGTGTTGGGCGAGGGTTTGTTGGATGTGTTGTTCGAGGCGGTTGCGCTGGGTTTGAACACCCTCTGCGATGCCGAAACCAAACTCGGCGTTGTCCTCAAAGAGGGAGTTGCCCCAGGCGGGGCCACAGCCGCTGGTTTTGTGGGTGGTGTAGGGCGTGGAGGGGGCGGAGGCGCCGTAAATCGAGGAACAACCGGTGGCGTTGGCGATGATCATTTGTTCGCCGAAGAGTTGGGTGACCAATTTGATATAGGGGGTCTCGCCACAACCGGCGCAGGCGCCGGAGAATTCAAAGAGGGGCTGCGCGAACTGCGAGGATTTGACGTTGGCGCTCACTTCGAAGCGGTCGTCTTTTTGGGTGACGGTATCAAAGAGGTATTGCCAGTGGTTTTTTTCCGGCGCCATTTCGCCGGCGGGTTGCATTTCCAGCGACTTGGTTTGGGTGGGGCAAACCGCCACGCAATTATCGCAACCGGTGCAGTCTTCAATCGCGACCTGAATGCGGAAGCGGAGATCGTCGAGACCTTTGCCCTTGGCGGGAATGGTTTGCATCCCCTCCGGTGCGGCCTCCGCTTCATCGGCGTCAAGAAGGAAGGGTCGAATGCAGGCGTGGGGGCAAACGTAGGCGCATTGATTGCATTGAATGCAGGTCTCGGAATTCCAGCGTGGCACCTGCGCGGCGGTGGCGCGTTTTTCCCAGGCGGCGGTTCCATGCGGGAAGGTGCCGTCTTCGCGTCCACGGAAGGCGCTCACCGGGAGGGCGTCCCCGTTCTGGGCGTTCATGGGGTCGCAGATCTTGCAGATGAATTCAGGTCGTGCACCGGTTATGTTAGTGGAGGCGGTGTCATTTTTTAAATGGCTCCACGCTTCCGGAACCTTGATTTCCTGCACCGCCTGACCCCCTGCTTCCACTGCGGCGTAATTCATGTTGACGATTTTTTTACCCTTCTTGCCGTAGCTTTTAACGATCGCTTTTTTCATCTCCTCCACCGCAAGCGTATAGGGGATCACTTCACTGACCTTAAAGAAGGCGGACTGCATGATGGTATTGGTTCGGTTGCCGAGACCCAGTTCGCGCCCGAGTTGGCTGGCGTTGATGATGAAGCAGCGGATCTTGTTGGCGGCGAGGTATTGCTTCATCGCGGTGGGGAGTTTTTCGCCGGTAGTGGCGTCATCCCACGGGGAATTGAGGAGGAAGACTCCGCCTGGTTTGAGTCCCTTGAGCACTTCATATTTATAGATATATGCGGTGACGTGGCATGCCACGAAGTCGGGGCGGTTGACGAGGTAGGTCGAGCGAATGGGGCTATCGCCGAAACGCAGGTGGGAAGCGGTGAAGCCTCCGGATTTTTTTGAATCGTATGCAAAGTAAGCCTGGCAGAATTTGTCGGTGGATTCTCCGATTATTTTGATGGAATTTTTGTTGGCGCCGACCGTGCCGTCTGAACCGAGGCCGTAAAATTTTGCGGCGTAGAGGTCATCGGGTGATACTTTCACGGTGGGGGCATCGGGGAGGGAGGAGTGGTTGATGTCGTCCTCAATCCCGATGGTGAAATGATTTTTGGGTTGGTCCTGCGCGAGGTTGTCGTATGCCGCCATGATTTGCGGGGGCGTGACGTCTTTGCTGCCGAGACCGTAACGACCCGCGATAATGCGGGGTGGGTTGTCGCGCCCGTGAAAGGCCTGGCAAAGGTCGAGGTAGAGGGGGTCACCATTTGCGCCGGGTTCCTTGGTGCGGTCGAGCACCGCAATGCGACGCACCGAGTCGGGCAGGACTTCAAATAAATATTTGAGGGAAAAGGGGCGGTAGAGGTGGACATTGATCAGGCCGATTTTTTCGCCCTGGGCGCGGCGGTAGTCGATGACCTCCTTGATGCATTCCGTGACCGATCCCATCGCGACCAGAATATTTTCGGCATCGGGGGCTCCGTAATAGGTGAAGGGTTTGTATTCGCATCCGGTGAGTTTGGAGATTTCCGCCATGTATTTCGCGACGATGTCGGGGACGGACTCGTGAAAGGGGCTGGAGGCCTCGCGCGCCTGAAAGAAAATGTCGGGGTTTTGGGCGGTGCCACGGGTGACGGGTTGTTCGGGGTTGAGGGCGCGGGAACGGAAATCCGCGAGGGCGTCTTGATCGAGGAGGGGGAGGAGTTGCTCCGCCTCGAGTGGTTCAATCTTTTGAATTTCGTGGGAGGTGCGGAAGCCGTCGAAAAAGTTGATAAAGGGGACGCGGGATTTGATGGCGGCGAGGTGCGCGACTGCGGAGAGGTCCATCACGGACTGCACCGAACCTTCGGCGAGCATCGCAAAACCGGTTTGGCGGGCGGCATATACATCGCTGTGGTCGCCAAAAATGGAGAGGGCATGACTCGCCACCGAGCGGGCACTGACGTGCAGCACTGCCGGCAAAAGCTCCCCTGCCATTTTATACATATTGGGAAGCATGAGGAGGAGGCCTTGGGAGGCGGTGAAAGTGGTGGCGAGGGAACCCGATTGCAAGGCGCCGTGCAGCGCACCCGCCGCTCCGCCCTCAGACTGCATTTCCGCGACCCGCACCGGTTGCCCGAAGAGATTTTTACGCCCCGCCGCCGACCAGGTGTCGATGTTTTCCGCCATCGGTGAGGACGGTGTGATCGGATAAATACAGGCGACTTCGCTAAACATATAGGCAATGTGCGAGGCCGCATCGTTGCCGTCTCCCAGGACATAGGCTTGCTTTGTTTTGGACATATACCGAGTAATGCAGGATAAAGCCCCAAAGTAAACAAAGTATATTACACCTAATGTAAAATATTAGGCTTTGAGTGCAGGCGAGCTGCGCCGTGGGCGGGATTTACTCGCTGTTGTCGGTGGGGATGGTGTTGGGCGTGGCGACCGCGAGGATGGGGGTCTTAGTTTTTACCCAGACGTTCTCCTCTTTCATGAATTTGGGCCCGACCACTTCGCAGGCTTCACCGATGGTCTTGACCGGGAGGCGTCGTCCTTTGGGGGTCGCATTGTAATTATAGGTGGCGCGGATGATGCGCTCGCTGGTGACGGCGGGGGAATCGTCTTCCGGGATTTGCAGGATCCAACCGGTGATATCCTTTTCGGCGAGGGCACCATCGGCGTCGGCAAGGAGCACCACAAATTGTTTTTTAACGGGGGGCGGTCGATTGGCGCGCTCCTCTTCCTCGATTTGGATTTGGAGTTTCAGGTCGTCAATGATGGCATTGAGTTTCTGGATGTCGGTATTGTTTTGTTCAAGGACGCGCTTGACGATATCGAGGTCAATTTTAGGCATAGTCCAAAAGATTCACGCAGGCGGGTGAGCTGCGCAAGCGGGAAGTTCTGGGCGGCTCAAAATTTAGGGCAGGGAGCCCGCCGCGACATCGACGAGGGCCTCGGGGTCGAGGTATTTACGAATCGCGGCATTGACCTGTTCCGCCGTGATCCCGGCAAGTTTCTTTGGATGGGTATCGATATACTGCGCGGGGTAGCCGCGTTTCAGGAAGCTGTGGATTTGACCGGCGACCGCGGAGGTGGTGGAGAGGCCGACGAGGTATTTCCCGTTGAGGGTCGTGCAGGCGGCTTCGACTTCCGCTTGGGTCACCCCTTTCTGTGCCCATTGGCGAAGGACTTCAAGGGTGGCGGCGCGCCCCTTCTCAAGGGTTTCGGGGGAAAAACTGGCGCTGAGGACCCAGTGGCCGGGGGTCAGGATATCGCCGGTATGGCCTGAATGAATGCTGTAGGTGAGCCCCTGTTTAACGCGGATTTCCGACATGAGGCGGGAATGAAAACTGCCGCCGAGGATGTAGTTGCCGACCGCGAAGGGGAGGTAGTCGGGATCGGTGCGCTGCAGCCCGGTAAATTGACCGAGGGAAAGGGAAACGCTGGTTTTGTCGGGGATTTGAATATTGAGATTTTGGGCGGCGACGTCCTGCGCGGGCGGCGTATTTTCGGGGTAGGGGCTGCCGCCCTGCCAATCATCGAATGAAGCCGCGATGGCGGCCGAGAGTTGATCAAAATCAATATCGCCCGCAAAGACGAGGGTCATGGATGCGGGGCCGTAGTAGTCTTGATGAAACTTACGGAGATCTTCAACGGTGGTGTTTTCGAGGACCTCCAGTTGTAGCTCGAGCGGGCTGCTGTAATTCGGGTGATTCTCGGGGTAGAGGAGGCGGCTGAGGGCGGAGCCGGCGCGAAAATCGGGATCGTGGGTGGCGCGCAGGATGTTGGCGCGGGTGCGTTCTTTGAGGTTGTCGAAGACTTCTTTTTCAAAGGCGGGTAGCCGGAGTTGTTCGGCGAGGAGGTCGATGACAAAACCGGCGTCGTTGCGGAGGAATTTTCCGCTGAAGGCGAGGCTGTGCGCCCCTGCTTGAAAACCGAGTTCGGCGCCGAGGGTATCGAGGCTTTCCGCGAGGGCAAAGCGGTCATTGCGTTCGGTGCCCTGGTCGAGCATCTGGGCGGTGAGGCTTGCGAGGAGCGGGTTTTCGGCGGGATTGCGGGCGTTGCCGGCGGCAAAGCTGCCGACAAAAGCGACGACTTTATCGACCGGCATATCGACCGTCACGAGGCGAATCGGGCCGATCTTGGCTTCGCGGATAGCCGGGGTGAAGTTGACGGTCGCGGCGGGAACGGGGCCGGTTTCGCTGGGCGCGTCGGCGGGTTGGTTTTCGAGCGCGGGGTCGCGGAAGTAGTTCGGGGTGGGGAGGCTGGCGGAGATGGGCCGCTCATTTTTTTGAGGGATAAACCAACCGGTGGTGCGTGTTTGTTGAATCAGGTATTTTTCGGCGGCGCGTTGAATTTCGGCGGGGGTCACTTTTTGGATGGCCTCGGGGAGGGTGAGGTAGGTGCTCCAGTCGCCGAGGGCGATGCATTCGTTGATGGCACTGGCAATCGCGTAGGGGCCGTCGCGGTCGTAAACGGTTTGGGCTTCGATCACGGATTTCGCGCGCTGTAATTCTTCCTCGCTCACGCCGCCTGCAATGAGGTTTTCAATTTCCTGAATGATGAGGGCTTCCGCTTCTTCATGGGTGGAGTCCGGGGTCAGGAAGGCGCCCAGGAAAAAGAGGCTGGGGTCGTGCAATTGAGGTGCAAAGGAGAAGGTTTGGCTGGCTTTTCCCTTGTCATCCAGCGAGCGGTAAAGGCGCCCGGTTTGGTTGGCTCCGAGGATTTGCTCAATGAGGCGAAGGGCGGCCCAGTCGCGGTGGGTGCCCTCTGGGACTTTGTGCGCGAGCGCCACGACGCCGACTTCACCGGCGCGTTCAATGGAAAGGCGGCGCTCCCCGCGTTGCTCCGGTTCGAGGGTGTCGACGGTCGGGATTGGTTCGGGTGCTTTGGGGATCGCTCCGTAATATTTGAGAATGGCCGCGAGGGTGGCGTCGCGTTCAAAGCCGCCGATGATGGTGAGGGTCGTGTTTTCCGGCCAATAGAAGGTGTCGTAGAATTGGCGCAGTTTTTCGGGGCTGGTGTTTTCGATGTCGGAGCGCCAGCCGATGACGGGATGGCTGTAGGGGTGCGCCATGAAGGCGGTCGCGTAGATTTCCTTGATGAGGGTGCGGACGGGGTTGTTCTCGCCGCGTTCATACTCGTTGCGCACCACCGTCATTTCAGACTCGAGGTCCTCGGCGCGGATGCGGAGGTTGCGCATGCGGTCGGCTTCGAGTTCGATGGCGAGGGGTACAAATTCGCTGGGCAGGACGGCGTAGTAATTGGTGCGGTCGTAGTAGGTGGTGGCATTGGAGCGCGCGCCAACGCGTTCCATGGTCGGGGAATAGCTCGCCTCGCCCGTAAAATTTTCGGTGCCCTTAAACATCATGTGCTCAAGGATATGAGTCGCGCCGGTGGTGCCGGTGACTTCGTGGCGTCCGCCAACGCCGTAGGTCACCATCACCGCCGCAACGGGGGTCTGGGTATCCGGCATAAGGAGCACGCGCAGTCCGTTTTCGTTGAGGGTGTAGGACTCGATCCCGCCGCGGGTTTCGAGATGGGTGAAGCCCGTGAGGGCATCCTGGGCTTGGAGCGGTTGGTGCGAGCACATGATTGCGATTAGGAAAGCAGTGAGTCGGATGATGGCGTTATTGCTCATGACTAAGAAGAGTCAGTTGGAGGTGGCTGAAGTTCCGCCTGTGAATGTTTTAAGGGAGTCCTTAGGAGTATTTTAGGCGTGGGATTGCGTGGTCAGCAACTCGATGAGTTTTTTCATTGCGGGTGTGAGGACGCGCCCCTTGCGATGGATGAGAGCTAGGGGGCGGCGGAAGTTGTGTTTTTTAAATGGAATGACCTTGAGCAGGTTTTGTGCTTCTTCGCGGGTGACGGTTGTTTGGGGTAGGATCGCGAGCCCCGCGTTGATTTCAACGGCGCGTTTTACGGTTTCAACGTTATCGAATTCCATGACGAGTTCGGAATCGATGTTGAATTCACGGAAGATGCGGTCGGTGGCTTTGCGGGTCGGGATGTCCGGCTCGAAGCCGATGAATTTATGGCCGTTCAGTTCGGAGATATCGATCGTGGATTTCTTGGCAAAGGGATGCTCGGGGCTGGCGACCAGAATGAGGGTGTCGTCATGAAAGGGATGGACCTCGAGCTGTTTGTGTTTTTCCGGGTAGGCGATGAGGCCGAGGTCGATGGAATTGTTCAGGATGTCTTCATAGACCATGTTGGCGCGCCGGTATTCCACGCGGATGTTCACCTCCGGGTAGTCCGCCAAAAAGATTTTGACGTAGGGGGGCAGTTCATGGAGGCCGATGCTGTAAACCGTCGAGATATGGATGGTGCCGCTGATTTCCTTCCGCATTTCCTGAAGTTCACTGTTCAGGGTCTCGTAGAGCCGCAGCATTTCCTTGGCGGATCCGTAGAGTTTTTTACCCTCGTTGGTGAGCCGGAACTGCTTCTGACTGCGGTCCACAATCAAGACCTTGAAGTGCTTTTCCATGCCCCGCAGTTGTTGACTGACCGCTGATTGGGTGATGCCATTCAATTTAGCCGCCCGCGAAAAACTCTCGCTTTCAACCAGATCCGCAAAGACTTTGAAATTTTCCACGTGCATTATAAGTTTACACTATAAAGTTATCTAATAAGAAAAACAAACAAAGAATCAGAAAAACTTATGTTGTTTTCCGTGATAAATAAAACTACTAACTTCTGCTATGATCGCGCCGGAGGTATTTAAGTCGAATTTAACAGCGCTACAGGCGCGGATCGCGGCAGCCTGCGCGGCATCGGGTCGAGACCTCAGTTCGGTGCAATTATTACCGGTGACCAAGAATCACGGGGTCGAAGCGGTACAGTATGCGAACGAGGCGGGTCTGCGGACGGTTGGGGAGAACCGCGTGCAGGAGGCTGCGACGAAGCGCGCTGCGGCGGCGGATTTGAATCTGCGCTGGGAATTGATCGGGCATTTGCAGTCCAACAAAGCCAAGGAAGCAGTGGCGGTCTTTGATCGCATTCAATCGGTCGATTCCCTCAAACTCCTCGAGCGTCTGGATCGCCTCGCGGGGGAGGCGGGCAAAGCCCTGCCGATTTTGTTGCAGTGCAACGCCGGGGCGGATCCCCGCAAATACGGATTTATGGTCGATGCAATGGAGGAGGCTTTGGAACGCGCCCTCGCGGCGGCGCATTTAACGGTAGAGGGCTTCATGACGATTGCGCCGCTTGACGATGCCCCTGAGGTGGCGGCGCAATGCTTTGAACGATTGCGCGACTTGCGCGACGAATTGTCGGCGCGTTACGGGGTGGAACTCCGGGAATTATCGATGGGGATGACCGACGACCTCGAGGCGGCGATTGCGGCGGGCTCAACTCAGATTCGGGTCGGGACTGCCCTGTATGGTTCGCGTGCCGCGGCCGCGGATTCGCAATAATTGACTTCCAAAAAGAGCAAGTGAGCGGCAAGCTTGCGGTGTCGGTCTTAAAATCGACGCGTCACAGCCCAGCCTAATGGATACAGAAAAAACCTATACGCTCGAGGATCTCGACCGCTTGGAATTTCCAGGTACGGCGTTGGCGGTGCTGGGTGATCCGGTACGCCACTCCCTGAGTCCCGCCATGCACAACGCCGCCTTGGCGGTGCTTGCCGATTCCGATGCGCGTTTTGCGGACTGGGCGTATTACCGCTTTGAAGTGCCCGCTTCCGAACTTGCCGCCGCCCTGCCGCGTTTTCACGCGAGGGGATTTGCGGGCCTCAATTTGACGGTGCCGCACAAAGTGTTGGCGCTGGAAACCGTAACAGAACTTTCCGGCGACGCCCTTGCGATGGGCGCGGTCAATACCCTGAAACGTGCCGGATCGGGCTGGGTCGGTTACAATACCGATGGCTACGGTCTCGAGCGCGGAGTCGAGTCGATGCTGGACCTGCGCCTTGAGGGCTCGGTGGTCATGCTGGCGGGCTCCGGAGGGGCGGCACGCGCCGCCGCGGTGCAATGCCTGCGCTCCGGATGCCCGAAATTATATCTCGGGAACCGCAGCCCGGAACGCCTGGCGGGGCTCTGTGAAATCTTGGCTGCCATGGAGGCGCAATCGGCGGTCGAAACCTTTTCGCTGCAGGCGCTGCCGGCGGATCTGCCCGCGAACGGAATTTTCATCAATGCCACTTCCCTGGGTTTGCGCCGCGAGGATCCGTCCCCGGTCGAAGTGGGGGCGTTGCCCTCGGCTTGGTCGGTCTACGACATGGTTTACAATCCCGCGGAAACGCGACTGCTCGCGGCGGCGAAGGCGCGCGGTATGAACTGCGCGAACGGACTCTCGATGCTGGTGCATCAGGGGGCGCGCGCCCTCGAGATTTGGACCGATTGCCCGGTCGATGCCGTAGTCATGCAGTCCGCAGCGAAAGCGGCGATCGCAGGAAATATAGGAGGTGAGCCGGATGCTTGAAAACTATGAAATGATAGGCGCGGAGTTGCCGTGGTTCTTTCCGCTCCTCGCCTTTGTCTTTGGCACGGTAGTGGGCAGTTTTTTAAATGTATGCATCTACCGCATCCCCAAGGATAAATCCGTCATAAGTCCGCCCTCGACCTGTGCCTGCGGCGTTCGCATTCCCTGGTATTTCAACCTTCCGATTCTGAGCTGGTTGATGCTCCGTGGACGCGCCGCCTGTTGCGGACAAGCATTCAGCCTCCGCTATCCGATGGTGGAACTCCTCACGGGATTGATTTTCCTGGCCTGTTGGCTGCAGTTTCCACCGCTGCTTGCGGTGACGGGGATGTTCTTTGCCGCCCTCCTGCTCGTGGCAACCTTCGTTGACCTCGATCATATGATTATCCCCGACCGGTGCTCGATCGGCGGCATGTGCGGCGGGGTGATCCTTTCCTTTTTCATACCCGGCCTCCACGGCCTCGAGGGAACCGGACTCGGCGCGCACCTTGAATCAGGAGTGACCGCCATCACCGGAGCGATTGTCGGCGCGGGCCTCGTTTATTGGCTCGCGGTGCTTGGAGAGGTGATCCTTCGGAAACCCGCGATGGGGGAGGGAGACGTGAAATTCCTCGGGTGCATCGGCGCCTTTTGCGGATGGCAGGGCGCGCTTTTCGGATTGTTTGGCGGCGCGTTGATCGGATGCGCCGTACTGCTTCCGCTCATGCTCCTGGGTCGGATCTTCGGTTGGAAGCAAACCATTATCGACGAGGAAGCAGGCACCGAAGAAGTAGTCACCTTCGGGTCGTGTGTTCCCTTTGGCCCCATGTTGGCGGTGGCGGGCCTCCTTTATTTCCTCGGTTTCAATACCTTCGTGGATGCCTATCTAAACGAAGCCCTCGCGCTCTTCCGTGCCTTTTAAGTACCGCCGCGCCATAGAATTTCATAAAAAAAACTTGGCATGCGTGGCCACTACGCTAGTTTCCACCGTTTCAGTCTTTGGACGGTGGGATATGCAAGTGGCTAAAGCACGCAGACTGTAAATCTGTTCTCGTATGAGTTCGCTGGTTCGAATCCGGCTCCCACCACCATTTTAAGGCCGCCGAAGGGCGGCCTTAACTATATATTGCGCGAAGCGCGAATGCCGGAACGAACGGTTTCGACGGAGTAAGCTCATCGAACGGAGATGGGGCGTGCGGAGCACGAGCCCGGAGGGCCGAGCAAAGCGAGCCAATCAGGCTCCCATCACCATTTTAAAACCCGATCGCAGGATTGGGTTTTTTTGGGCCGGATGAGAACCCCAGCCAACAGATTCGTGTGATCCGCGTGATTTGTAGTTTCTTGTTTTCGTGCGGTTCGTGTTTTTCGTGGTTCCTGTTTTTACCACGAAAGACACCAAAAATGCGACGGCCTGCGCCCTGAGGCGGCTCTGCCGTATTTTGTAACGCAGAGAAATGGAGGATGGTCTTTTGGTTGAAACGCAGAGGATCAGAGTAACGGAGGGATTTATCGCTCCTCTCCTTTTCAAGGGGAGGTCACCCTGAATCGGGTGGAAATCGACTGCTACCGTTCCCTTGTGGAACGGTTTTTTTGTGTGGGAAAGTTGAGCCGCCCCGCTGGGATGGAGCTATTCTCCGAAGAGCTTGATGAGTTGGTTGGCGGCGCGGTCGATGACTTGTTCTTTGGTGGTATCGAGGGCGCCCTTGCCAGTATTGCCGAGGAATTCGGTTGAATTTTGTAGGGCGGGGCCGACGACGTTGAGGATTTCCTGGAAGATTTGGTCGCCGATCTCGGCAAAGGAGGGGCCGTCATCCGCGCCGATGTTCTCAAAGGAAAGGGCGGGTAACGGGACTTCGAGGCCCACGCCCATGAGTCCGGCATAAACGGTGCCGCCTTTGACTTGGAAGTCTTCAATAATGACTTTTTTGGCGGGTTTGTCGGAAGCGGGTTCGCTCGGGGTGCCTTCTATGTTCTCTCCACCGGCACCGGGGAGGCTTTGGACGAAGGCTTTGATGTTGTCTTGAAGGTCTTTGAGGTTGGAGCCCTTGAGGGTTTTCTCGTAGCTGATCTTGGGGCCGTTGATGTGAACTTTTTCAACGACGATGGTGTCGCTGGTGAGGCTGGTGGGTTTAACGTCGACTTCTATTTCACCGAGCTCAAAGATATTTTCGCTTTTATAGCCTTCGGGGTTGCCGACCTTGAGTCCGGTGATGGTCCCACTGCCGGAGGTGAGGGAGAGGTCGACCGCTTCAACACTGACGGGAGTTTGGGTGACTTTGGGTCCGACGGTATTGATGGTGGTTGTGACGCCTTTGTTTAGGAGGCCGGAACCGAAGAAGAAGAGGCCAATGAGGCAAAGTGCGAAGAGGCCGAGAAGGAAAAAGAATATTTTTTTGAACATAATTAAGAAAATTTTAAAATATAAGGGATTGGCAGCTAGTCGAGCAAAAAAGTGCGCCGCTAATTGCTTTACCTTTGTATCAAAGGGGCTAGTTTCCGCTCATGAGCAGTAATGTATCAGATAGCCTCGAGATAGCACGGGCGGCGATGCGGGCGGAGGCGGCGGCGATTGAAGCCTCGGCGGGTCGCCTCGGTGGGGATTTTGAGAAGGCGGTCGAAATTTTACGGGTGGCGGGATCAAAGGTGGTGGTCTGCGGGATCGGGAAGTCCGGACACATCGGTTCAAAATTAGCGGCGACGCTTTCGAGTAGTGGCACACCGGCGGTTTTCCTGCACGCTGCGGAAGCGATCCATGGGGATCTGGGCCTGTATCAGGCGGGAGATCCGACGATCCTGCTCTCCAAGAGCGGGAGCACCGAGGAATTGCTGCGCTTGTTGCCTTTTTTCCGGAAACAGGAATCGCCGATCATCGCAATCGTGGGCAATACGGAATCGCCCCTCGCGGAGGCGGCGGACGCGGTATTGGACGCGAGCGTTGAACGGGAGGCGGACCCTTTGAATTTGATGCCGACCTCGAGTTCGACGGTGAGTCTGGCGCTGGGGGACGCGCTGGCCTCGGCGCTGGTGAAGGCGCGCGGTTTTACGGCGGAGGAATTTGCAGGCTTTCACCCTGGGGGTCAGTTGGGTCGTAATCTTTTATTAAAGGTGGGGGATGTGATGCACTCGTTGGAACGGGTGGCACGTGCCGCGGAATCTGCAAGCTTGCGGGAAGTGGTCATTGAGATGTCGCGTTGTGCTTTGGGTGCGGCTTGTATGGTGGATGACAAGGGTGTATTAGTGGGGATCCTGACGGATGGTGATGTGCGGCGACTGCTGACGGAGGAGGATCTGGATTTGAGCAAGGCGGTGGGCGAATGCATGACGCGGAATCCCATCGCGATATCGAAAGCCATCACCTTGGGGGAGGCGGTTCGTTTGATGGAAACGCGCAGTTCTCAAATTTCAGTATTGCCGGTGACGGAGCCGGAGACGGGGGTTTTGGTGGGGCTCTTCCGCCTGCACGACGCCTACCAGCCGAATTTTTCCTAATTTTATGATTTCGCGAACGCCAGTAGCTCTGCGCGAGTGGATCGTCCTTGTATGCGGCGGTTTGACGATGGTATTTACGGCCTGGGCTTTTTCGGGGATGCCGGACTGGTCGATTGTCACCTTGATGGTGGGTGGTCTATCGACTTTGTTGGCGGCGGTGGTGCCGATGCCGGATCGTTGGAACGGACTGGATGGGCAGCACGGGAATCGTGATAATGTGCTGCGTTTACTGCGCTTTCCCTTCTTTTGGATTAGTCTTTTATTTTTGGTCTATATCAGCATACAGGGTCTGAATCCCCAGTGGGAGCAGAAGTATGTGGGGACGGCCTGGTATATGGAGCATTCCCCGGAGGGCAGTTATATCGACTGGTTACCCACCGGAGTGGATACGGACTACAAACCGGTGAGCGCCCTGCGCGTTTTCAATTTTTATACGGCAGCCTTTGCCTTGAGTTGGGGGCTATGGGTGGGCTTGCGTCGCAGGAAAACGGTCTTGATAGCGCTGTGGGCATTCACCCTGAGCGGGGTCTCGATGTCGGCGGTGGCGATCGTACAGAAATACATGGAGGCACCGAAGGTGCTGTGGTTGATAAAATCCGCGAATCCGCACTTCTGGGGATCCTTCTTTTACCGCAATCACGGGGTGGCATTCCTTATCCTGATCTTAATCGCCTGTGCCTTTCTATATTTTTACCATTACAACAAGAGCCATCGGCATATGCAGAAAGGGGGGCCGTATTTGCTCTTGTTGTTTTTCGTCTTTCTTGTGGCGCTCTCGATTGCGTTGGCGCTCTCGCGCGGCGGCATTCTCTTTGGGACGGCATTTGTATGTTTCTTCTTATTGTTAGCCGTTTTGCGCAGTGTTTTTTCGCATTCTTTTTGGGCGGCAATTCTCGCCTCGCTTATCATGTTTGGTTTTCTCGCGGGGGCGGGCTATTCAATCATGCGACACGTCGATGTGGATGCGATTGTCGAGCGCTTTGGCGACATTGAGGCGACGATTGAAAATATCGACACGGATAATCGTGTAATGTGCACGAAGATTACCTGGAAGATGGCGAAGCAACGCCCGGTATATGGCTGGGGTGCCGGAAGCTGGAGCTATATTTTCCCGATGTATCAAAAAAGTTATCCCAAATTATTTTACCGGGGTTACCATTGGAAGCGTGGTTGGTGGGGGCGTAACTACTTCGTCTATGCGCACAATGACTTGGCGCAATTCCTGGCGGAATATGGAATTGTGGGTTGCAGTATGGTGGTCTTGGGGGGCGCATACTGGGGTTTTCTCGCCTTGTTTCGCTCGAAGGGGAATCGTATGGCAGCCTTGATGCTCTTCGGGGGCGTGGCGGTTATTTTAAGCCATGCCTTTGTGGAGTTTATTTTTCAAAGCCCAGCCTACTGGGTAGCATTGAACGGATTTGCCTGCCTGAGTTGCAAATTGCTGGTGCTGCACCGCACGCGCATGCAGCAGATAGAAGCTTAGCCTCGCTCGGGTCAGCTCAGGTAGCGCGCGCGGAGTTGCGCGGTGATGTATTCCAGCGCTTCCTCAACACTGTCGACGATCCGGATCAATTCCAGATCCTCGGGCGAAATCGTCCCCCATTCAACGAGCGCCTCAAAATTGACGATCTGTTCCCAGAATTCCCGCCCGTAAAGCACGATCGGGGGCACTTTTTCGGTTTTCTTTGTTTGAATGAGGGTGAGGGTTTCGAAGAGCTCATCGAGGGTGCCAAAACCACCGGGAAACGCCACCAGCGCCTTTGCCATCGAAACAAACCAGTATTTGCGGACAAAGAAATAATGGAATTCAAAACTCAGCGCTTCCGGGATGTAGGGGTTCATGGACTGCTCGAAGGGTAGGCTGATCCCGAGCCCGATGGACTGGGCGCCCGCGTTTTTGGCACCGCGATTGGCGGCTTCCATGATGCCCGGCCCCCCGCCCGAGCAAATCGTGAAACGGCCGGAATCCTCGCCCGGTAATTTGAGGGACCAGTCGGCGAGTGCTTCGGAAAGCTCCATCGCGGCCTGATAGTAGGGCGCGGAACGCAGCATCGCCTCGGCTTGATGGAGTTGGCGGTGCAAATCTGCGCCGGGTTCGGCGGTCGCCTCAATGGTCGCTTTGATCGCGTCGAGCTGCTCGGCGGCGACTTGTCGTTCAACCAGGCGCGCGGAGCCGAAGAGGACGAGGGTGTCGCGAATCCCGGCGCTCTCGAGGCGGATGCCGGGTTCGATCATTTCGCAGAGAATCCGGATTTGGCGGGCGGAATCGGAATTTAAAAAGTCGAGGTTTTTGTAGGCTTTAAGGGGCCATTCCTGGTCTGGAGTGCTTTTTGAAGTGGTCATATGCGGCAGTTGAAAGGTTTGTGGATAGGCTGTTTGAAACGGGGCGGTTCGACAACAATAACCCGCAGGTAATTTTTGTAGTTGCGGGTAGGGGTAGCACTGTTTGTTTTTAATCTCTTAACGCAAGCAACACAAGTACCCGAATCATACCCACATGCACCTTAAAGAAATTTCCATCAGTGGATTCAAAAGTTTTGCGGATCGCACCCGTCTCGATTTGCGACCCGGCGTGACAGCGGTGGTGGGCCCGAACGGTTGCGGCAAAAGTAATATTGTGGATGCGATTCGCTGGGTTTTGGGTGAGCAAAGCGCGAAGGCGCTGCGGGGCGCGTCCATGCAGGACGTTATTTTTGAGGGCAGCGAGAAACGACGCTCCCTGCCGTTTTGTGAGGTGGCGTTGACCTTTACCGAATGCGAGGCGGAGTTGGGGACGGCCTTCAACGAAGTCGAGGTCTCGCGGCGGGTGAACCGCGAGGGCGGCAGCGAATACGCCATCAACGGCAAGACTTCCCGACTCAAGGACATCCAGCGCCTCTTCGCCAATACCGGGGTGGGGCGGGTCTCCTATTCCTTTATGCTGCAGGGTCAAATCGACCAAATCCTCTCGACCAACCCTGCGGAACGACGGGTCATCTTTGAGGAAGCGGCCGGCATCACGCTTTACAAAGCCCAACGCAAGGAAGCGCTCAACAAGCTCGCCCTGGTCGATGCCAACCTCGCCCGCGTCACCGACGTGATCGAGGAAGTAAGCCGCCAGATCGGGTCCCTGAAGCGTCAGGCGAGCAAGGCGCTTCGTTACCAACGCTTGCAGCATCGTTACGCGCACCTTGATCTCGCATACGGAGCCTATCGCCATGCGAATTTGCGCGAGTCCATCGAACAGGTTGCCACCCGCGCCAAGGCTCTGCAGGAAACCCTCAAGGCGCACCGCGAAAGTCTGGCGGGGGAAGAGACCGCCCTCGCCGAGCAAAAAAATGCCCGCGCGGAGCAATTTGAAACGATGCAGGAATTGCAGCAGCGTGTTTACAACCTGCGATCCGAAAAAGAAAACGCCGACAACCAATCCGAGTTTGCCGGAATCCGCACTAAGGATTTGCAGGGCCGCATCGAGGATTTCAAAACGGAAATCGCAGACCTCGAGGAACAGAAGGCCGCCCTGGCTTCCCGCGCTCAGGATGCCACTCAAAACAAACAAATGCAGCTGGACGTGGTGGATGATTCCGACCGAATTTTCCAGGATCACAGCAATGCCTTGGTAAAGGCTCAGGAAGCCTTGGGAGAACTGGAGGCCGAACTGCAACAGAGCCGTCAAAACGTCCTGCACGCCGAAAACCGTCTCAACCGAGCGCGTTCCTCCTGCACCACTCTCGAGGTCGATCTCAAAACCTATCAGGTCAAGCACGCGGCCCTCAATGAAGCGCAAATGGAATTAAGAGCGCAATCCGAGGAACTGGAAAAGGGTCGCGGGGAATTGGACACCCTTTTGGCAAAACGCAAAACGGAGGTCGCCCACAGCCAGGCCTCCTTTGATTCCGCCCGCGAACGCGCATCCGCCTCGCTCGCGAACTTCCGTTCCATTCAGGAAAAAATCCAGGAGCAGGACCGCGGGATCGCCCGCAAGGCGGCACAGCTCCATATTCTGGAAGGCCTACAGGCAAAATTCGAGGGCTTCGGGGAAGGCGCAAAAGCGATTCTGGAAGACCGCCTCGGTGAAACCCTCTCGAAAGACAGTGTTTCGATTCTCTCCAAGGCGCTCAAGGTGCAGCCCGAATATACCAAGGCCTTGGAGGCCCTGCTCGGATCCGCGATGGAGGCCCTTTTTGTGGGCGATGCCACCAAAGCCCTCTCCGTGATCGGCAAACTCGACGCCGAGTCGCTCGGGCGCGCCTGTCTGCAAATTGATGTCGAGGCCGCCGGGATCGCTCCGCGCGTTGAATTGCCGGAACACATCCGGCCCGCTGCCTCGGTGATCAGTGTCCGAGACGATGCTCTCTACGCTCCGGCGCAGCGCCTCCTGGCGGGGTGCTACTTCGTTGAAAAACTCGCCGATGCGGTGGAATACTGGAAAGCGCACCCCGATTTTAATTTCCTCATGGTTTCGACCGCACAGGGTGAGGTCCTCGATTGCCGCGGCTTGATTCACGGCGGGCGGGCCTCCGGTCAGCAATCCTCCAGCGTGCTCGAACGCGAGGTGGAAATACGCCGCCTGCGCGGAGAAATCGAAACAGAGCGCAAAGAACTCAACCAATTGCGCGAACAGGCTGCGCGGGTCGAAGAGGAACGCGAATCCGCCGAGGCCAACGTGGAAATCTCGCGTCAACGTCTGGCGGAACTCTCCAACGAACTCTCCGCCATGACGGCAGACGCCCGTGGACAGCTTGACAAGATTGAACAAAACAAACTGAGCCGCAGTTCGGGGGAGGCCGAAATCAAAGCCCTCGACGTGCATCACAGCGAGGCGATCAAGACGCTCGATGGAGCCAAGGAAGAATTGCAGGCCGCCGAAAAGGGACTCGAGGAAAGTCGCGGTGGTGTGGACACAATCGAAGCTGCGATTGCCAAGGCCCGTGAAAACCGCGAGGCGAAACGCGAGGCGCTCGCGGATGTGCGGCTCGAGTTGGCGGAGAAAAAGCAACGCCTCGAAACTTTGGATCGTTCGCTGGGCGAGGTGCAGCGCGAATCGGCTGATTTGCAGGAGCGCATCCTGCGCCGTAATCAGGAGATCGACACCCTCAACGAACAGATTTCAAAATTGACCGATACGGTGGCATCCGAGCAGGAAAAGAGCGCGGAATTGAACCGCACCTTGGAAGTTGCGATTGCGCAACTGGATAGCGACCGCGAAGCCATGAAGGCGCTCGATGCCGAACTGGTGCAACGCGAGAGCGCCCTCGCGGAGCGCCGGGAAGCCAGTCGCGGCGAAGAACAGGAATTGAGCAAATTGGAAGTGCGACTCGCCGAGGAGCGTTCACAAATCGGATTTATCGAGGAAAATTCCCGCGATGCCCACCAGACCGAACTTGGCAGCATCGATTGGAAGATGGAACTCTGGGAAGCGGCGGTTGAATTCGAGAAGCGCGTCAATCTCGATGAGATGGACGACCCCGACAAACTGGCGGTGCAACCCAAATCCGATCGGCGCGAGCCCACCGAGGAAGAACTCGCCGAGATGGACCAGACCGACTGGAGCAGCATCGAGGAAGAGGTCCGCGAACTGAAGGGACGCCTCGCCAACATGGGGCCCGTCAATCTCGAGGCGATTGGCGAATATACCGACCTCAAGGAGCGCCACGATTTCCTCAAGCATCAAAGCGAGGACCTCTGGAATTCCAAAAATGCACTGGTGCAATCGATTGATTCCATTAACGAGACCTCCCAAACCCTCTTCCGGGACACCTTTGAACAGGTGCGCAAGAATTTTGCCTTCACCTACGAAAAACTCTCCGGCGGGGGCTCGGCGGACCTCAAATTGATCGACTCCGATGATCCGCTTGAATCCGGGATCGAAATCATCGCGCGCCCTCCTGGAACGCGTTTAAAGAGCGTTACCCTTCTTTCCGGCGGGCAACGCACCATGGCGGCGGTCGCGCTCCTCTTTGCGATTTATTTGGTCAAGCCCAGTCCCTTCTGCGTGCTCGATGAAATTGATGCCGCCCTCGATGATGCCAACATCGGGCGTTTCTGCGAGACCCTCCACGGGTTCACCGACAAATCGCAGTTCCTCATCATCACCCACAACAAGCGCACTATTTCGAATGCCGACACGGTTTTCGGGGTCACCATGCCCGAGAAGGGCGTTTCCACTCTTATCTCGATGCGCTTCAACAAAGAGTCCAACCGCCAGGAACCCGTTGGCGCTTAAATCTGTAACCGCTCAACCCGCCAGTGACCTATCCCGGGCTCGATATTATTTTTCTTTTTCTCCTGACCGCCGGGATCGTTTTCTTGATAGGCTTGTGGATTTACTATGACCGGCGCGACAGCCAGCGCGAAACCGAGGGCCGCCACGACGTCATTTACCACTGCATTAAATGCAGTCATATCTACACCGGTGTTCACGGAAGCGAAGAATGCGATTGCCCCAAGTGCGGCTTTTGTAATGGTCGCTTACAATTCTGATAATCTTTTAGCACAGTCCTTGCTTATTTGAAACGCATCACCCAATCCATCCATGGCAGAACATATTGCAGTCCTCGACTTCGGTTCCCAATACACACAGGTCATCGCCCGCCGTATTCGTGAACTGAAGGTCTTATCACGCATTTACCCCTACAACACCAAGGTGGCGGAGCTCAAACGCGCGGGGGTGAAAGGGATCATTCTCTCGGGCGGCCCGTCATCGGTCCTTTCCAAAGGCTCCCCGCGCCCCGACCGCAAAATCTTTGAGATGGGTCTTCCAATCCTCGGGATTTGCTATGGCGAGCAACTCATGGCGCACCTCCTGGGCGGCAAGGTTGCCAAGAGCACCCACCGCGAATTCGGACACGGCACCCTGACCATTAAAAAGAAAGGTAAACTATTTGCGGGCCTGCCGAAAAACCTCCGCGTCTGGAATTCCCACGGGGATCGCCTCGAAAAACTCCCCTCCGGATTCGAGGCGATTGCCTCCACTGAAAATTCCCCCTACGCCACCATTCAGGATCCCAAGCGCAATTTCTTCGGCATGCAGTTTCACCCGGAGGTCGCGCACTCCGAAATGGGGATGGAGGTCCTCGGCAACTTCATCCTGAAGATCTGTAAATGCGACCACAACTGGTCGATGGCGAATTACATCGAACATTCCATCAAACAGATCCGGGAAACGGTCGGCGATCAGCGCGTCATTCTCGGGCTCAGTGGCGGGGTCGATTCTTCGGTCGCCGCCGCGCTCATCCACCGCGCCATCGGCAAACAGCTCACCTGCGTCTTTGTCGACAATGGCCTCCTGCGTCTCCACGAGCGCGAACAGGTTGAAAAACTCTACGGTGACCACTTCAACCTCGACCTCCGCGTCGCCCGTAAAAGCAAGCTCTTCCTCGACCGCCTCAAGGGCGTCGCCGACCCCGAGCGCAAACGCAAGATCATCGGCAATACCTTTGTCGAAGTCTTCGACGAAGCCGTTACCAAACTCAAAAAACGCGGCAACTACGCCTTCCTCGCACAGGGTACCCTCTATCCCGACGTCATCGAATCCGTCGCGATCGACGGCAACCCCGCCGCCCTCATCAAGAGTCACCACAACGTCGGCGGTCTGCCCAAACGCATGAAGCTCAAACTCCTCGAGCCCCTCCGCGAACTCTTCAAGGATGAAGTCCGCGAACTCGGCACCGAGCTGGGCCTCCCCAAGGAGGTCGTTTGGCGTCAACCCTTCCCGGGGCCCGGCCTGGGCGTCCGCGTCATGGGCCCCATTCGCAAGGCCGACCTCGACGTCCTGCGCAAAGCCGACGCCATCCTGCACGAGGAAATGATGGCGAGCGATCTGTACTACAAAGTCTGGCAATCCTTTTGCGTCTTTCTGCCGGTTAAAACGGTGGGCGTCATGGGAGACGAGCGCACCTATGAAAACGTCGTAGCGCTCCGCATCGTGGAAAGCGTGGATGCCATGACCGCCGACTGGTCACGCGTTCCATACGAAGTCCTCCGAACCATCTCCAACCGCATCATCAACGAAGTCTCCGGTTGTAACCGGGTCGTCTTCGATATCAGTTCCAAGCCCCCCGGGACGATTGAGTGGGAATAATTATTTGCAAAACTGGCGAACCAAGCGCCGGTTTTTGAGTCTACATCATTTAAGGATGTATCGTTTTTGTATAGTATTTGGCCTTGCCGCCGCCTCGGTGCTTCCCGCGCAGACCCCCACCGCCGGAAGCATCATTCAGCGTGCGCGGACCATGGTCGGGCCGGAGCCCGCGCTGGGGGATATCGTCACGCTCCGCATCGAAGGCCGGGTGCAACCGCAGGACTCAAAACTCATGCCCGCAAAAGTCGTCCTGACCGCGCGCAAACCTTGTTCCCAACGTCTTGAAATATACGTCGATGACATTGTCGAAACAACGATCCTGCATGGCGGAGAGGCCGTGGTGATTCGTGCGCACGAACAAGAAGGACTCGGTCAGATGCGCCCGCTTTCGCGGACCGAGCGCGAATGCCTCGAGCAAAGCACCCGCAATTTATTCAATTTCTACACGCCCGACAACAAACACGGCGAGAACGCAAGCTATGCCGGGATCGCCAAACATCGCGGGCATATCTGCGATGTCATCATATATAACCGCCCCGGAAAAACCAAAACCCTCCGCTATTTCTCCCGCAAAGAAGCAAAACTCGTTGCGACCATCAAGGAAGTATCCGGCGAACAGGTCGAAGTCGTCGAGGACGGCGACCTTTACGTGGGCGGGATTCGCTTCCCGCGCGCGCAGCTTTATTTTCAGGACAAGCAGCCCCTCCACCGCATGGAAGTGGATAAAGTCCTCGTAAATTCGGTCCTCGAGGAGGGAATCTTTGATATTCCCGAACAGAAGAAATAATTCTACCCTGTCTTGCACGCGGGGCGGCGAAGTGTTTGCTTAAGGGCATCATGCAAAAGCTGGAGTTTTCCGACACCCCGAAATTTAAAACCTCCCTGCGTCGTTTCTGCGCCAAAGCGAACGTCACGGGTGACCTTGCCCAGGTCGTCAGTGGAATCCTTCAAGAGGTCAGCGCTAAGGGTGACCGCGCCGTCCTCGACGCCACCGAACGTTTTGACGGCGCGCGATTGACCGCCCCCGCGATGCGCGTCGCACCGGCTGAACTCAAGGCTGCTCTCAAAAGCCTCTCCGCCACCGAGCGCAAAGCGATCCGCGAATCGATTGCGATGGTCAAAGATTTTCACCGCAAAACCCTCCCAAAAAACTGGCAGGCTAAAAATGCGCACGGCGCGACCGTCGGCGAGCGTTTCTATCCCATCCAGCGCGTGGGCCTTTACATCCCCGGAGGCAACGTCCCGCTGGTCTCCACCATCATCATGACCGCAGTACTCGCCAAACTGGTGCGTTGTCCGGAAGTCGCGGTGTGCACCCCGCCGCGCCCCGATGGCAGCATTGCCCCCGGCATGCTCGCCGCGCTCGCGATGGTTGGCATTGAGGAAGTTTACAAAGTCGGAGGCGTGCAGGCAATCGGCGCGCTGGCATACGGCACCAAGACCATCGCCCCTGTCGATAAAATCTTCGGTCCGGGCAATGCCTACGTGATGGAAGCAAAACGCCAGGTGCTCGGCACGGTCGGCATCGATCTCCTCCCCGGACCCAGCGAAGTCATGCTCATCGCAGACGGCGGCGCAAATCCCCGTCACCTCGCCGCCGATCTCCTCGCGCAGGCGGAACACGGTAGCGGCAAGGAAATCCTTTACTACGCCACCACCAGCAAAGCGCAGGTCGCAAAAGTCGAACGCGCTATCGAGGCGCAATTGCCCGCGCTCCGCCACGGGGAAAAATGCGCGGCGATCATCAAGGAGCGTTGCCTCGCGATCATTTGCCGCAATCTCCCGCAGACCGTCGAGGTCGCCAACTACATCGCCCCCGAGCACCTCGAGCTACAGGTCACCGACAAAGCCTTACCCGCGCTCAACCAAGCCATCACCACCGCCGGCGCAATCCTGCAGGGCTATTACACCCCCACCGTCCTCGGTGATTTCACCGCCGGGCCCAGTCATACCCTTCCCACCGGACGCGCCGGGCGGTTCTTCAGCGGGCTTCAGGCAACCGACTTTCTGCGCCGTTCCAGCACCGTCCGTTACGATGCCCGCAGCCTCGCCAAAGCCGCCCCGGTGGTTGAAACCTTCGCCCGCCTCGAGGAACTCGACGCCCACGGCAATTCCCTCAAGATCCGCCTTTAGGAGCACCCATGAAAAAATCCTTTGAGGCTCAAGCGCTGGCGCAGGCGCATATTCAGGCATTGCACGCTTATGTGCCGGGTGAACAACCGCAGGGTGGGGGCTGGACCAAGCTGAACACCAATGAAAACCCTTATCCGCCCTCCGCGGCGGTGGCTCCGGCGGTCGCAGCAGAGGCCGCGAAATTGCAGTTTTATCCGGAACCGACCAGCGCGACGCTGCGCGCTGCGATCGGCGAGTCCTTTAGCCTCAACTCCGCGCATGTCATCATCGGGAATGGTTCGGACAATATCCTGGATTTGATCACCCGTTGTTTCGGGCAGACGCCGGGGGTGGGGCATACCGTGCCGAGTTATTCGCTCTATCCGGTGGTGGCGGGGATGTCGGGTCAGGAATTATTGGAAGTGCCCTTTGACCGTTCCATGCGGCTTGATGTCGCGGCGATTGCGAGCCTGCAGGCGCGGGTCTTTTTCCTGACCAACCCCAATGCTCCGACCGGGGTGGCGTTTTCCCTAAAGGAAATCGAGGAGGTGCTGCAGTCGATTGACGGGCTCCTGGTGGTGGACGAAGCCTATGTCGATTTTGGGGGCGAGAGTGCCTTCCCGCTTCTGGAGGCGTATCAAAACCTCATCGTGGTGCGCACCTTCTCAAAATCCTACAGCTTGGCGGGCATGCGGGTGGGTTACGCCCTCGCCGCGCCTGAAATCATTGAATTGCTCGATCGGGTGCGCGACGCCTACAACCTCGACCGCATCGCGCAGGCCGCCGCCCTCGCGGCTTTTACAGACCGCGCCTATTTTGAAGCCCGCTGTGCGGAGGTCATCGCCACCCGCCAACAGACCCGCGCCGCGCTCGATGCGCATGACTGGTTCACTTATCCCTCGAGCGCCAATTTCCTGTTTACCGAGCCCAAAAACGCGGCGGGGGAATCGGGCCCCGAAGTTGCCGCCGCCCTCTTTGAACACCTCAAGGCGCAACGCGTTTTGGTGCGGTATTTCCCGGGGCATCCTTTAACTTGCGCTTTTATCCGCGTCAGCATAGGAACAGAGGCAGAAATGCAGTTATTTTTAACCGCGATCAACTTATGGCTGAACCACGCATAGCATCCCTTACCCGTAATACCAAGGAAACCCAGATCACGATGGAACTCGCGATCGACGGCAACGGCGTCTCGGAAATCGAGACCGGTATTCCTTTTCTCGACCACATGCTCACCCTCTTTGCGCGCCACGGCTTCTTTGATTTAAAGCTCAAGGCGACCGGCGATATTGATGTCGATTACCACCACACCGTTGAAGACACCGGGATTGTCCTCGGGCAGGTGCTCAAGCAGGCGCTCGGCGAGAAACGCGGCATCCGTCGCTATGGCTACTTCCTTTTACCGATGGATGAATCCCTCGCGCGGGTCGCGCTCGACCTCTCGAATCGCCCCGCCTTTGTTTACAAGGTCGATTACAAGGACGCGATGGTGCGCGATTTCAGCATCGGCTTGGTGAAGGAATTCTTCCAGGCATTTGCGAACGAGGCGGGCTGCAACCTGCACATCAACCTCGAATACGGCGAGGAACCGCACCACATCGCGGAGGCCATCTTTAAAGGCTTTGCCCGCGCGCTGGACAGCGCCACCTCGATTGACCCGCGCCTTGGGGATGCCATTCCCTCCACGAAGGGCAGCCTCAGCGAGTAAACCCTTATTCCGGGCGTTTAACTGACCCGCCGCCGGAGGGCGGTGTAGGTG
>JBELLU010000019.1:0-25898 GCA_042096455.1 Opitutia bacterium
TAATCCTCGCCGTAGGCGTTGTTGTGGGTAAAGGCGATTTCGATGTCCTTGTCCTCCAGGTGGGCGATCGGGTAAAGCGGTTCGCCGTCGAGTTTGTTTTCGAGGAGATCGCGGAGACCGTTCTCGGATTTGAATTTTTTACCGTTGTAGAGGAGGGTGAGGCCGCTGTTGAGGTAGGCGTAGTTCCAGAGCATATCCTCGACGTAATCGTCGCGGAAGCGGCACTTGCCGAAGATTTCGGGGTCGGGATCGAAGCGGAGTTCGGTGCCGGAGCTGGCGTCTTTGGGTGCGGCCTTGTCGCGTTTGTCCTCGCTCGTGACCTCGCCGCGGGCAAATTGTACGGCGCGGGTTTTGCCTTCGCGAAAGGCTTGAATGGTGAACTCGGAGGAGAGGGCGTTGACGGCTTTGATGCCAACTCCGTTGAGGCCGACGGATTTCTTGAAGGCCTCGGAATCGTATTTCGCGCCGGTGTTGATTTTGGAGGCGCAGTCCTTGAGTTTGCCGAGGGGGATGCCGCGCCCGTGGTCGCGCACGTAAACGTGGGTGCCGTCGATATTGACCTCAATTGTTTTGCCGTGCCCCATGACGAATTCGTCGATGGAGTTGTCGATGACTTCCTTCAGGAGAATGTAGATGCCGTCATCGGGGGAAGCGCCGTCCCCGAGTTTCCCGATATACATACCGGGGCGGAGGCGGATGTGCGCCTTCCAGTCGAGGGATTTGATGCTGTCTTCGTTGTATTTTTCGGCCATGGTAACGGTGGTAGTGAAATTATTGGGTATTCAGGAATTCGGCGGCGGAGCAGACCGGGAGGCCGGATTGCTGTAGGTGCTGAAAATGTTTTTTGTTTTCGGTGATAAAGACAGTGGCTTGATGGAGGAGGGCGATCTGACCAATATGGAAATCATAAATGCGCCCGCCGCTTATTCGGTTAGACTCTGCTTTCAGAAAAAGTTCTTTTTCGTGATGGGAATCAAGCGAAAGCACTTCCATGCGGGCAAAAATTTCACTTTCGACCAGTTCGCGGGCCATGGCAGGAGAGAGTCGGAATTCCTCGGGCAAGCGCGTTGCGACGGAAAAGAATTCGAGACAGCAATGCCAGGCGGTGAGACTGCGAGTACCTGAAGTTTGTGCGAGAATGTCGAGTACTTTAAGAGGAGCCGCAGAGGGAGGGCCGAAATCGATGAGACCGCCAAGGAGGATGCTGGTATCAAGAAAGGGACGCGTCATGTGGGCCAACGGTTGCGTTCTTCCTCGATGCAGGCTGCCAGATCAAGCGGTTCGGTAGCAGTGGTTTTTAAGCTGGGCTTGGCGATTAGGCGCGAGCCGCGTTGCTTCAGCTTGGGGGCGGGGACATCACGTCGAATTTGAATGGCTCCGTCTTCGTAGGTCGCCGCCAGCGGCGTGCCAGCACTGAGTCCGGCCTTACGCCGCAGTTCTGCGGGGATTACGACCCGCCCGGCTTTGTCTATGGTAATGGGCATGGTAAAAAGTATGGTATTTTATCTACCATAGTCAAGTCACCATGTGGATCGAAACGTTTAGGTCGATTGGACTGCTATTTCGTCAAGGGTTCGCCCATGTTCATGAGGGACAAGCGGGGTGCTGGAGCTAAGACTTGCCTTGAGGCGGATTTTCGGGGGAATAATTACCAGATGGTTTGGACGCAGTTGGAGGCGGTGAAGTGTCGGTCGCGGGTGATGAGGGGTATTTTGTGGTAGAGTGCGGTGGCGACGATGCTGCGGTCGAAGGGGTCGGACTGCGGGAGGGGCAGTTCGTAGGCGGTGGCGGCGATCGCTGCGTTGATCGGGAGAACCTGAAAATTAGCCTCGATGCCTTTCAGAAGTATATTAAGTGGTTGTCCTTCTGGGATGCGCCCTTTGTGCCATAAGACCGAAATCTCCAGAAGGCTGATGTCGGCGATAGCCAGCTGCTTGGCTGGCGTGGTATCGGCGATGATCCGGGTATTTTGACCCAATCTCGGATCATTTTCCACCAGCCAGATAATCGCGTGGGTATCAACGAGATAGCTTAGAGCGAGGCCTTCCATTCGTCTTCCGTGGTGGTAGGCTTGTCGAGGTCGTCATCGAGGTAGCCAAACATCCCCTTCATACAACCCAGGACGGACTTGCCTTCCGGTTTTTCGGCAGTGATCCGCAGGTCGCCCTCGCGGGTCTGCACAATCACGTCCTCCCCGGCCAGCACTGTGCGCCGGACTTTTGGGAATTCCCGCAGGAGGGTGCTCACATTCATCTTCATGATTTGATAATTTGTCAAATGTCAAGGGGGACGAAAAAGCCCCCGTGATGATGCCATTTTGAGTGAGGCTCGTTTACTTGGTGAGCGGGTCTCCCATGTTCATGAGGGGCAGGGGGGTGGGTGACTCGCCGTTGAGGAAGTAGATTTTGCTGGAGGGATTGGCGGAGATTTCCTTGAGGGCTTCGAGTGCTTGAATCTGGACGTAGGCGGGGTTTTGGGCGATCGCTTCGTTGAGCTTGGTGATTTCGTAAGCCTGTGCGTCGGCGAGGATCTGGCGTTGCTCGGCTTCGAGTTCGGCGGCTTCGCGGTCTGCCTGAGCTTTCGCAATAATTTGTTGCTGTTCGGTGCGGAAGCGTTCGAGTTCAGCTTTTTGTTTTTCAACTTCCTGCTCACGTTCTTTTTTGGACTCGATGGCGCGGGTGATGAAGGGGGGGAGGCTGATGTCACGGATCAGGATGTCGAGGCAGACGATGCCGCGTTCCTGAAGGTAGTCGCTCATGGAGTTGAAGATGGCGGATTGGAGGTTTTCCTGGGTTTCCTGAAGGAAGAAATCCTCGGCGCGCACGATGCTCTTGCCCTGTTCGCGCACGACGGAGCGGAGCTTCGGCTGGATTTGGACGCGGACGGCGTCTTCAAAGGTACCGGTTTCCTGGAGGATGCGGGGGGTTTCCTCGCCGTCGATGCGGAATTTAATACTGACGTCGACGCTGGTGGTGAGCTGATCCTGCGAGGGGACGCCGGCGCTTTCTTTGAGTTCTTTTTCGCGGATGTCGTAGAAGGTGAATTCGTAGAGGGGGTTGACGGGGACGGTGAGGCCTTCGCGGTAGGGTTCATCGACGACTTCGCCGAAGAGGGTGGCGACGGCAACGTGCCCTGCGGGGACGCTGACAAAGATGCGTGAACCGCCGAGGAGGGCAGCAATTAATAGCGCGATAAGAATGGTGGCGGAGACGGTACTTTTATTCATGGATTTGATTGAGTGATAGTTTGCCTTGGCTGTCAGCAGAAAATAGCGCAAAAGTTTGGGTAGATGGAAATGAATGGCACAGAGGTGAAAGCGCAACTGGCGGCGCGGGCGGAGGCGCTGGGTTTTGCGGCCTTGGGGGTGAGTGCCGTGCCGGTGGATCTGCGGCGGGAATATTATCGGGAATGGATTGCGACGGGTCAGCACGGGAGCATGGCTTGGATGGAGCGGAACAATGAGCGGCGTTTGCAGCCGGAGGCCTTGATCCCGGAGGCGCGGAGTGTGGTGATGGTCAGTTTGAATTATTACCAACCGGACCCGCAGCGGGAGTTTCGCATTGCGAAATACGCGCTGGGGGACGACTACCACAACTTTATGTTGAAGCGGCTGAAGCAGCTTTGCCGTATCATGCGGGAGGAATATGGCGGGGTGCAGCGGCCGTATGTCGATACCGGGCCGGTGCTGGAGAAACCGATTGCGGCGGCGGCGGGTTTGGGTTGGCAGGGTAAGAGCACGATTTTGATTGAGCCCAAGCGGGGGACTTGGTCCTTTTTGGGGACGATTGTGACGACCCTGGACTTGCCGGCTGGGGAAGCGGTCAAGGATCGTTGCGGAACTTGTACGCGCTGTATGGATGTCTGTCCGACGCAGGCGATAACGGCGCCGTATCAATTGGACGCGCGGCGGTGTATTGCCTACCTGACGATTGAACACGAGGGAGCCATCCCGGAGGAGTTTCGGGAAGCGGTGGGGGATCGTTTGTTTGGCTGCGATGAATGCCTGGATGTGTGTCCATGGAATCGCTGGGCGGTGGTGACGCAGGAGGCACGGTTTGCGCCACGGGATTTGCCGCTGATGCGGGAGATGCTGGGCTGGGGCGAGGCGGAATTTACGGAGCGTTTCCGGGGTTCACCGATGCGGCGTTTAAAATTGCGGCGCTTCAAGCGGAATATTTGCGTGGTGTTGGGAAACGTTGGCAGACGGGAGGACGTTCCGGCGTTGGAGGTTTTGGTGCGCGGCGATGATGCCATGCTGGCAGAGCATGCTGGCTGGGCGCTGGCAGAAATCGCGAAGCGCGCTTAGTTGCGTTCCCAACGCTCGACCGTAAAGTCGGGATTTTTCAGTTCCACTGCCGCGAGGGTGAAATTGTTTTCAAACTCGGGGAAGTAGGCATCGCCTTCACAGGTGCGGTGCACACGGGTGAGGTAGAGGGTCTCGCAACGGGGGAGCATTTGACGGTAAATCTCACCCCCGCCCGCGATCCAGATCGTCTTGTCGGTGGCAAGCTGGTCGAGCATGGCGAGGTCGGTGAAGCAATGGACGTTTGGAATATTGCGGGGGGTGCGACTCAGGACATAGGTTTCACGACCGGGGAGGGGGCGTCCGATGGAATCGAAGGTCTTGCGTCCCATGATAAGAATACCGCCCATGGTGGTTTGTTTGAACCATTTGAAGTCTTCGGGCAGATGCCAGGGGATGTCGCCGGCGTTACCGATAACGCGGTTTTCGGACATGGCTGCGATGGCCTTGAAGGTCTTCATGGGAAATCAGACGGCGATGGGTGCCTTGATGGCGGGGTGGGGATCGTAGTTGACCAGTTCGAAGTCCTCGTAGGTGAAGCCGTCAATGGTTTTGACCTCGGGGTTGAGGCGCATTTGCGGGCAGGGGCGGGGCTCGCGGGAGAGTTGTTCGCGGGCTTGGTTCACGTGGTTGGCGTAGAGGTGCAGGTCGCCGAAGGTATGGACGAATTCCTTGGGGCGGAGATCGCACACTTGAGCGACCATCATGGTCAGGAGGGCGTAGGATGCGATGTTGAAGGGGACGCCGAGGAAGATGTCGGCACTGCGTTGGTAGAGCTGGCAACTGAGTTCGCCGTTGGCGACATAGAATTGGAAAAGGGCGTGACAGGGCGGGAGCGCCATGTGCTGGATTTCGCCGGGATTCCATGCGCAAACGATGTGGCGGCGGCTGTCGGGGTTGCTCTTGAGATCTCGGATGAGGTTGGCGATTTGGTCCACGCGGGAGCCGTCAGCGGCCGTCCAGTCGCGCCATTGCGCACCGTAGACCCGCCCGAGGTCGCCGTTTTCATCGGCCCATTCGTCCCAGATGGTGACCTTGTTATCGCGCAGGTAGGCGATATTGGTTTCGCCTTTGAGGAACCAGAGGAGTTCGTGAATGATGGAACGGAGGTGAAGTTTTTTGGTGGTGAGGAGCGGGAAGTCGGGGTCGAGGGAGAAGCGTGCCTGTGCCCCAAAGATGGAATAAGTGCCGGTGCCGGTGCGGTCGTCGCGGTAGGTGCCTGTTTCAAGAACGGTATTGAGTAGATCAAGGTAACTTTTCATGGTGCGGTACTGTCAAGGTAGGCGAGTGGGCTGTCAATATAGGGCGCTTGCATAATTCGGATTTAGCCGCGAATGACGAGTTCACGGATTTTACCACAATGTGGGAGGGAGATAATCTTTTTTAGGATATAAGATTTTTTGAAGATGAGTTCGGAGCGCAGGGTGGGGTTGGTGACTGAGATGATAAGGGTGTGTTCATCTTTGATGCGGACGGGATTACAGCGGCCCGCTAGTTTCCCGAAGAGCTCATTCCAATTTTTAACGAGGGAACGCTCCGGGCACGGGGCTTCGATTTTGTAGCGTTCCCTGATGACAACGAGGAGATTGTCGAGGCTTACGGGCATGCTTTTTGATGACCAACTGACGCTGCGTGGCAGCCCGCGAAAATCCGCGATGATGTCTTCGGTTGGCTTTGAAAATGGCATGATTTGACTGTGGAGGCTCCCTTAATTGATTGCCAGCCCATAAGTTTAAGGTGATTATGTTTCCTAATGGTCTGATTTGTAGGGATTAAAAAAACTTCATTTAAATCTGAAAAATGACTTGCATTAAAGACAGCGAAAACTAAGGTTGAAATCACATTAAAGATCTTATCTCCCGCAAGGGAGTTTGGGGTAACAGAATAAAGTAGACAATGGTTGGCGCACTCCTTAGGGGTAGGGAGTGCGCCTTTTTTGTGCCCACCCCGCAGCGCTTTTGATACGAAAGACGAGGTTAGCGGAGTTGGACCCTTTAAATATCGGGCTTTTTGCTTGCTATGTGCGGATGCACGGCTACTACTTTTCGGCTCTTTTGATGATTGGTATCATCACACGGGAAAACCCACTTAATTATTAACCATCAACCCAGTTGTCCTTTCGGGGATGACACACAGTCAAATATGAGTCAACTCATGGAAGAGCTGCTCCAAGGCAGCAGCATCGAGAACCTCAACGAAGGTTCTATTATTCAAGGCACTATTATCGAAATCCGTCCGCTTGAGGTCGTGGTCGATATCGGTGGAAAATCCGAGGGAATCGTTCCCGCGCACGAATTTGTCGACATTTCCGAACTGCAAGTCGGTTCCGAGGTCGAGGTATTTCTGGAAAAGCTGGAAGACCGCGAAGGCAATCCGGTTATTTCCTACGACAAGGCAGAACAGAAGAAGAACTGGGAGAAGATCGTAGAAAACTGCGAGGAAGGTTCCATTATTCCCGGCCGCGTTCGTTCCAAGGTCAAGGGTGGCTTGATCGTCAGCATCGGGGTGGATTCCTTCCTGCCCGCTTCACAAATCGACGTACAACCGCCCAAGAATCTCGACCAATACGTGGGTCAGACTTACGATTTCAAGGTCGTTAAGATCAACCTCGATCGCAAGAATATCGTCGTTTCCCGCCGCGAACTCATTGAGGAACAGCGCATCGAGAAACGCCGCGCCCTCCTTGAAGAAGTCAAGCCTGGAGACAAACGCCGTGGCCAAGTCAAGAATATCACGGATTACGGTGCCTTTGTTGACCTCGATGGCCTCGACGGCCTTCTCCACATTACCGATATGTCCTGGGGTCGCATCCAGCATCCCAGCGAAATGCTCAAGCAGGGCGAAGAAATCGAAGTGGTTGTTATTGAAATTGATCGTGAACGCGAGCGCGTCTCTCTGGGACTCAAGCAGCTTCAGGACAATCCCTGGGAACGCATCGAAGAGAATTATCCGATCGGTTCCACTGTTTCCGGCAAGGTCGTTAATCTCGTTCCTTACGGTGCCTTTATCGAAATCGAAACCGGCGTGGAAGGCCTCGTGCACGTGACGGAGCTCTCATGGACGAAGCGTATCACCAAGCCCGGTGAAGTGCTGCGTATCGGCGAAGAAGTTCAAGCGGTGGTGCTTGGCATCCAAAAGGAGGATCAAAAGATCTCCCTCGGAACCCGCCAACTCGACGCCAACCCCTGGGATATGGCACGCCACAATTACCCCATCGGGGCACGCATCCGTGGCAAGGTCCGCAATCTCACCACCTACGGCGCCTTCGTGGAGCTCGAGGAGGGAATTGACGGTATGGTTCACGTCTCCGATATGTCCTGGACGCGCAAGATCAACCATCCCAGCGAAGCGCTCAAGAAGGGTGACGAAGTCGACGCCCTCGTGCTCGATGTGGATGCCGATTCACAACGCATCTCGCTCGGTATGAAGCAGACCACCACCGACCCGTGGGAGGAAATCGAAACCCACTTCAAGATCGGTGACATGGTCAATGGCAAGATCTCAAAAATCACCAGCTACGGTGCTTTCATTGAGCTTGAAAACGACATTGATGGCCTCGTTCACATCTCCCAGATCAGCGAAGAGCGTGTCGAGAAAATCAAGGATCTGCTCAACGAAGGTGACGAAGTTACCGCTCGGGTAATCAAGATCGACAAGGACGAGCGCCGCATCGGTCTCTCCATTAAGGCTGCCAACTACAGCGAGGACGAACTCGCCAAGGAACGTCAGGCCTTTGACAGCGTCACTGCGGACGAAGACATGACCAACCTCGGTGACCTCCTCGACGAGGCGACCAAGTAAGTCGTCGATTCGTTTTACCCGCGATTACATTCCAGCCCCCGCTTGTCGGGGGCTTTTTTGTTTTCCGCAGGTGATCAAAGGTTGAACCATCCGGCGGAAACAGATTCCATGCATCCAATGACAAAAGCCGCGCCCAGTTTCAGTCACCGTTTTTGTGTCGATCTCGCCGGTGGCCAGGTTTACCGGCAGGCTGAAAAACTCTATGAAGGCGACGCAGTGCGGGCATCGGAATGGGTGACTCCGGTGCTCACCGGAAAAGTGAAAGGCGCGGCGGGGTTGTATCAACCGCGCCTCAACTTGCGCTCCACCGTCTTTGCGGAGAATGAATGCACTTGTCCGGTGGGCCGGAAGGGTCGGATCTGCGCGCACGCGATCGCCTTGTGTTTGCATTACGAGGCGCACCGGTGTGAGGCGGGTTTGACGGTGGAGGACCGTGGCAGTGTTGGGGTGGCGCCGATGCGGGAAGCGTCAAAGCCGAACCTACGGCGGCAGGCGGAGGCCTCCACTCAGGAGCGATGGTCGAGCAGTCCAAAGGATTACCCCGATGCGATGCCGGCGGGCGATCCCATGGCGGATTTCCCGGAAAGCAAGATCGTAGTGGATGGTTCGACGCAATACCTCGCCCTGCGTTTGCCTACCGGAGGGGATGATTCCATTCGGCCCCTGCGGGAGATTCTCAAGGCGGAGGGTTTTCAACTCGAACCGAGAAACCGTCGCTGGTGGTTGCGCGATCGGCATAAGGTTTTGAACTTTCTCGCCTTACATTGGAGTGCCTTGCGTGAGCAATGGCGTGCCTGCTTCACTGATAATTTTGAAAGAAAACTGAAGGGCGTTGAGGTGGCGGGTCTGGAGGTGGAGGCTGCGGAGTCGGAGGGGAGCTTTCGCTTGGACTTGAGCTTGAGCCGTCAACAGGA
Source organism: Opitutia bacterium (assembly GCA_042096455.1). Lineage (GTDB taxonomy): Bacteria > Verrucomicrobiota > Verrucomicrobiia > Opitutales > Coraliomargaritaceae > UBA7445. The sequence goes on from JBELLU010000019.1 coordinate 9,019, forward strand.
TCCCGAGGCGATCCGCCGCGCGATGGGCGGAGGAAAGCATTATCTTGAGAGTGAGAAGGGGACGATTACTTTGATTGATCGCGGGGCGGTGGAGCATTTGCACCGGATTGAGCGCGCGGTGAGCGGGCAGGCCGACCGGCACTTTACGCCGGGATTTTCCAAACAACTGGGCGCAGCGGAATTGGCGGCAGTCGAGGGTATGCTCGAAGAACTGGCGCCGGGTTGGGAACCGCCGCAAGCTTGGCAATCCCGCAGTCGTGCCCTGCGCGACATTGGAGCGCTGGACCCGCCACCGGTCCCGCCGCATTTTGATTCGCTCCTGCGTCCGTATCAACGCATCGGGGTGGCTTGGCTCTGGCATCTTTACCGGCATCAATTGGGCGGTATTCTGGCAGATGAAATGGGTTTGGGAAAAACCCTGCAGGCGCTCGCGCTGGTAAGCTGTATCACGAAAACAAATACAGACTTGGAGCCGGCGCTCGTGGTTTGTCCGGCGAGTCTGGTGGAAAACTGGTGTCGTGAGGCGGCACGATTTTTGCCGGACCTGCGGGTTTTGAAGCATCATGGTCCGGCGCGGGCGAAGGAAGCGGTGGCGATGGAGGACGTTGATTTGGTGGTGACCTCTTATGGAACCCTGCGGCAGGACGGGGAATTGATGGGGGCGCTCGATTGGTCCGTCGTGATTGGAGACGAGGCCCAGCACATCAAGAACCGGCGCAGTCAAAATGCCCGGATCCTGACCCGCCTCCACAATGGCGGTCGTTTTCTCCTGACGGGCACCCCGGTGGAAAACTCCCTGGACGATCTCTACTCACTCTTTGAATTTTTGATGCCCGGTTATCTGACGGCGCCCAGCGGGAAGTTGTCGGGAGCAGATCGTGCCTGGCACAGTGAGGGGCAAAGTCGCCGTGCGGCTGCCTATATTTTGCGGCGTACAAAAAAAGAGGTCGCTCCGGAGTTGCCGGAAAAGATTGAGAAGACGTTCTATTGCGAGCTTGGCAGTAAACAGCAGCGCTTTTATCAGGAGACACTCGAGAAAACCCGGCGCGAAATTTTCGAAATGGAAATGGCGGGCGCGGCGGCGGGACGGGTTCGCTTTGCGGCTTTTACGGAGTTGTTGCGCCTGCGGCAGGTATGCGTCGATCCCCGTATTTTGGATGCGGAATTTGCAGCGGAGGAATCTGCGAAATTGAAGGCTTTTGATGAAGTCCTGGCGGAGTGTTTGGACAATGGCGGACGGATGCTGGTGTTTTCAAGTTTTGTGACGGCGCTCAAGTTGTTGGCTGAGCACTTGGAATCATCGGGTCACCGTTATGCTTATCTCGATGGGCAAACCAGGAACCGTCTGGCGGTCTGTGACGAATTCAATCACGACCCTGAGATCCCGGTATTTCTGATTTCCCTCAAAGCGGGCGGAACCGGTTTGAATTTAACGGGTGCCGACACGGTCTTGCACTACGACCCCTGGTGGAATCCCGCGGCGGAGGCTCAGGCAACGGACCGGGCGCACCGCATCGGTCAGGAACGGGTCGTTACGAGCGTGAAACTCATCGCCACCAATACGGTGGAGGAAAAAGTGCTGGAGTTACAAAAGCGCAAGGCGGAACTCTTGGCGGAGCTTTTTGAGGAATCGGCAGCCGCCAACGCGAAGGTCAGTATTGAGGATATCAAGGGTCTCTTGAGCTAGGGCCTTGCCGCGCCGATGCAGGGATGGGTCTTGCTTCCTTTGAATCCGTCCTTTTGCTTGTGAATAGAAGCATGGCAGATTCATGGGAAATTTTGAAATTGTTGGCGGACCAAACCCGGGTCCGCTTGCTGACGTTGCTTGCCCGGGAGGAACTCGCGGTGGCGGAATTGCAGGAAATCATGAACATGGGTCAGTCGAGAATTTCATCACACCTCGGGCTTTTGCGGCAGGGTGAGTTGTTGCAGGATCGGCGGGAGGGTAAAAAAACCTTCTACGCATGGAACAAGGGTTTTGAGTCGGAAGGTCGCGCTTTGATTGCGGCGGCATGTGATGCGGTTGCGAACACTCCGCAGATCGTTGAGGATGCCGCGAACCTGAAACGTGTCCTTGAAAAACGAAAACGTAAGGCGGAGGAATATTTCAATTCGGTGGCGGGTCGTCTCGGGAAGCATTATTGCCCGGGCCGCAATTGGGAGGGCATTGGGCACTTGCTCCTTCAATTGACACCGCCGCTCACGATTGCCGATTTGGGGGCGGGTGAGGGCTTGATTTCGCAACTGCTGGCGCGACGGGCGAAACAGGTTATCTGTGTGGATAATTCCCTGAAGATGGTTGAGTTCGGTACCGCGCTCGCAAAGAAAAACGAATTTACGAATCTCGAATATAAGCTGGGCGATATTGAGTCGGTGCCTTTAAAAGACGGCTCGGTTGATTTGGCGCTTTTGAGCCAGGCCTTGCACCATGCACCACATCCCCAGCAAGCGGTGGCGGAGGCTTTCCGGATTTTAAAGCCCGGCGGTCAACTTGTGGTGATTGATTTGCTGGAGCATCAGTTCGAGAAGGCGCGGGAACTGTATGCGGATGAATGGTTGGGCTTCTCTGAAAACAAGCTTTACCAATATCTCAAGGAGGCGGGTTTTAAAGGTATCGAGGTCAACGTAGTGGCGCGTGAAAGCGAGCCGCCCCACTTTGAGACGGTGGTGGCCAGTGGTTTTAAACACAAATCAGGGGCCTGACGGGGGAGCGTATGGAGGCGAATGAAAAGGCGGTGCACGCCTATTTTGATTCTGATGAAGTGGTCGAGCAATACGCTGCGGCTGCCGGTCGGGTCGGGCTTTGGGAGTCGGAGGAAAAAATTTTCAAGCGTTTGTTTAAGCCGGAGGAGACCTTGCTGGAGTTGGGATGTGGCGCGGGGCGCATCGCCTTCGGTTTACATGAGTTGGGATATCGGAATTTGATGGCGGTGGATTTCGCGCGCGGGATGGTGCGTCGTGCGCGTCACATGGCGGAGGTGTTGGAATATTCCATTCCTTTTCGGGTTGGGGATGCCACCCAACTGGAGTTTGAGGATGCGGTGTTTGACGGCGCGATTTTTGGTTTTAACGGCTTGATGCAGATTCCGGAAGCGGCGCGACGGGAAGCGGCACTGCGGGAAATTTTCCGCGTCTTGCGACCGGGGGCATGGTTTGTTTTCACCAGCCATGACCGGGAGCGCAGCCCGGATCAGGCATTCTGGGAAGCGGAAGAAAAACGCTGGGCGAGTGGTGAACAGGCTGCGGGCTTGCATGAATTCGGTGATCGTTTGGAAGCAGGAGCGACCGGGGTACATTTTATGCATGTGCCAACGGTTGGCGAGATGGAGGCGCTCATTACGAAGGTGGGTTTTCGCATCGAGGCGCACCTCATGCGGTCTGAATTGGCGATGGAGTCGGCTCGCGTGCGGGAATTTTCAGACGATTGCCGGTTTTGGGTAGTGCAGCGTCCGGGCTGATTCGAGCTTAGATAAGGCCGGCATCATCGAAGCTGTAATAACCCAGTTGCATGGGGTCGATCTCACGTCGACCGAGAATGACGTGGTCGAGGAAATCGATTTGTAGGGTTTGGGCGGCTTGTCGCAACTGCCGGGTAATTTGAATATCGGCCTTGCTTGGGGTTGGGTCGCCGCTCGGGTGGTTGTGCGCCGCAATGATGGCAGTGGCATTGCATTTGATGGCTTCCCGGAAAACCTCGCGTGGATGAACCAGGCTGCTGGTCGCAGTGCCGGAGGTGACCGCTTGATCGCTGATGAGTCGATTCTTGCGGTCGAGGCATAAAACCCAGAACTTCTCAACGTCGAGCCCCGCAATGCGGGTGCGGAAAAATTGGGCGACTCTTTCAGGGCTATCAAAGGCCTCATTAATGGTAGCTTCGTCCCATGCGCGAATGAGCCGCTTGGTTAGCTCCATGATCGTCAAAAGTTGGGCGGCCTTCACCCCTCCAATGCCACGTATTTTAAGAAAATCCTGCCGCGTCCAATGTAGCAATTTGTCCAGCGATCCGGCTTTATCCAGAATGTTTCCACAGAGACTGAGAATATCAATCCCCTGAGGACCGCTGCGCAGTAAAATCGCCAGCAATTCGGTATCGCTCAAGGCATCCGCGCCCAGTGATTCAAGTCGCTCTTGAGGGCGCTCGCTGGCTACCATGTCTTTCATTCGTCTCGGTGGATAAGCACTTTCCATCTTTATATTTATGGGTCAAAAGCCCAATAATGTCAAAATATTATAAATACGGATTCTACGTCCGTAAAAAATTTTGCAAGCGGTTCAATTCAAGCAAGTTTTCTGGTTGAGGCAGTGCCGGAATATGAACATCTCATAGGGGTGCGGCTATCACCTGAAAAACCAAGTCTCTTTGGAGAAACGCTTGAAACCCTTACGGAAATCCTGAAGGAAGCCGGTCATCCCGCCTTTCGGGCACGGCAAATCATGGATTGGCTCTACAAAAAACGGGTGCAGGCGCTGGACGAAATGACCAATCTCCCCAAAAGCCTGCGCCAATGGCTGGATGCCAATTACTGTATTTATCCGGTGCGCCCGGTGCTGGATAAACGCTCCAATGACGTCACTCAAAAATTGCTGATGGAGTTGGAAGATCGCTCATTGATTGAAACGGTACTGATTCGCGCGCCCCAGGAAGGGGTCGGGGTCGATCAGTCGCGCAAGACGGTGTGCGTCTCGATTCAGGTCGGCTGCGCCTATGGGTGTCGTTTTTGTGCATCCGGTCTTGCCGGGTTCAAGCGCAATCTCCTCGCCTCGGAAGTCGTGGCGCAGTTGATGCATATCTGCCGAATGGAGGATGCCCATACCGCGCGTGCCGAAGCATCCATCGCGTCCTTCGATAATATCGTCTTCATGGGAATGGGGGAACCGCTCGCAAATTATGACGCGCTGGTGCGCACGATCAAAATTCTGAACGCGGACTGGGGGCTGCATTTTGGGGCGCGTCGCATTACGGTTTCCACCTCGGGCCTGGCGCCGCAAATATTGAAACTGGCAGAGGAAGGTGTGGCGGTGCGGCTTGCGATCTCCCTCCACGGTGCGACCAACGCGGTGCGAGATCAGATCATGCCGATCAACAAAAAATACCCGCTCGAGGTTTTGCTTCCCGCCGCAAAGGCTTTTCAGGAAAAGCACGGGCGTATGCTAACGCTCGAGTTTATTCTGATTGAGGGGATCAATGACAGTCTCGAGCAGGCGCGGGAGCTCGCCAAAATTGCATACGATCTCCACGCCCATGTGAACTGCATTCCTTACAACAAAGTGGAAGGGCTCGAATGGAAACGCCCCAGTATCGGGCGTCAGGATGCCTTTGTGAAAGTGCTGCGCGAGGCGGGAGTTTCGGTCACAATCCGCCGCGAGAAAGGCCATGATATCAACGCCGCCTGCGGGCAGTTGCGGCTCAAGACTGAAAAAGCCATGGCGGAGTCCGAGCCCCGTCCCGGTAATCCCTTCGGCGAAAAACCCGAGGTCGCCTAGCGCTCGATATCGGGTATGAAAGTGGGCTGGAGGTATGAAGGTGGTTTTAGGTATGAAGGTAGGAAAGTGGGAAGGTGGGAAAGTTAGGGAACGTCGAACATTGAACGTTGAAGGGGTTGTTCGTTGAACGTTGTTGGTTCTTAATTGGGATTACTCTTACTCATGATCTTAATATCGTGGAAGCGGCAATCCTGCCGCTTTGCGTGTTGCTGGAGAGCGACAAGCGTGCCGCTTCTACTACAAGTAATTGGATGAGTGCTAATGAGCGACTATGAGCGGTTTGCGGCTGCGCCGGACTCAGGGCAGCATGCGGGCTATCCACATTCGTAAAATCCGCGTAATTGGTAGTTTCTTTTTTAGAACTACGGATCGCGCGGATTTTTGGAGTTCGCTGTTGGATGTTCGCGGTTCTTCGTCTGCTTCTAGCTTTTTTTGTATGGCGCAAAGGCAGTATCGATCATCGGGAAGTGCTTAATGTTGAGCGTTGCTAATTTCATTCCCTGCGACATGGCGGTAGCAGCAATGATGCAATCTGCCAGTCCACTCGAGTGAGACTTCCCGTATTCTCTTTTTAGAAGACCTGCTTTGATCGCGATGTCTCCAGTGATAGAGAAAACCCGGAGTTCGGAAACGAAAAGGTCTAGTAGCTCTCTTTCTTTTTTATTCCGAATGCCCTGATAGAGCTCCGCAATTGTCATCGAGCATACCGAGACCACATCAATATTCTTTTCAATAAAATCTACTGCGAGGGGATTACCTTTTAGGTAATCGATCAACACATCGGTATCGACTAACATGACTAAAACCTGTCGAAGTCAGACCTAAGCTCTTCAAGTGAAATAGCTTCGCGGTCCTGCCAGATGCCTTGTGCCTCTCTTATTCTCTCAAGTTTATCTTTGGGGTTCGATCTCACCAGAAACTCGTCGATCGCCTGACGTATCAGTTCGCTTTGTTTCTTTTGCAGAGAGCTTGCGAGACTGCTGATTCCTGCATGCTCTTCCTCAGTTAAATATATCTGAGTGCGTATCATACACCGCAATGTATATTATGCTGTTCGGTAGTCAAGATTCTCTTTTTATAAGGTAGAGAGGCGCCGGCGCCGAGGCGCAGCTCAGGTAGTCTTATAACAAAGTTATCGAATGCTGCATTTTATCTACGAGCAGAAAAAGGGATTGTTTGCCCGGCTTGGGGTCCTCCGGCGCCGTGGCGTAGCTGCAGGGTAGCAGCTTGCGGTTTTAACTCCTGATTGCACCGGGCATGAAAAACCCCCGACCGGAGTCGGGGGTTTAAATGGGTGCAGGGACAGGATTTGAACCTGTGACCTTCAGGTTATGAGCCTGACGAGCTACCGGACTGCTCCACCCTGCAGTAAAGTCTCACGGTAAGAGGAAGAATTAAGCACCTGTGGGCCGTGCTGTAAAGCCTTTATTCTGTGTTGCGGGGTTAGAGGAAGGGAACGGGGTCGAATTTATCGCCCAGGATTTGTTGGGCGTCGGCCTGGAGCCATTGGTCGAGGACGGTATTATAGATGCCACGGAAATCGGTGGTGTATTGGAGGTCTTCTTTGGGGTCGAGGTTGAGGTCGGGGCGTTGACCCAGAATGCCGCCTTTGACATCGCGACCCATCACAAAGAGGGGGGCGGCGGTGCCGTGGTCGGTGCCGGCGCTGCCGTTTTCAGCGGCGCGGCGTCCAAATTCGGAGAAGGTCATGGTGAGGACCTGGTCGTCGCGTTTATTCGCTTTGAGGTCGCGCTGGAAGGCAGCCATGGAATTTGCGAGGTCGCCGAGGAGTTCGGCGTGTTTTTCGAGTTGTCCGGCATGGGTGTCGTAACCGGTTTGGGAGACGTAATAGACGCGGGTCTCCATGTCGGCATGAATGAGGGCGGCAATGCGTTTGAGGGATTGGCCGAGATTACTGGAGGGGTATTGGACTTGGGTTTTGTAATTTGCAAGGTGGGTCTCAACGCGGCGTTCTGTGACGAGGGTATTCATCATGGTTTGCTGCAAATAGGAAGGGGAGCCTTCGATGTGCGGTTCGTTGAGGAGGGTCTCATACGCGATGTCGGAGGGGGATTTGCGGCGGTTGAAGCTTCCGCTGGAACGCATTCCAAAGATGGAGGCGGGTTGGTCGGTGAGGTAGCTTTGCGGGATAATATCGCCGATGTGGATCGCGCTGGGGTCAGCCTGTTCGGGCGTACCGGAGCAATTGTTGTCGAGGTAGCGCCCGAGCCAACCGGTGGTGCCGTATTCGTCGCTATCGGAGGCGGTTTCCCAGATTTCGGTGGAACGAAAGTGGCTGCGGCTGGGGTTGGGGTACCCAACGTTTTGAATAATGCTGAGGTTGCCCTGATCGAGGAGATTGCGGAATTGCCCGAGGGCGGGGTGCAGGGCGAGGTGGTCGTCCACCATATGAATATTGTCGCGGATTGAGAGGTTGGGGCGCAGGCGGAAGTAGTTGTCGTCGGTAAAGGGGATGAGGGTATTGAGTCCGTCGTTGCCGCCGCCGAGTTGAATCATGACGAGGATGGGGCGGTCGCGTTCTGGGCCGGGGTTTTGGGCGTAAGCGCTCTGGGTGAGGAAGGCGGGTGCGAATCCACTGAAGGCGAGGAAGCCGAGGCCACCGCCGGCGCTCTGGCGGATGAATTCGCGGCGGGTAAGGGGTGCAGGTAGTTTTTTGCTCATTGGTATTCTAAAGTGGTTTGGTTAACAGAGATTATAGGCGGGGGACTGAAGGAGCCCAATGACGGTGTTGCGAAGGTTCCAGTACGGCTTCCCGTCTTTGTTTTCTTCAATCATTTTAATAATGGCGGGTCGATAGGTGTCGCGGGAAGGGGCCGTTATGAAATAGGTGGTGAGGTGGTCGGCAATCCCTTCGGGGTCGAGTTTCATGAGTTTGCCGAGGCGATCGGCGGTAACTTGGAAGTTGGCGTGATTGTTCTCGCGGGCGGCTTTGAGGGCTTTTTTGTCATTCCCGTTGAGTCGTTTCTCATTGACCGGAGTGAAGAGGTAATCGACGAGCTGGCGGCGTCCGCTGATGGTGGTGGAGTTGATCCAATTTTGGCCGTAGAGCCAGCCGCGGACATTGGGCGGGTTGTAGAAGTTTTGACCCATGGTGCGCATGGCGTGGAGGGTGCGCCCGCTGAAGGGGGTGACATCAATTTGGAGATCCTGACAGAGGCCGAGGTAGAAATGGATGGGGCTTTTAACGAGGTTGCCTCGGTAGGCGGGGTGGTGAAAGAGGCGACTTTGAAAGACGGTCTGGATGAGGTATTTTAGATTGAAGTTACGGGCGGCCCAGAGGTCCCCGAGCGCGCGGATATAGTCGGGGTGGGGGAGGTCGTCGTCGGTGAGGTAGAATTTTAGGAGTTCCTGGATGAGGTAGGTGCGGGCGGTGGGTTTTTCAAAAGCGAGGTCGATGATGTCATCCCCGGTCCAGGGGCCGGTCTTGTCAAAGACGGTCTTGGGGCTGTGGTCGTGGATTTTGTCATAGTAGGCAAATTCGGTGCGTTTTTTGATGCGGTAACCGGTGAAGGCGCGGGCGGCTTCCTTGATGTCATTTTCGGTATAATTCCCCTCACCGAGGATAAAGAGCTCAAATAATTCGCGGGCAAAATTTTCGTTGGGTTTGCGGGCGGAGCTTTGATGGAGGTCGAGGTAGCGCACCATTGCGGGTTCGCGGCTCACGCGTTTGCAGAGGTCGGGGTAATTGAGTTGGATGCCCTCGCGAAGGGTTTGTTCGTAATTAAAAAGAGTGAAGGGTTCGCGGATTTTTCGTTGTTCAATGACGAAGACATCGTGCAGGAAGGTGACGAATTTTTCTTGGGGGCTGTTGGCTTCATCGCGGGCAAAGCGATACCATTCAACGGCGTATTGCCGAAAGAAGTGGTCGCTCTCGCGGCGGATGTTGCGCTGTGCGATTCGGCGTTCTTCGCGGTCCTTGAGGCGGTTGGCTTCGGTGGAGCGGTCAAAGAATTCCGTTTCAAATTTGCTGAGTTCGGGGCTTTTGGTGTTGGGTTTTACTGCGCCAAAGGCTTGTTCAAGGGTTTTGGAGATCGGGCCATTGAGGGCTTGTTGAACCCTGGTGGGGGTGGCGGAATACCCGATGCGGCGCAGGAGGTGGGCGGCGGTCTCGGTGTTCCAGTGCGTCAGGGGCAGGGGTTTCCAAGCGTCCTTGACCGGTAAGGTTTGTGGGGTAGGTGGCGAATTCAACATAAGAGAAATGGTTACTTTTATAGCAATAGCTTCGCTTTATGAAAAGTTTCACCAAAAATTAAAGCCTTGTCAGTAGAATTTTACGCTTCCCCTTTTGGGGCGGTTGGTTGAGAAGTAATGCCATGCCTTGGTATTTTTACCACGCCCTGAAGCAGTTGTTCCCGAGTGGGCGCCGTGTTTCCTTTTTTTCCCTCATGTCGATCCTGGGGGTCACGCTTGGGGTATGCGTTTTGATCATCGTTCAAAGCGTCATGAACGGCTTTGGCGAAAATATCCGATCCCGCATCGTGCAAACGCAGGGGGATATCCGGATCAAGGGCTCGGGCATTATTGATGACTGGGAATCCTGGCGGGCTTCGGTGGATGGAAACGCGATGGTTGTGGGCACCGCACCCTTTGCGGAGGGGGTCATTATGCTGCAGCACCAAAACCGCCCCATGTTTCCCATGGTGCGCGGGATTGATCCCATGGAGGAGTCGAAGGTGATTCCGATGGAGGGTTTCCTTACGGTGGGTTCGTTTGATGATTTTGATGACCGGGGTGTTTTTCTAGGGGAGGGTTTGGCCTACAGTCTGCGGGTGATGCCGGGATCGACGGTGGAAGTGTTTACGCCGCTGATGTTACAGGCCTTGAAGGAAGACGAGGTGCTTTTGCCACGGGAGTTCAAGGTGTTGGGCTTCTTCCGGACGGGATCGCCGGCGGTGGATGGCAATACGGTTGTTACGACGCTGCGGGTCATGCAGGAGTTGTATGGTCTCGGCGAGGGGGTGCATGGCTTGGCGGTGCGCTTGAGACCGGGCGCGGATGCGCAGGCGGTGAGCGCGGAATTGGAGGCGGAGGTCTTGCCGCCGGGCTTGCAGGCGATCAGTTGGCAGGCGGCGAACGAGGATTTTCTTTTCGTGATCGAGCAGGAGAAACTTGTGATTTCTTTCATCATAATTTTCATTATTCTGGTGGCCTGTTTCTCGATCGCGGTTGCGCTAATGATGGCGGTCCTGCGGAAGACGCGGGAAATCGGCCTCTTGGTGGCGATGGGCGCTCCGCCCCGCGAGGTCGCATTGAGCTTTTGCCTACAGGGTATGGTGATCGGGGTCACCGGCACGGTGCTCGGGGTTGGCTTGGCCTTGCTCTCACTGCAATATCGGGCGCAAATTTTGGGTTTTTATGCGAGCTTGACCGGCAATGAGATCAATTTCCTCGGGATCTACGACGTGTATCAATTGCCGGTGCATTATCTGGCGAGTGATTTTATCGTGGTGACGGTCTTTGCCTTGGTGGTTTCGACTTTAGCGGGCTTGGTGCCCGCGATTCGGGCGGCGCGTTTGCGCCCGGCGGAGGCTTTGCGCAGTGAATAATAAAACGATGAAAGATGCTTACATACTTGAAGCGCGCGCGCTGGAGAAGTCCTTCCCGGGGGCAGAAAGAGCAATCCCGGTTTTGCAGCGCGTTGATTTCGCGATTGGAGCGGGTGAGAGTGTCAGCATTCGCGGAGAGTCCGGTTGCGGGAAATCAACGCTTCTGAATATTCTCTCGGGATTGGAAGCCGCGGATGCGGGGACTTTGATTTGGGGCGGTGAAAATATTATTGGAAAATCCAGTTCTGCTTTGGCGCGCAGACGCGCTGCAATGATGGGTTTTGTTTTTCAAGCCTACTACCTCGCTCCGGAATTGAATGCGCTGGAAAACGTCCTGCTGGGTGCACGGATTGCGGGCAACCTGACGCACGCCCATCGCACGCGCGCGGAGGCCCTTCTTGAACGGGTCGGGATGGGGGCGCGAATCCATCATCATTCCACCAAGCTTTCCGGTGGCGAGCGTCAGCGGGTCGCGGTGGCGCGAGCCTTGATCAATGACCCCCCGTTGATTCTGGCGGACGAACCGACCGGCAACCTCGATGAGGCCACCGGAGAGGCGGTGATGAATCTCTTGCTGGAGTTGGTTGCGGAAGAGGGAAAAAGTTTGATTTTGGTGACGCATAATCCAGAATATGCAAAGCGTACCGATCGTGTGTGTACCTTGCATTTGGGACAGCTTGAATAGGCGTCTGGGAGATTAAATTGAGCCAATAAAAAGTATGATGAAAACACTTCGGGTAGGATTTATTGGGGCGGGGACAAATACCCGCAAAATGCACCTGCCGGGTTTCAAGGCGATTGAGGGTGTTGAATTATGCGCGGTGGCGAATCGTAGCCGCGCCTCTTCGACTGCAGTAGCCGAGGAATTTGGCATCGCTTCTGCGGTGGATGATTGGCGCGCGATTATCGCAGATCCGACGATTGACGCTGTTTGTATCGGGACGTGGCCGTATCTGCACGCGGAGGCGTCGATTGCCGCTTTAGAAGCGGGCAAGCACGTTCTTTGCGAGGCGCGTATGGCGGCTGACCTCAAGGAAGCGCGCGCGATGCTTGCGGCCTCAAAGGCGAATCCTCAACTGGTTGCTCAGGTGGTGCCCGCTCCCTTTTCTCTCAATTATGACTCAAAGATTTTTGAGCTCTTGAATGCGGGTGCGATTGGCGACTTGTTGGAAGTGCGCGTGATGCATGCCAGTGGGTCATTGGCGGACCCTCATGCCCCCATGACCTGGCGGTCCGATCGCGAGCTTTCCGGCAAGAATATCTTAACAATGGGAATTTTGTATGAGACGCTTTTGCGTTGGCTGGGAATGGATCCTGAATGGCTCATCGCAGATGGAGCGGTCTTTCAGGACGAGCGGTTCTATCCGGGTTCCGCTGCTGCTTCAAAAGTTGAGATTCCGGACAGCTTGAGCATTGTGGGTCGTTTTGCTGAATCTGCGGCGCGTTTTGTGTATCATTTTAGCGGAGTGGAGTCCGGGCCTGCTACCATGGAGTTTTGTTTAAATGGCACGAAGGGGTCGCTGTATTTTGATGCGCTGAATGAAAAGCTTTTCCTGCGGGAGGTGAATCAATCCTCGCAGGTTGAAGTTGCGCCAGATCTGTCAGAGGCGGTCGGTTGGCAGGTGGAGTCTGATTTTGTGAATTCCATCCGCACGGGTGCGCCGGTGCGGCTAACGAGCTTTGAGGCGGGGGTGCGCTATATGACTTTTACCGAAATGGTGCATGATTCCCTCAATGCGGGCGGTGTGCGGGTCGCGTTTTCAAGTTACTAGCGATTCTTGAGCACAAAAAATCCCGCACTCTGTAGCGTGCAGGATCGTGAAGGGAACGGAGTGTTCGCTTGTTTAGCTGGCAGCCGCTTCAACAACGTTGATTTTGCGGTGGGCTTTATCGAAAGCGACATTGCCATCCTTGAGCGCGAAGAGGGTGTGGTCGCGACCCATGCCAACGTTTTGGCCGGGGTGGTAACGTGTGCCGCGCTGGCGCATGATGATGTTGCCTGCAACAACGGACTCGCCGCCGAATTTTTTCACACCAAGACGCTGTGAGTGACTGTCGCGTCCGTTCTTTGAAGTTCCTTGTCCTTTTTTATGTGACATTTTTTAATCTCCTTAGTTAGAGGGTTTTATCCGTTGATGGATTCGATCTTGATGACGGAAAGGTGCTGGCGGTGACCGCGGCGACGCTTGTAGCCCTGACGACGCTTCTTTTTGAAGACGGTAATCTTCTTGTCCTTCTTGTTTTCGAGGACCGTCGCTTTGACGCTGGCGCCCTCAATCAGCGGAGAACCGAAGCGGGTGTCCGCGCCTTCGCCGAGCATGAGGATTTCCTCGATGCTGACAGTGTCGCCGGCATTGGTGTCTGGGTAGGCGTTAACCTTGAGGATGTCGCCCTCGGAGACGGTGAATTGTCGGCCTTGTGTACGGATTGTCGCTTTCATGGGAAAAGCGTTGTAGAAAAGCATCCCTGCGCCCGAAATCAAGCAGAAATTCGTTTATTTTATCCGTGAAACAAGAAGGGGGCTTGCCATCGGGGTATCAGGTCTCAATTCTGTCTCAATAAGAAACATGGTCAATCCAAACGCCAACCCGGACGAAGTCCACAATACCTTCCGTGAATTCCTTAGCAGCAAGGGTCTGCGGGTCACGAATCAGCGACTTGCAATCTTTGATGCGGCGTATCAGCACGAGGATCATTTCACGGCGGAGGAATTACTGGAAGCGGCGCGCGCGATTGATGACACCGTCTCGCGTGCCACCGTTTACCGTGCCCTGCCGATTTTGACCGAGAGCGGGCTCATCCGTGAGGTCGATGTCGGTCGCGATTACAAATTCTACATGGCAAATAAAAATGCCAACACCTTCAAGGCACAGGTCATTTGCGTGGAAACCGACAAGATTTTCGAGATCGATGCACCTTTCATGGAATGGTATGGCAAGACCGTGGCGGATAAGCTCGGTATGGAAGTGGTAAGCCAACGCCTGCAAGTGATGGCGCGTTGCAAGGGCGGGCATGATTCGAAAACCTGCGACAATTGCGATAAGCAGGGAACCTCGTCCTGAACGACCGCGCGCTGGTAATGAAAAAAACCAAATACGCCTTTGAGCTCAGTTTTTTCGCGGATCTCCACAAACGGATGCCCCGCGACGTAAAGGTCGCCACCATTCTCGCGCAACTCTACACCGAGGCAGGGCAGGTCGACGAAGGCCTCAAAATCGATCGCAAGCTGGTGCGCCTTGTTCCCAATGACGCCACTGCCCATTATAATTTGGGCTGCAGTCTCGCGCTGAAGGGCCGCAAATCTGAAGCCACCCGCGCGATTCGCAACGCCGTTAGTCTCGGCTTTAAAGACTATCACTGGATGCGCAACGACCCCGACCTCCAGCAACTACAGGACTACAAACCCTTCGGCGAATTGATCCATGAATTAGAAGTGGGTTAAGCGGTCTCGCTCCCAGTGGCCCTACCTGCACATGAGTGACGCGAAACCAAGACCGAAAACGAAGCCCTCCATTCCGACGATTGTTGAGGTTGTGCCGCTTTCGGGTTTTGACAAAGCCCTCGCTTACGCCGTGCCACCCGCTGCTCAGCCTCAGATTGCGGTCGGTTCCCTCGTTCGGATTCCCCTCCGGCGCCGCAGCGAACTGGGGGTCGTGCTCCGCACCGGCAGCCATCAGGAAATCCCACCGGGTAAACTCAAGATGCTCTACGAGGTCGTGCAGGATTTCCCCGTCCTCACCGCTGAACTCATCGAACTCTTCCACTGGGCGCGCCATTATTACGCCACCAGTCCCGAGGCGGTCCTCGAGGCGATGATTCCGCCTGCGATTCGTCGCGGGATGCGCCCCAAAACCCGACGCTACCTCGCCCCCGGAACCGCCCCCGATCCCGAAGCCCTCGCCGCCCTTGAAAAACGCGCCCCCAAACAAGCCGCCCTCCTGCAATTTGTCGCACAACAGTTGAAGCCCCAACCCCGTGCCGAAATTCTCAAACGCCTCAAGATCAGCGCCTCCGCCTGCGAGGCCCTTGTGAAAAAAGGCTATCTCCTTGAGACCGACACCGAAGAAACCCGCGATGCCTATGCCGACGATTTGGGCGAGGTTGAAACGGTCGAAGCCGCCGAAATCCGTCCCACCTTGACCGCCGAGCAAGCGGTTGCGGTCAAAGCCATTTCCGGAGCGATTGCGGCGGACCGCTTCAGCGTTCGCCTCCTGCACGGAGTGACCGGTTCCGGAAAGACCGAAGTCTACCTCAATGCCGTCGAGCAAGTCGTAGCCGAGGGGGGTGGGGTGGTATTCCTCGTTCCCGAGGTCGCCCTTGCGCCCCAGACCGTCGGTCGCGTGCGCGCGCGCCTCGAAGCCCGGGGGGTTCGCACCGTGGTCTGGCACAGTCACCTCTCCGACGGGGAACGCTACGATTCATGGAAAGCCCTCGTGAGCGGCGAAGCGCACGTCGTGGTGGGCGCGCGCTCCGCCGTATTTGCCCCGGTGCAAAACCTCAAGCTTATGATCGTGGATGAGGAGCACGAACCCTCCTATAAGCAGGAAGACAACCCGCGCTACCATGGGCGCGACGTTGCGGTCTACCGCGCCCACCTCGCCGGTGCGGTATGCCTCGTCGGTTCCGCCACGCCCTCCCTTGAAACTCTCTACAATGTCGAGCGCGGTAAATACGCCGTCGACCGCCTCCTCAAACGCGTCGACCATTGCGAACTGCCCCGTATTCACCTCGTCGATATGCGCCGCGAAGGACACAGCGGACGCGCCAAGGGTTCCCCGATCTCCACCCTCCTCGCTGATAAACTCATCGATCGTTTTGAAAAACGCGAACAAAGCATCCTGTTCCTGAACCGGCGAGGATTCTCCACCAGCCTTCTTTGTCCCGACTGCGGATATGTTGCGTCCTGCAAACATTGCAGCATCCCCTTGACCTATCACCGCACCGATCATTCCCTGCGTTGCCACCTCTGTGGGCACGAGGAAAAATCACCCTCGGTTTGTCCCGAATGCCGTTCCGAAGCCATCCGTTACCGAGGGCAGGGCACCCAGCAAATTGAATCCATCGTTCAAAAAATCCTCCCCGCTGCAAAAATCGTGCGCATGGATGCCGACTCCATGTCGAAAAAAAATCTCTACCGAAAAATCCTCAACGATTTCCGCGCCGGGAAAATCGACATCCTCGTCGGCACCCAGATGATCGCCAAGGGGCTGGACTTTCCCAACGTCACCCTCGTCGGCCTCATCAATGCCGATATGTCGCTCCATGTGGAAGACTTCCGCGCCGCCGAGCGCACCTTTCAACTCATCGTGCAGGTTTCGGGCCGCGCCGGACGCGGGGATCGCGCCGGTGAAGTCATCATCCAAACCAGCACCCCGCATGCCCCGCCCGTGCAATTTGCCCGCAAGTCCGACTTCGACGGTTTTCAACTTGAGGAACTCGAACAACGCCGTGAATTCAACTACCCGCCCTTTCAACACCTCATTCGCCACCTCTTCCGCGGGCGCAACCCCGAGAAGGTCAACTTCTTCATCGAACAATGGGCCCGCCGCGTCGAGGCACACTTTGGCGACCGCCTCACACTTCGCGGCCCCGCCCCCGCACCCATTGAAAAAATCCGCGACGAATACCGCTTCCAACTCTGGTATTTTGCCCCCAGCGCTCAGGCCATCATCGATGAACTCACCGCCCTCCGCCGCGATTTCAAAATGGATAAAACCGTCATCGACCAACTCGACGTCGACCCCATGCAGATGAGTTGAGGGGGTGCCTCCGTTCCTCTGATCCTCTGAGTTTGAAATCCGTTTAGGGTTCAGGACAAAGTGGAATCCC
>JBELLU010000019.1:25998-30905 GCA_042096455.1 Opitutia bacterium
AGGACAAAGTGGAATCCCCGATGGATTCGGGTTCGAGGCCGGGGGTTTTGAGGGCGCGTTGGAGGACTTGCTGAAAGAGTTGCTCGGGGTTGAGACCGTGGCGGGCGCGGAGGGCCTGCACGTTGCTGCCGTGCTCGATGAATTCGTCGGGCCAGCCGAGACGGAGGAGGGGGCAGTTGGAATTTGCTTCGTCGAGGGCTTCGAGGACCGCGCTGCCGAATCCGCCCTGGATGACGTGATCTTCGAGGGTGACGATGAGTTTGCTGGATTGCGCGGCTTCGAGGAGGGCGTCGGTATCGAGCGGTTTGGCGAAGCGGGCATTGACGACGCCTGCGGTGATGCCGTGTTCGCTGAGCTTGGCAGCGATTTGTTGGGCTTCTTCGAGCATGATGCCGTATGCCCAGAGGTCGACTTGGCCGGCGGGTTGGAGGCGTTGTGCTTTGCCGAGCGGAAGGGTCTTGGCTTGGTCTTTGACGGGGGTTCCGGTGGCGTTGCCGCGCGGGTAACGAATGAAGGCGGGGCCTTGGTAGGCGAGTCCGGTGGCCATCATGTCGGCGAGTTCGTCTTCGTTGGCGGGTGCCATGAGGACGCAGTGCGGGACGGAACGGAGGTAGGCGATGTCGAAGAGGCCGTGGTGGGTGGCGCCGTCATTGGGCGAGAGTCCGGCACGGTCCATGCAAAAGAGGACGGGGAGTTTTTGAAGGGCGACGTCGTGAATGATGGGATCGATGGCGCGTTGCAGGAAGGTGGAGTAAATCGCGCAAACGGGATGGAAGCCGGAGGTGGCCATACCGGCGGCGAAGAGGACCGCGTGTTCCTCCGCGATGCCGACGTCGAAGCATTGGTCGGGCAGTTCTTTTTCAAGAATGTTGAGTCCGGTGCCGGAAGGCATCGCGGCGGTGATGCCGATGATGTTTTTATCCTTACGGGCAAAGTCGGTGAGGGTTTTGCCCATGACGTCCTGGTATTTGGGCGGGGTTCCGGGGGCGGCGGGTTTTCCTTTTCCGGTCTCGATATCGAAGGGGCTGGCGCCGTGGAAACGCTCGGGGTTCTCGAGGGCGACGTCGTAGCCTTTGCCTTTGGTGGTGTGGAGATGGAGGAGGATGGGTTGTTCGGCGTTTTTGGCGAACTTGAGGTAATGCTCGACCTGCTCGGGGTCGTGCCCGTCGATCGGGCCGATGTAGCGCACCCCGTATTTTTCAAAGAGGGAAGAGGAAACAAAAAAGTCCTTGGTTTCCTGTTTCCATTTGATGCCAAAGTTGATGAGGGCTTGCCCGCCGGGGACTTTTTTGAGGAAGGCTTCGATGTCGTCGTTGAGGCGGTTGTAGATTGGGTTCGTTATGAGGTCGTTGAAATAGCGGGCGAGGGCGCCGACATTTTTGGCAATCGACCATTCGTTGTCGTTGAGGATAATGATGAGCCGCTTGGTGCTGGAGGCGACGTTGTTGAGCGCCTCCATTGTGATGCCACAGGTAAAGGCGGCGTCGCCGCAGACCGCGACCACGTGCTCGCCGGAGCCGCGCCGGTCGCGGGCGGTTGCCATCCCGAGGGCCGCGGAGAGGGCGGTGCCAGCGTGACCCGCACCGAAGGCGTCGTGGGGGCTTTCCGCGCGGTTCATGAATCCGCTCAAGCCGTCGTCATTGCGAAGTTTGTCGAAGTCGCTGCCGTTGCGCCCGGTGAGGAGTTTGTGGACGTAGGCCTGATGGGAGACGTCGAAGACGAAACGATCCTCGGGGGTGTTAAAAACGCGGTGCAGGGCGATGGTGAGTTCAACAACGCCGAGGTTGGGGCCCACGTGTCCGCCGTTGCGGGCGGTCGTGCGAATGATGCGCTCGCGGATTTCGCGGGCGAGATGCTCGCGCTCCTGCAGGCTCAGGTTTTTAAGGTCTGCGGGGGAATGAATTTGTTCAAGGAGGGACATGCGACTATTCGTTTTCGGGCTCGGGATCCAGCGCTTCGAGGGTGTCGGTGTCGAAGTTGAGCTTTTCGATGGTGAGTTCCGCTTGTTTGAGGTTGGTTTGGCAGGACTTCAGGAGCTTCGTGCCTTCCTCGAATTTTTCCACCAGTTCGGCGAGGGGAGTTTCGCCGTCTTCCATCGATTCAATGAGGGATTCGAGGCGCTCGAGCGCGACCTCGAATGAAAGTTCGGTATTTTTGCTTTTGGACATATTGCTAAGGGTAACGGCTAGAATGAGTCGTAATTGGTTGTGGGTCGAGACAAGAACGCATTCGGGTACAGGTTTGTATTGGACGAATCGCACTTGGCTTCCTATGCTTTCAAAAATAATGAGCGAAACTTGGAAAATAGCGGCTTTTTACCGGTTTACGGACTTGAATGATGCGGCGGACTGGGCGCGGCGTCTGGAGGCGGTAGGGGAGGAATCGGGTCTGCGGGGAACGATCATCGTGGCGCCGGAGGGGATGAATTCGACTTGCGCGGGTCGTCCGGAGGCGATCAATGCGCTCATCGAATTGTTGCGATCGGATCCGCGCTTGGCGGATCTCGAGGTCAAATACTCCGAAGCGGATTTTTGCCCCTTTCCGAAATTCAAGGTGAAACAGAAGCCGGAAATCGTGACTTTTCGGCAGGCGGGTGCGGATCCGCAGGAGGTGGTGGGCACCTATCTCGACCCGGAGGAGTGGAATGAATTAATCCGTGATCCGGCGGTTTTGACGATTGATACGCGGAATGATTACGAGGTGAAGGTGGGTCAGTTCAAGGGAGCGCTGAACCCCAAGACCGATGATTTTGCCTCGTTTGCTGCATTTGTGGAGGAGGAATTGAAGGGTCGGGAGGATGAAAAGATTGCGATGTATTGCACGGGCGGGATTCGTTGCGAGCGTTCGACGGCGTATTTGAAGGGCAAGGGCTTCAAGAATGTGTATCATCTGAAGGGCGGTATTTTGCGTTATTTGGAGGAAATGCCGAAGGAGGAGAGCCTTTGGGAGGGCGATTGCTTCGTTTTTGATTATCGCGTGGCGGTCGATCACGACCTGCAACCCGGGATGTGGAAGATCGACCCCGAGACGAGCGATCCGGTACCGATGTCGCCTGAGGAGCGGGAAAAAATCGCGGAGCGTCGCCGGAGCGGGGCGATTTTCAAGAAACCGTACACAATATAGTTTGAGTGAGCCTGCCTCTTTCGTTGACAGCGGGGCTTAACTTTTGGTTATATTTCTACCTTGTTAGTGCATTTTGTAAAATTAACATAATCGTTAGTCATACGCTTCGCTCTAATGATGCCGGCATCGGCATTGTCCACTTAACATCCAATGAAAAACAAAACCCCAACCCGTCAGGGCTTCACACTCATTGAACTGCTAACGGTTATCGCGATTATCGGCATTCTGGCTTCAATCCTGATACCATCCGTCAACACGGTTCGAAAGAACGTCAACATCGCCGCTTCCAAAGCTGCGCTATCGCAATATGTGAATGCGATCCAGTCGTTCCGCAGTGAGTATAAATTTTACCCTTTCAGTGATTTGATCACCGGCACCAGCGAAGTGCTCGACCTTAGCAACGCCACCAACAGCGAGACCTTCATCAAAACCCTTAGCGCGCGCAATCCCTCCGATAACGAATCGGTCGGCGAGGGTGGCAATCGCCGTCGCATCCGTTTCTACGAATTCTCCGAGTCGGAGTTTTTCACGGATGAGGACGGGGTGGTTCTAAACACACAATTGGCG
Organism: Opitutia bacterium; assembly: GCA_042096455.1. Classification (GTDB taxonomy): domain Bacteria; phylum Verrucomicrobiota; class Verrucomicrobiia; order Opitutales; family Coraliomargaritaceae; genus UBA7445. Next base: position 29,689 of record JBELLU010000019.1, read on the forward strand.
GACCGCTTTAATAACAAGAAGATCTTCATCGCGATTGATACCGATGGGGATGGCGAAATAGAAGTGCCGGATCCCGAGGATTCGCAAAAAAAAATCAAGCTCCGCGCCAGCATCACGGCTTACGTTGAAGCTGACCAGGCAATCAATGCCCCGGAGTATTTCCTCTACGAGTAAGACCGCGTCTTAACTTTAACATTCAATAATGACCCCGACCTCCAAGCCCCAGACCACTCGAAACCGTGCCGGCTTTACGCTGGTGGAATTGCTGGTGGTGATCTCAATCATCCTGATCGCTTCCACGATTCTCTTTACCGCCGGTTCCGGCGGAAAAGGTGTTTCCCTGAGTTCCTCGCAGCGCATCGTGTCGGGCATTGTTAAAGGCGCCCGCGCGCAGGCAGTTCTCAAGGGTGCCGAGACCCGCATCATTATTTACAATGACCTTGCCGGCGACCCCGACAAATACCGCCGCTACTTCGGGATTGTTTATTGGGGCACCGATAGTAACGGAGATAGCGGCTGGCTCGCCGCGAACAAAGGCACTCTCCTGCCCGATAGCATTTATTTTGATCCTGAAATGAGCAAGGATTACCCGACCGGCTCCACCATGAAACTTGACTATCCCCGTATTCGGGTTGGTAGCAATACGGACCGTACCAACGGCGGCGGTGGCGAAGAATATTTCTACTATAAATTTGAAGACAACGGCGTGCTGGCTACCGAATTCGCCAATGCCTGGCTCACGCTCCGTGCCGGGGTGCTCAAACCCGACGGCGATTCCTTCCAGCTCGATTTTGATGATCCCGAAGATGAATACCTCCGCGCCGCCCTCATCCTTCGCCGGGGCGGGAGCACCACCCCGGTCAATGATCCCGAATTGGTGAAGAAAAATTAAGTGACGCCATGACTTCTGTAAAACAACACTTCATCCGCCGTCTTGGTTTCAGCCTCATTGAGGTCGTTCTCGCGATCGGCATTTTTATGGTTACGGTCCTCGCCCTTGTCGGCCTCCTCGGGCCCACCCTCAAATCAGTGGACGAAGTGGAGCAAACCGATGCCATCGCCTCGGTGGTCAATAGCCTCAACGCTTTCCTCCAACAATCACCGGAAATCGCCCCAGGCGCTTCCAAATTTGATGCGATCTTTAACGCCGTCGCCAATAATGGCCACGCCACCATCTTCGTCTTTCAAGCCTATTTGAATGAGGACTCCACCAATAC
>JBELLU010000020.1:0-30515 GCA_042096455.1 Opitutia bacterium
ACCGTTCCCCTAACCAAATAGTGTGATGCGCAACCTTAGGATATTGTTGCGCCGTCCCAAAATAGAGCACGAATAAACCCATGGATTGCTGCATGCGCATGCGTTTTGCCCTAAAACTCCAAGGGAGGGATGCGGGTTTTATAATCTTGGAATATAGATGCAGCGGATCGGCATTGGAAACCAGAAGGTCGGTCGCAAAGGCATCGCCGTCATCCAATTCAACACCGGTGGCACGACGCCCTTGAGTGGCGATAGATTCAACCGTTACTCCCGTGCGTATCTCAATCCCGGTTTCCAACATGAGTTTGGTGAGGGCGTCAACGATTGCGCCGGTGCCGCCCTCCGCAAAGTAGATACCCCACTTCCGCTCCAGGTAGTGAATCAGACTGTAGATGCAGGTCGTTTCAAAGGGGTTGCCGCCCACCAAGAGCGGATGGATGGAAAAGGCGCGCCGCAGATGCTCGTTTTTTAAGTATTTGGACACAAGTTGCCAGACAGTGCGGTGACAACCGAGTCGCGCAAGATTAGGAACCTGTTTGAGCATCGTGCCCACCGAGTGAAAGGGCTGGTCTGCCAGTTCAGTGAAGCCAATATCAAAAATGCGCTTCGAATGATCCAACAGTTTGCGGTAGCCCTCGCAATCGTCGGGTTCAAAGGCATGGATTGCAGCTAGGGTGTCCTCCACCGTGCCACCGTAATCAAATTCCCGACCATCGTGAAAATGAAATCGATACCAAATATCCAGCGGAATGAAATTCAGATAATCCTCGCGCCGTTTGCCAAACAACTCGAAGAGTTCATCAAAAAGAAAAGGAGCGGTAATGACGGTGGGTCCCGCATCGTGGCGGTAACCATCGCGTTCAAAAACCTGGGCGCGACCTCCCAAACGGGAGCAGCGATCCAGGAGACTGACGTCATAGCCACGGGCGCGAAGGCGGAGGGCGGCTGCCATTCCACCAAAGCCCCCACCTATGACCGTAGCCTTTGGCATCCTTTAGGTGTAGCTTTGCCTGACTTGTTCAATCAGTTTCCCGATGCCCGCTCCGCTGTGCTCCGGCAGTTGCGCCGCAAGCCCCAATGCTTCATTGAGCACCGAGTCCGCGACCTCGCGCGCTGCCATCTCCGCTTCAACAAAACTCAAGTCCGTCTCAAAAGCATTTACAATGTTGGCATCAACTGCCTGCAGACGGTCGGTGGCACGGTCTTTCAAATCATCGAGCGCCTGATAACCCAAGCCGAAGAGTTTCCCGAGGCGTCGGGCGGTTTCGAGCGCTTCCGTATGACCCGCCGCAAGGAGCGGCAGACTCACGGAAAGTCCAAATAACGGTCCCGATTTCATGGATGCCGTTAGTTTAACCTGCTCGACCGCCTCAATCTTTGTATCGTCCTGATCCCAGGTTTGACCCAGAATCGTGTCGGCAACCGCCTGATGCACCTCCATGGTCAGGGAAGGGAGCTGCTCAACATTTTTGATTTGGCTCAAGGAAACAAAAGCAGTGGTCGTGAGGCGCAGGGTCAAACCCAGGGCAACATCACGCCCAAAAAGCGCACATACCGTCGGGTGCCCACGGCGTTCAAGGGCGCTGTCCTGAAAATCATCCAGCACCAGCGAGGCGTTGTGCAGCGCCTCCACGCAGGCCGCGAGGCATTGCGCGGTATGCGAATCCAAGCCAAGCGCCTGAGAGGCATCCAAGCTGAGGGAGGCCCGCATTTGTTTGCCCGAAGCTTGGAAGTGATGCTCAAAGGCATCACGAATCGGATCATCATCGCGAGAAGAGGTGACCTCTCCGAAATGATTTCGTATTAGGCAGATAACCCCCGACAGCAGGGAGCTGTCGGGGGCTGCGATAAAAGAACTATCGGTTTTCATTACCAATAGCTAAAGACCGTGACTTAAGCGGCAATGGATTGACCGCCTCCTTGAGACTTCTTCAATGCGATCACGAAGATCAAGACACCAAAGACAGCCTTCGCAACGATGTCAGCAATTGAGTAGCCCACTTCTACGAAGGTGGTGGCGTCGCCGCCGTCAATACCGAGCATGGGGAAGATGAAGACAATCGGATAGAAAGCCCAGGAAGCGACTACGAGGAAGCGTGCCTTGCCAACCAGGGAACGGACCGACTCCGGTTGCTGTGCTTGAGCGTCTTTTAAACCTACAAAGAGTTCGTAAACAATCACGATGAAAGGAACCATGGAAATCGCCCAGAAGATCCAGCGGGTGCTGTTTACGTCGGAGATTTCACCGGGATAGCCAAATATAATCATGATCGCCGCAAGGGATCCCAACTTGATTGATTTGTTGGCGGTTTCCGCAGCACTGAGTTTCATTACCAAAATGAGCTCAATGAGAAGGAGGGGCACTGTTAGGAGCCAGTCAACATAGCGGTAGGCAGGATTGAAAGCTTTACCGGTCGCAACGAGTACGCCGTCAACAATAGCATACGCTTCTTCCCAGCTAGCAAATATACGCCAGTAGTGGTAAAGAGCGATGAAGGTAACAAGTCCGCTGATAGTAACGGCAGTCTTGTATTGGTCGGCAACCTGAGAGCGGTTGATCCACAAGAACGCGGTAGCCGCGCCCATTGCTGCGATGGTGAGCGAGAAAAAATTGCTCACGAGGTGGTATTGTCCAAGGGTTAGTTCTGTCATAGTTAGTTTGGGTTAATAAAGGTAGATCTATGAGCTAAAATTACGAAAACAACCCTTACAAGCGTATTTTAACTAAAAAAAATTGTAAAATACGGGGAATAAACCATCTAAAATTCGCTACTGATCGCCCTAAACCGTGATGCAAACCCGCATCAACGCCCAACTGTCTGGAAAAACCAATCCTCCGCGTAGAAATACATTAATCCAAGTTGTCCCAGATGCCTCCAAGAATGCAGCAAGGGCGCGATTCGCTAAAAATTTCCTCTTTTGAATCAGATGCCTTGACAGGCAGGGCATCCCGAAAAACGTTCTACCCCTACTCTTCTTACTATGACCGATTCAAACAACCAAGAAACCGCGGGGAAATGCCCTTTCCCCCATGGAACCACCTCCAGCGAATCTTCCGCCGGAAAATGCCCCGTCATGCACGGTAGCAATACCTCCGATCAGCAGGCTCCACAGGATTGGTGGCCCGCTACCCTCAATCTGGATATCCTGCATCAACACGACCACAAGACCGATCCCATGGATGCCGACTTTGATTATCGGGAAGCGGTTCAAAGTCTGGATTTCAAAGCGGTCAAAAAAGATTTGCACGCCCTCATGACCGACAGTCAGGACTGGTGGCCCGCCGACTGGGGTCACTACGGCGGCCTCATGATCCGCCTCGCCTGGCACGCCGCCGGTACCTATCGCGTCACCGATGGTCGCGGTGGTGCCGCCACCGGCAATCAGCGCTTTGCCCCGCTCAATTCCTGGCCGGACAACACCAACCTCGACAAGGGTCGTCGCCTCCTCTGGCCCATCAAAAAGAAATACGGCAACCAGCTCAGTTGGGCGGACCTTTTTATTCTGGCTGGCAACGCCGCCTACGAAACGATGGGGCTTGAGATGTATGGCTTCAGCTACGGCCGCGAAGACACCTGGCACCCCGAAAAAGACATTTATTGGGGCGCGGAAAAAGAATGGCTCGCACCGAGTGATGAACGCTATGCCGATGTCAATGAACCCGCCACCATGGAAAACCCCCTTGCGGCGGTTCAGATGGGTCTCATCTACGTGAATCCCGAGGGCGTGAACGGTAAATCCGACCCCCTCAAGACTGCCGCTCATATCCGCGAGACCTTTGCCCGGATGGCGATGAACGACGAAGAAACCGTCGCTCTCACGGCGGGCGGTCACACCGTAGGCAAATGTCACGGCAATGGAAACCCCGAACACCTTGGACCCGCCCCCGAGGGCGCCGACCTCCACGAACAGGGTCTTGGCTGGATGAACCATACCTCTCGAGGGATTGGACGCGACACCGTCACGAGCGGAATCGAAGGTGCCTGGACCACCAATCCCACCCAATGGGACAACGGTTATTTCTACCTTCTCTTCAAATACGATTGGGAACTTAAGAAAAGCCCTGCCGGCGCAACGCAATGGGAACCGATTGAGGTCGAGGAAGCCGACAAAACTCCCGACGTGGAGGATCCCTCCATCCGTTACAACCCCATTATGACCGATGCGGATATGGCTATGAAAATGGATCCCGCCTATCGCGTGATCGCGGAAAAATTCCGCGATGACCCGGAATATTTCTCCAAGACCTTTGCCCGCGCCTGGTTCAAACTCACCCACCGCGACATGGGCCCCAAGACCCGCTACATCGGGCCTGAGATTCCCGCAGAGGATTTAATCTGGCAGGATCCCGTTCCCGCCGGGAACTCCGATTACGACGTGGCAGCGGTCAAGGCGCGCATCGCCGAGAGCGGGCTTACGGTCGGTGAACTCGTAGCAACCGCCTGGGACAGCGCACGCACCTTCCGGGCTTCCGACCTGCGGGGCGGCGCCAACGGGGCGCGTATTCGCCTCGCACCCCAAAACAGTTGGGCGGGCAACGAACCCAACCGCCTGCAAAAAGTTCTGGGCGTGCTGGAACCCATCGCCAACGAGAGCGGCGCGAGTCTCGCGGATGTCATTGTCCTTGCCGGTAATGTCGGCCTCGAACAGGCCATCGAAGCGGCCGGTCAAACGGTGGAAGTCCCTTTCACTCCGGGACGTGGCGACGCCACGCAGGCGCAAACCGATATTGAATCCTTTGCGGTTCTGGAACCGCTCGCGGACGGTTTCCGCAACTGGCAAAAGAAGGATTACATCGCCAAGCCCGAGGAAATGCTCCTCGACCGGGCGCAATTGATGAATCTGACCGCCGCTGAAATGACGGTTTTGATCGGCGGGATGCGCGTGCTAGGCACCAATCACGACGGCACCCAGCACGGCGTCTTCACCGATCGCGTTGGCACCCTCAGCAACGACTTCTTCGTAAACCTCACCGACATGGCCTACCTCTGGCATCCCGCCGGCGAGAACCTCTACGAAATCCGCGATCGCAAGAACGGGGACATTCGTTGGACTGCAACCCGCGCGGATTTGGTCTTCGGGTCCAATTCGGTCCTGCGTTCCTACGCGGAAGTCTATGCACAGGATGACAATCAGGAAAAATTTGTGCGCGATTTCGTAGCGGCGTGGACGAAGGTGATGCAGTCAGATCGTTACGATTTAAAATAAGCGGACCTTGCGCCCCAAGCGCCTCAAGCGTCGGTGCTCCGCCCTCGAAGGGGTTGCTCAAATCGCTTGCGGTGCTTGGTGATGCGTCCGCTGACTCGCTCCCGCCAGTGGCGGAAGCTTGCGGTTTTGTTTATTTCGTAAATGAGGCATCGGCGTAAATGTGATTGCAGGAAACCCTTTGCTTGGTGAGGATTCGTAACGATGTCGAAAATCCACTATAACTTTGAAACTTGCCCGGAACGGCGCGGCCATGGATCCCTCAAGTGGGAGAAATACGCGGACCCGGAGGTCTTGCCGCTTTGGGTCGCCGACATGGATTTTGAGACGGCGCCGGAGATTATATCCGCCCTGCAGGCGCGATTGGATCATGGAGTTTTTGGTTACACGATCCCACATACTGAACCGATCGAAGCAGTGCTTCGCTATCTCGAACGGGCACATGGCTACGCCGCAAAAGCGGGATGGCTCAATTTCCTGCCGGGCCTGGTGCCGGCGATCAACCTTTGCTGTCACGCCTTCACCCAGCCCGACGAATCGGTCATGACCGCGACCCCAGTCTACCCACCCTTTCTAACCGCTCCGGACTATGCAAAACGGGAATTGATCGGCGTGCCGCTCTGCCTGAACGAGTCCGACCAATGGACCCTCGATTTCGAGGCAATGGAAGCGGCGATACGTCCAAACACCCGCCTCTTCATTTTATGCAGTCCGCACAATCCGGTCGGAAGGGTCTTCACAAAGGTAGAATTACTGGCATTGGGGGAATTCTGCGAACGCCATGATTTAATCCTTATCTCGGACGAAATTCATTGCGATTTAATCTTTGACGAGGCTGTCACGCACATTGTGACCGCGAGCCTGAACGAATCGCTTGCGGCGCGCACCATCACCCTCATGGCGCCCAGCAAGACCTATAATCTGCCCGGTCTCGCCTGCGCCTTTTCCATCATCGAAAACCGCGAACTGCGCCAACGATTCAACCAAACCATTCGCGGAATCATCACGGAGGTGAATTGCTTCGGGTATGCCGGTTGTGCTGCGGCCTACAACCACGGCGAAGCCTGGCGCCTCGCTCTGATCGATACCCTCCGGGACAATTACAACACCCTGCGGGCATTCCTCGCCAGCGAACTGCCTCAAATCATCTTCCGCTCGATGCAGGCAACCTACCTCGCCTGGCTCGATGTGCGTGGCCTCGAATTGAAACAACCGGCGCAATTCTTTGAACAAAACGGAGTAGGACTTTCCTGTGGCGAACCCTTTGGTGGTCCGGGGCATGTGCGCCTGAATTTCGGTTGCCCCAAGACCCGCCTCGAGGAGGGATTGGAACGCATGGCGCGGGCGTTAAAGCACCGTGGTTAAACAATGGAAAGCGTGCGACTGGACAGGTGGCTATGGGCGATGCGGGTTTACAAAACTCGCAGCGATGCTCTGGAGGCCTGCCGCGGGTCGGCGGTGCGCCTGAACGGCAATATCGCCAAGCCCGCTGCCAAAGTGCGGATCGGAGATATCGTTGTGGCACGCACCCAAGCGCTGCGCCGTACCCTGCAAGTGCTCGCGCTCAGCGATAAACGCCTCGGCGCGGCACGGCTCCCTGAATTCATGGAAGATCAGACCCCGCCGGAAGACCTGGAGGCCGCCCGCGAAAAGCGTGCCAACGCGAGGCTCTTCAAACACGAGGGCGGCGGGCGCCCCACCAAAAAGGACCGGCGCACGATTGAACGCCTGCTGGGGCCTTAATCGCGGGATGCTACTTGGGGCTTATGGGCGTACCAAGAATTGATATTTGACATCGCTAAAATACGTACATTATCCTGTTCATATGAAGGCTATCACATATACCGCTGCCAGAGAAAAATTGGCCACTACGATGGATCGAGTCTGCGAAGACCGTGACCCGGTCATTATCACAAGAAAACGAGAACAAGCAGTGGTCATGATCTCGCTGGAGGATTATGAAGCCTTACAAGAGACCGCCTACCTCATGCGGAGTCCGGCGAATGCGAAACGCCTCATGGAATCGATTGAAGCCGCCGAAAAGGGCGATGCCCGCTCGCAAAAGATTGATCTCGAAGGATGAACCTCAGCTTTACGCCTCAAGCCTGGGAGGATTATCAATATTGGCAAAAGACGGACCAACGCGTCTTAAAGCGTATTCATTTATTGATACGTGAAATTTTGCGTGACCCCTATGAGGGCATTGGAAAACCGGAGGCCCTAAAGCATAACCTGAGTGGTTATTATTCGCGGCGCATCACCGAGGAACACCGCATTGTTTACAAACAAATTGAGCGCAGTATCATCTTAGTGCAATTGCGCTACCACTATCACTAGGATAGACTAAGCGTGTTCCCGCATGAAGGCTTTGATCGCCTCCGGGGTGGGATCGACGTAGTGCTTCACAATGGGACGATCCTTGAGCACTTCGAGGCTGGGATGAGTGGGTTCTTCGCCAATCGCCTCAATGATGGTGTCGGGGAATTTCGCGGGGTGCGCGGTGGCGAGAATGATTTCCGGCCCGTCCCCTGCCCCGTCTTTCTGGAACCCGCATGCGGTGTGGGGATCGACGACGTAGTGATCCTGGGCATGAACCGCCTTTATGAGGCTTGCGATTTCAGCATCATCGGTACGGGAACTGCCAAAGCTTTGGCGGTCAAAATTTTCAAATTCATACCGCCCGGTGGATTTAAAAGTCTGCATGATTTCGCGCACCTTGGCGGGATCGGAACCCACTGCGTAGTAAAGGAAACGCTCAAAATTCGAGGCGACCTGAATATCCATGGAGGGGGCAAGGCTGGGCGCGACATTTTCAAGTGCGTAGGTGCCGGTCTGAAAGAGGCGGTGCAGGATATCGTTTTGATTGGTTGCGACCCGGAAACCCTTGAGGGGCACTCCCATTTGTTGCACCAACCAACCCGCGAGGACATTCCCGAAGTTCCCGGTCGGCACCACAAAGGTGACGTGTTCGCGCTCCGCAGCAGGCAGGCGGAAAAAGGAGTAAAGGTAGTAAACGCACTGGGCAAGAATGCGGGCAAGATTGATGGAATTAACGGCGGAGAGCCCGACCTCCGCAGCAAAGGCGCGGTCTTCAAACACCGTTTTCATCGCAGTCTGGGCGTCGTCAAAGCTGCCCTTGATCGCCAGAGGAAAGACATTATCCGCGCCGGTGCAGGTCATTTGACGCTCCTGCAGCGGTGCAATGCGTCCATCGGGATAGAGAATGAAAGTTTTGACCCCTTTCTTACCGAGGAGGCCGTGAATCGCAGCGGCGCCGGTATCGCCGGAAGTCGCACCGAGGACCGAGATGGGGCGTCCGGTGCGGGCGATTTGCGCCTCGTAGAAATTGCCAAGGAGTTGCAGGGCAAAATCCTTAAACGCGAGGGTCGGCCCATGGAAGAGCTCCAGGACATAGCGTCCGGGACCCAGTTCCCGAATCGGGGCAATGGCGGGATCGTCAAATTTATCGTAGGACCGGGAAACAATACGGTGCAGTTCTTCAGCGTCCAAATCGGTGGCAAAGTACGCGAAGAATGCCTCGCACAATTCGGGGTATGTCAGGGATTCCCAGTCGCGGAGGTACCCGCTGAGATCGGGGAGTTGCTCGGGCAGATACAGTCCGCCGTCGGGCGCGAGACCGTGCTCGACGGCTGTGCTAAAGGAAACAGGGGGGACTTGACCGCGGGTACTGTGGTAATTCATGAATCGCTGGCGGCGTCGAGACCGAAGGCACGGTGCACGACCTGCGCCGCTTTTTCGGCGTCCTGCGGGTCGATACCAACGGAGATCTTGATTTCTGAAGTGCTGATAAGCTGGATATTGATGGCGGCTTCAGCAAGCGCCTCGAAAAGCGTCGCGGCAACTCCGGAATGGGTGCGCATCCCGACGCCGACCACCGAAACCTTCGCAATTTCACTGGCCTCAAAACCCTCACCCGCCTCCAATTCCGGAAAAGCTGCCTTGACGGCTTTTTCCGCGCGCTTCACATCGTCGCGCGTCACGGTAAAGGTCATGTTAGCTTTGCCCTCGCGCCCGATATTTTGAACGATCATATCGACCGAAACACCGGCATCTGCAATCGTTTGGAAGAGTTGCGCGGCGGTTCCCGCCTGGTCCGGCAAGTCACTGACAACCAACTTGGCCTGGTTTTTATCAAGCGCCACGCCGCTAACGACGACATCTTCCATTGAGGGGACTTCTTCTTTCACAATAGTTCCGGGGTTGTTGTTAAAACTGGAGCGGACTTCAAATAGAACCTTAAATTTCTGAGCGAATTCAACCGCACGATTCTGCATTACCTTAGAACCGGCGCTCGCCATTTCGAGCATTTCCTCATAAGAAATCGATTCAATTTTTTTGGCGAGCGGCACGACGCGGGGATCCGCAGTGTAGACACCGTCCACATCGGTAAAGATCTGACACAAATCCGCCTTGAGCGCTGCGGCAATCGCAATGGCGCTGAGGTCGGAGCCTCCGCGTCCAAGCGTGGTCACCTGACCCTCCGGCGAGAGACCTTGAAAACCGGCGAGGATGACGACTTTCCCGGCATCGAGTTGTTCGCGGATGTCGCCACCGGTAATGCGAAGAATGCGGGCGCGGGTGTGCGCGGGGTCGGTCTCGATACCCGCCTGTGAACCCGTGCGCGAAACCGCCGGGATGCCCAGAGCATGCAAGGCCATCGCCGTCAGAGCGATGGTCTCCTGTTCGCCGACCGTGAGCAGCAAGTCCATCTCACGCTCATCGGGATTCGGGTTTAATTGATAGGCCCGCTTGACCAGTTCGTTGGTGACACCCGAGCGCGCCGAGACTACGACCACCACTTGATTGCCGGAATCGTAGCTTTCCTTGACGCGACGGGCGACATTCTGGATGCGTTCGACATCCGCAACAGAAGTCCCGCCGTATTTTTGAACAATGAGTGCCATTTATGGGAAGAGTAATTGAGGCCTTATTCCTGCCAGAGCAAAAGTTTATACCTCCGGTTCAAAAATGCGGAAACTGACCGATGGGGAAAGCACAATATCCAGCCCTGCGAGCGCTTCTTTTGCGGCGCGAATATTGGATTCACGGCTCTTGTGGGTTGTGAGCATAATCCGTGCGGTGCCGTCGCTGAGTTCCTTCTGGTTGACGGTCGCGAAGCTGATGTGGTGCTTAGTCAAAAGATCCGTGAGGGCGGCGAGCACCCCTTCCTGGTCTTTCACATGAATGCGGAGATAATAACGACCCTCCAGATCCTCGGGGGCGGTCAACTCCAGACCGTCTGCGAGGCGGGCGTAAACCGCCTCATCTTCTTCGGAAATCGCAGGTTTGGGCGCACCCTGCAGCATAAAGACCGCATCGGCGATATCACTGATGACAGAACTGGAGGTGGCATCCTGCCCTGCCCCGCGCCCGATCAGGACGGTGGTTCCCACCACATCACCCGTTACGCTCACGCCATTGTAAACTTCGTCCACTCCCGCGATGACTTCAGACTTTGAAATCAGGGCGGGGTGTAGCCGAACCGAGAGCTGGTTTGCTTTGAAATCGCGGGCAATGACCGCGAGGAGCTTGATCTTAAAGCCGAGCTCTCCCGCGATGCGAATATCGTCCCCCGTGATCTCGCGAATCCCTTCGCAGATGATTTCGTTGAGTTTGACCCATTTGCCGTGGGCGAGGAAAGTGAGGATAACGGCCTTGTGGGCAGCATCCACCCCATCGAGGTCAAGGGCTTCATCGGCTTCGACATAGCCCAACTCGCGGGCATCGCCCAAGGTGGCATCGAAGCTCAGGCCCTCGCGTTCCATGCGGGTAAGGATGTAATTGGAGGTGCCGTTCAAGATGCCGAAAATCATGCTGAAGCGATTCGCAACGAGCGCTTCGCGAATGGTTTTGATGATCGGGATGCCGCCCGCGACCGAGGCCTCATAGAAGTAATGCCCGCCGTTTTCATGCGCTATTTTAAAGAGCTCCTCGCCGTGTTCGCAAATGAGCGCTTTGTTGGCGGTGACCACAATCTTGCCCTGCGAAAGGGCGCGACGCGTGAGCTCGAGGGCCGCGCCGGTGCCGCCCATCAATTCGCAAACAATATCAATTTCGGGATTATCGACCACGCGGGCGGGGTCGTCGGAGTAAATTTCGCTTGGGACGTTCACGCCGCGCTCGCGGTTCAGATTTTTTACGACGACTTGGGTTATATCCAGCGCCGCGCCGAGGCGGTATTCCAACGCCTGGCGATTTTTTTCAATATTTTTCCAGACGCCCTGGCCGACCACCCCGAAGCCGAGGAGTCCAATGCGAATTGTGCGTTTATCAGCCATTATAAATACAGGGGGGTTGTTCGATGCGTAGCGCAGCAGTTATTTTTTAAAAGAGTTTTCCTCGCCCTTGAGCAGGCGCTGAATGTTGGAACGGTGACGGGCGATAATGAGTAGCGCCAACAAAAGACCAAGAGCAAAACGCAGGTCTCCCGCACCATACTTGAGAAAAGCACCCAGTGGAAGGCTGATGGAAAAACATATCGAAGCGATCGCAACAATGCGCGTGGCATAGAAAACGATCACCCATACCAAAAGCCCCACCAAGAGAACCGGAGGCATCAAAGCGGCGAGTCCCCCCATCGTAGTGGCGACCCCCTTCCCTCCCCGGAAATTCAGGAAGCAGGAGAAGCTGTGGCCTGCAATCGCGGCAATGAGTCCCAAAACACCGAATGCCAGCGTTTCGCCCTCATTGGCGCCCAGAAACAGCAGGGGCCAGCCGGTCGCAACAAAGCCCTTGAGCACATCGAGAAAAAATACGGTATTGCCCAAGCGCGAACCGAGGACGCGTTTAACGTTGGTTGCGCCGGGATTCCCGCTGCCCACTTTCAAAATGTCAACGCCCTGAGTGCGCGCTACCAAAACCGCAAAACTGATCGATCCCAGCAGATAACCGACGATCAGGACGAGCAGTATAATTGGAATCAGCATGGTGTTGAGCGGTTTGCCGGGTAAAGCCGCGGTCTATGATACAGACCCTAACTTATCCCTAGAGCTTGATGATGCGATATTTTTCGATGGCTTCGTGATCCGTGATTTTCTTGGCAGCGGCCTCCGAGGGCACGCTGTCGAGTTCAAAGACGCTCACTGCAAAGCCTTCGCCCTGATCACGACTGAGCGACATGTTTGCAATGTTGACCTGATCTTCTCCGAGGGTCACCCCGATGAAGCCCACGATCCCGGGAACGTCTTTGTTCTTTAAAACCAAAAGGGTGGCGTCGGTGTTCACCTCTACCCCGTGTCCGTCGATGAGAACAATGCGCGGCAACTGATTTTTCCCAACGAGGGTGCCGCCGATCGCGCGGGTTTTGCCGCCCTTGCAGGTAACGACGACCTCAATCAATTCATTGAAGTCTGCGTGGGCACTGCTCTTGACCTGTTCGCATTCAATCCCAAGGCGTTCGATTTTCTTGGGGGCGTTGACGTTGTTGACGTTGTCAGAAATCTCACGCAGGAAGCCGCGTTGAATCGCATTGGTAAGCGGCAGGGTATCCAACTCAATCATCTTTCCATAATAACGGATCGAGAGTTTCTCCACGCCATCCGGAGCGAGTTGCTGCGAGAAGGTCCCGACTTTCTCCCCCAGCGTCATGTAAGGGGCGAGTTTTTCGAGCACTTGAGGATCCACTGAAGGCATATTCAATGCGTTTACCACGCGTCCGCCATTCAAGGCTTCAATCATTTGTTTGGCAACATCGATCCCGACATTCTCCTGCGCCTCGGCAGTCGATGCCCCGAGGTGTGGCGTCAAAACAAGATTTTCAATCCCGCGCATGGGGTGATCCTCCACCGGCGGTTCGTCCTCGTAAACATCCAAGCCCGCCGCTGCGACCTTGCCCGACTCCAAAGCGGCAATCAGCGCAGCCTCGTCGATAATGCCGCCACGGGCACAGTTGAAAATACGCACGCCGTCCTTCATACGGGCAAAGGCATCGGCGTTCAGCATGTGCTTGGTGTCTGCGGTCAGGGGCATGTGGACCGTTATGTAATCGGCATTTTCAATGACCTCGTCGAGACTGGCTTGCTTGATCCCAAGGCTATTGGCGCGGGATTCGGTCAAATAGGGATCGTAGGCGAGGACCTTCATTTGAAAGGCCATAGCGCGCTTGGAAACCTCCGCACCGATCCGCCCCAAGCCAAGGACACCGAGGGTCTTGCCGTTTAGTTCCGATCCGGTGAATTTTTTGCGATCCCAACCACCCTCGCGCATACGGGCGCAGGCCTGCACGATGGGGCGCGTTCCCGCGAGCATGTGCGTAAAAGTCAATTCGGCGGTGGCAATGGTATTCCCGGTGGGGGTGTTCATCACAATCACGCCCCGGTCGGTGGCGGCCTCGATATCGATGTTGTCGACCCCGACTCCGGCACGACCGACCACCTTGAGTTTCGGAGCCGCAGCAATGACCTCGGCACTCACTCTGGTGTCGGAACGGACCGCGATGGCGTCAACTTCAGGAACCAATTCAAGAATTTGTTCCGGTGTAGAACCATAGGCTTCAATGACCTCAAAACCGGCTTCGGCTTTGAAGAGATCCACACCAATGGGAGAGATTCGATCTGCGACTAGAATTTTCATGAAGGGCACAAGTAAATTTGTAGCGGTCAATTTTGCAATGAAAACCCTTGTATATCTTACATTTGGCACCGAATTGAATAATGCCTGACATACCTATTGCTCCCTGCACGGAAATACCTAGCATAAATTTTGGGAATTTAAAAAAACTGCAGCATGAAAGACCATAATCGCAAGCATATCCTTTGGGGCCTTCCCGCTCGTTTTCAGGCAATCATTACTAATGTGATGCGTGATCTTTGGATCATAGAAAAACAACAAAGTAGTCGGATTCGCGAACACGGTTTCCGTTTCCTGCGGATCCTGATCCTCGCCTGGCAGGGGCAAAAACGCAACCAACTGCCAATCCAGTCCGCTGCTCTTACCTTTTACAGCATGATTGGGATCGGCCCGCTGGTGGCCTTCAGCATTATGGTTTCGGGATTCCTGATAGATAAAGACATGGCCGAAAAAGGCACCGGAGTCGCGGACAGCGTGGTCATTGAATCCATCACGAAAGCCATCACCTTTGCCGCACCGCAGATCACCTTGTCCGCAACCACCGAGGACAGCGACGCTGCAACTGAAATCGCACCTGAGGTCCTTGAACTGATCGGCAATTTCAGCGAGCGAGCCAAGTCCGGGACGGTGGGCGTGGTGGGTTCCCTCATGCTGCTCTTGATCGGAATACAAGTGCTCACCTCCATAGAAAAATCCTTCAATACGGTTTGGGGCGTGGCAAAAGGCCGCAAACTCCCAGAGCGCATCGTGACCTACTGGACTTTTATCAGTCTGGGCGCGGTACTGGGAACCGCCGCCCTCTCGCTCATAACCGCCAATGCGATCCTGGGCGCGATGGAGACCCTGCCCTTCGGCGCAACCCTTGCCGCCCTCTTTCAATTTTCCCTGCCCCTCCTCGCCTTCCTGATCTTCACCCTCGCACTTGCAATTTTCTACCGCTTTATCCCAAACACCACCGTCCGCTGGAAACCCGCCCTCATCGGAGCCGCCCTCGTGACTGCCGGTTTAAACGCCTACCAAATGCTTTCCTTTTTATACGTCCAACGCGTGGTCGACACCAAAAGCCTCTATGGCTCAGTCGGTATAATCATCGTGCTCATGCTGGGTCTTTACATCTTCTGGCTCTTGATCCTGTACGGCGGTCAGATCACCTACGCCATTCAAAATGCTGACCACCTCACCAACGAAAACGCCTGGCAACGCACCAGCCAACGCGCCCGCGAAGCCATTTCCCTCGCGATCCTCATCCTCGTTGCACGCCGCTTCCAGGCGGGTGAAGCTGCGCCCACCAGCACCCATTTACAGCACCAACTGCGCGTGCCCTTCCATATCCTCAACTCCAGCATCAGTCACCTCTGCGAGCTCGGTTACCTCAGCCCGATTCACCAAACCGCCGGAAATGGGCTCCACGACCGCAGCTATCAACCCGGTAAACCGCTCGATGCAATCACCCTTGGCGGCTTCAAAATTGCCTACGACCTCCATGGCAACAACGAAGGGCTTGAATGGATCGCGCAGGATTTCCCCGCGGTAAAACAATACCTCGCCGATGCGGCGCAATGGAACCATAGCCCGCAAACCCAACAAAGCCTCCAGCAAATCATACAGAGTGAAAACGCTACCGAAACTGCCTCCGGGCAAGCAAGGGATTGACAGCTATATGCCGAATCCTAAGTTCGCACCTTTGGCTAACCACTCCTATCAATGATTTCCTGGATTCAACACCACTTAATCCGCCACGGTCGCTGGATTTTCCTTACCCTCCTCGCAGTTGTTATTGTTGCCTTCGTCGGCACCATCGGCAACACCCCCGGTTGCACCACCAACCGCTCCAACTATCAGGCGCTGGATTATTACGGCTATGACCTTAACTCCGAGCGCGACATGCGTCCGGTGGGGATGCGCCTCTCATTGAGCAATGAACTCAATCAGCTGAACCGCAACAACCAGCAGCAGCTCAGCAACCAAATGCTCTCCCGCATCGCCCTCCTCCATCTCGCCGAAACAATTGGTATTCCCGCCCTGACCCAAGAGCAAATCAGCAGCTACCTGCAGGAAAAACCACTCTTCCGCAACCCGACCGGGGAATTCGACCGCGACCGCCTCACCCGTTTCATTGATACTATCGAGGCCAACCCCCTCCTCCCGGAAGGCATCCTCGTCCGCGTCCTCGAAGAAGACTACCGCATCGAACAAATCTCTGAGGCGCTCGCCGGCCCGGGCTACGTCATCGATGACGACGCGCGCCTGCAAGCGCAGCGTTACCAGACCAGCCTTACCCTCAGTACCGCCAGCATCGATTACGCAAGTTTTGAGCCGAAAATAGATGCCGCCCAGCCCGAACTGGAAGCATACTATAACCAAAACGCCAGCCGTTACGAGATCCCGGAACGCATTCAGGCGAGCTATCTGAATTTCAAAGCCGAGACCTACCTCCTGCAAGTGGGCACCCTTGAAGAAGACGCCCTGCGCGAACACTTCATCGCCAACCGCGCCCGCTTCGTCGAAGCTCACGAAGCTGCAACCACCGATGCGGATGCCGATGCCGACGCCGAAAAACCCGCCGTTAAATTTGAAGACGTCCGCGATGCGGTGGGCACCGACCTTCGCAAAGCACAGGCAAACCGCCTTGCCAACGAAGCCGCTCAAAATTTCGCCTACGAACTCTACAATAAATCCATCCCCCGCGAGAGCGCCGCCTTCAACACCGCCCTTAATTCCGCCGGACTCGAACTCATCCCGGTTGAAGCTTTCAGCACGCGTGATATCGCGGCCCGGGGACTGCCCGCCGAAATGCTCCGCAGTGCGTTTACCTTGAGCGAGGCACGCTACTTTTCCGACCCCTATCCGCTTGAGGATGGCTTTGGAGTGTTGATCTACCAAGCGCGCCTGCCGGTGGAACTGCCTCCATTCGAGGCGGTCGCCGAGCGCGTAAAAACGGATTACGCCGCAGAGGAAAAACGCCGCCTCTTCTACGAAAAAGGAGTTGAACTCAAAAAGGAGATTGAAGCTCAACTCGCAGAGGGAGCGAGCTTTGCGGATGCCGCCGCTAAACTTGAACTCAAAGTCGAGGACTTCGAAAGTTTCAAGATTTCTGAAGCCCCGCAAAACCTCAACCGCTCCGCGCTTCAATCCGCAATGGAACTGAAAGCCGGCGAAGTCTCACCCATGCTGCAAACCGGAGCTTCGGGTATGATCGTCTATGTCGCAAAACGCGCCGTCCCTGAAATC
The DNA here is from genome assembly GCA_042096455.1 of Opitutia bacterium. Lineage (GTDB taxonomy): Bacteria > Verrucomicrobiota > Verrucomicrobiia > Opitutales > Coraliomargaritaceae > UBA7445. The sequence continues at coordinate 17,026 of JBELLU010000020.1, forward strand.
CCATCGGACGACGCCACCCTGCAACAAGCCAGCAACTTCCTGAAATACAACAGCTCCATGCTTCGCATGAACGCCCTCGCCAGTGAACTGGTGGAGCGCGGAATGCCCGCTGAGCAAAACTAAGGATCAAGCCCCCAACAATTCGGTCGCGTGCGCCCGCGCCGACTCCGAGTTGCGGTCACCCAACATGCGCGCCAACTCATCGATCCGGCCTGATTCTGAGTCATGAACCGGGCCAATCTCGACCGTTGTTGAATCGGCATCCTGCGTCTTGGTGACCAGAAAATGTTGCTGGGCAAGTGCGGCAACCTGCGGCAAATGCGTCACACAAAAGACCTGGTGCTTTTTGCCAAGCCGCGCCAGCTCAGCGCCGACCGCACGACCCACTTCCCCGCCCACATTGGCATCGACCTCATCAAAGACCAGGAGCGGGGTCGCATCCGCCTCTGCCAGCACGGTCTTCAATGCCAACATGACGCGCGCGGTCTCCCCGCTGGAGGCAATCTTGTTAAGTGGCTGCATCGCCTGCCCGGCGTTCGCTGCAAAGACAAAACGGCAGGTACAATCTCCGTATTCCGACAGGGATTCCAGCGGTACAATTTCAATCGCAAGCTGCGCTTTCTTGAAACCCAGTGCTTCCAGTAACGCACCCGCTTTCTTGCCCAAGACCTCCGCCGAGGCGGTCCGCGCTTTTCTCAAAGCCTTCGCCCGTTTGCGCAAATCCGCTTCCATTGCATCAGCTGCGGCACGTCGCTCGCCCAAAACCCCCTCCAAATCATCCTGCAAAGCCAGCTTGCTCGCCAGTTCATCCCGCTTCGCCAGTACCAGTTCAACCGTCCCGCCGTGCTTCCGCCGCAATTCCTGCCAGTGCTGCATCCGTTCATTCACAAATTCAATCGCTTCCGCATCAAAATCAAAATCGCCCGCCATGCGCCCTATCTCCTCGCCCAAATCCTGCAATTCCAACAACAGGCTATTCGCTCGCTCCGACAAGGATCCCGATTCCGGATCGAGCTCTGCCAATTGATGCGTCTGACTCACAAAGGCGCTCAGGCGATCCGTTAACCCCTCCTCACTATTAACCGCTCCCTCACATTGCTGCGCCAACTGAAGTAACTCCTGCGCCTGTGACATCCGGTTGAAATCCCGTTCGAGCGCCTCGATCGATTCCGCGCTCAAATCGACCGCGTCCATTTGCGCAATTTGTTGACGCACAAAATCGACGGCCTCCGCATCGAGGCGCTCGCTCGATTCAAGGGTCTCGATTTCTTTCAAAGCGGATCGCCAGGAGCGATAGTGACTTTCGTATTCGACGAGCTCGGCATTTTGACCCGCATAGGCATCTAGCATGCGCAGTTGGTGCCGTTCCTTAAATAATTTCTGCGGTTCGCCCGGGCCATGAAAATCAATCCATGTTTCACCCAGTGCCTGAAGTTGCGATAGCGTTGCAAGCGAACCATTGATTTGAACCTTCGGCATCTTGCTGCGGTGAATCGTGCGGCGCAGAACCAGCACACCCTCTTCGCAGGGCGGCAACTCCAGTTCCATCAAACGCGCATTCATCAATGCCGCATCCTCGAAATACAAAGCAGCCTCCACCTCCAACTGTTCCGTTCCTTGTCGAATCTTTCCCTTGTCCGCCCGTCCCCCGGAGAGCAAACCCAATGCCCCCAGCAGCACACTCTTACCCGCGCCGGTCTCCCCCGTCACCGCGCTAAAACCCGCGTCAAATTCAAGAGTGACGGAGTCCAGCAAAGCGAGGTTCGAGATTTTCAGGTATTGTAGCATGGGCTTGGTGGGCGCATCGATCAGGCCGCGACAAAGAAGCGAAGGATGAACGTAATTGAAAAGAAGGCCACCAGTCCCGCAAGCATAAGCGAAGCAAAGGTTCGCAGCGGCGACACCTCCAATGCCGACCGCATCGTTAGCAGCAGAATGACAAATCCATAAATGAAAACCGCCATCATAAGAAGACTAAAAGCCTGTAGGCGTTCCGCTTCCATCCCCGTCATCACCAGGTAGAGCAAGAGGCCCGACAAAACCGTCCACGGTAAGAGCGCCAAGCCCAGGCCCACCCGAACAATCCGGCATTCCGCCCGACCGCCAAACCAACGCGAAAAATTCCGCACCAGTTGCGCCATCACATACAATAAACCGATTCCGCAGATTACCCCCGCCAATATCCACCCGGGCGAATTGTCAGCCGACCCAACATAAAAGCGCATCCCGGTAAGAAAACCAAAGACCCCCGCCACCAGCAGCGCAGTCCCGTGACCGGAACCGCACGACTGTAGCTCCCGGATCGTGCGACCGGGTTGATACAAAATGCTCAATAGATAAGATTGCCTCATTCCTTTTCTCGTCATCTAAGAGTAAAGAATACGCCGCTTGCCCGTCTAGCAAGTCTCCGTATGTATCTTTAATACAATGCTCACAATTAACAAAGTCAGCAAAGGCTTCGGTCCCAAGCTCCTCTTTAAAGAGCTCTCACTCCGCATGAATAGCGGTGAGCGCCTCGGCCTCGTCGGCCCGAACGGCGCGGGGAAAACGACTCTCTTTTCCATTATCCTACAGCAAATGGAATCGGAGAGCGGGAGCGTTGAATTCGAACGTGGCATCCGAATCGGTTATCTTCCGCAGGAGAGCGCCCCCGCCGGTGAGGAAACCGTCCTTGAACTCGCCGCCGCCATAAGCCCGGAACTCGCCGCCATTTATACCACCCTGCGCACCCACCCGGATCCGGAGGCCCCGGAACGACTCCACGCCACCGAGCAATTCGTCGAACTGGAAGGGCATAACCTCGAAGCACGCGCCAAAAGTATTCTCGCGGGGCTCGCCTTTCGCGAGAGCGACTTCGAAAAACCGGCCCGCACCCTCAGCGGCGGCTGGATCATGCGGGCGCACCTTGCCCGCCTCCTCGTCATGCAGCCCGACCTCCTCATGCTCGATGAGCCCACCAATCACCTCGACCTCGAAACCCTCGGCTGGTTTCAGGATCAATTGAAAAATTATCGCGGCGCGATCCTCACTATTTCTCACGACCGCGCCTTCCTCAATGCCATCTGCAATAGCATTATTGAAATCCGGCATAAACAACTCCACCGCTACCGGGGTAATTTCGACGACTACCTCCGCGAAAAGGCCGACCGCGAGGCACAATACGCCGCCGCCTACGCCAACCAACAGCGCGAAATCGCCCACCTCGAAGCCTTTGTCGCTCGCTTCCGCGCCAAGGCCACCAAAGCCTCGCAGGCCCAGTCCCGCCTCAAGCAACTGGAAAAAATGGAACGCCTCGAAGCACCCGAATCCGAGGAACGCGGCATTCATTTTAAATTCCCCCAGCCACCCCGCAGCGGTCAAAGGATCGCCACCCTCGAAAAAGTGCGCCAAGCCTACGGTGATCACCTGGTCTACCCCAGCCTCGACCTCCGCATCGAAAAAGGTGAACGCATCGTCCTCGTTGGGCCCAATGGTGCCGGCAAATCCACCCTCCTTAAAATCCTTGCCGGCCTCGTTCCCATTCAGGCGGGGCAATGCGAACCGGGCCACAACGTCTCGATCGGTTACTTCTCTCAACAACGGGTTGAAATCCTCGACCTCAACCGCAGCGTATTCGACGAGGCGCGCGAACGCATGAACAGCCCCCTAAGCGATCAGGAAGTTCGCAACCTCCTCGGCGCCTTCCTCTTTCGCGGCGACGATGTTCACAAAAAGGTCAAAGTGCTGAGCGGCGGCGAAAAAAGCCGGCTCGCCCTCGTTAAACTTCTCCTCGCCCCGCCCAATTTCCTCCTGCTCGACGAGCCCACCACCCACCTCGACCTCGCCAGTATCGACGCCCTCATCCAAGCCTTGCGCGATTATTCCGGTACCGTCTGCTTTGTCAGTCACGACGTCCATTTTATTCGCGCCATCGCGGACCGCACCCTCCATATCAGCGCGGGCGTGCTTACCCCCTACGCCGGCGGTTATGATTATTACCTCCAGAAATCCGGACTTGCATCGGAACGCCGCGGGCTTGTCGCGGGACTTGGAAATGCCCGTCCCCCCGAAGCGCAAAACAATGCGAACCCCTCAAAGGTAAGTGCGAAGGAACGCCGGCGCATGGAAGCCGAAGCGCGGCAGGCCGCGAGCCGCGCACGCCGCAAACAGGAACAAACCGCCGCCGCGCTCGAGGCGGAGATCCTCGACCTCGAAGCAGAGCAGGCAGAGATTTCCCAACAGTTGGAAAACCCCAAGACCTACGAGGACGCTGGGGTCGCGGTCAAAATCAATCGCCGTGCCGCTGAAATCGCAGAGCTACTCGCTGAAAAAACGACGACATGGGAAAAAGCAGTGGAAGCCCTATCCAGCTGAATTTGGCTTCAATGCCTGATTATTATGGCACATTTGACGAAATTAGTCGCGCCGGACATACCAAATAACCTTTACAGGATTGTTTGAAACTTCAGTCTTTATGTTTTGCTACCCTTTCTAAGCAAACCATGACCTACCATTCACTGCGATTTTACCTCAGCCTAACAAGTATCTTTGCGATCTCTTTACAGAGCCTCCACTCGCAGGATTACAGCCAAATGGCCTTTTCGGAAATCAAGGCAAAGGCGTCTTTTTTAGTGGATAGCGGGAATCTTGGCGCGGCACTCCCCGTTTTGCAGGAATTGGTCAAGCGCGTGGAAGATGCGCCCGATTCTGAAATCGAAATTGACTACCCCATCTTCCTGATTGGCTCGGCATATATCTACAATTATACCGTGAGCGGCTCACAAAGGGATCTAAGTGATGCCCTCTCTTGGTTTGACCGCCTTGCAAACGACTACCCCGATTCAAGGCATTTAAAAGCCGCAACACTCAAGCGCATCGATATTTTCCGTGTCCTAAAGCGCACCGATGAAGCCATACAACTCATGATGGACCTGCTTGCAGGCACCAAGACAAACCTAAACCTAAGCTTTTCCGAGGAAAACAAAGTCCTGAAGGATCTTTGCCAAACACTTTACTATAAAAACCGTTTGAGCGAAGGAAAGCCCTACTTCAAACGAATGCTGGAATCCGCTCGTTCAACGGCTGATCAGGGGCTGGCAGCCGCGGCAAGTTTTGAGGCCTCTTTAGAAAAAAAGCAACTGGATGACGCCATGCAGTTGCTGCCCTACCTCGCGAAGGAATTTGATGCACGCTATCAACCCCGCCTCAACGTTGCCCTCCTGAAGGCCAGCGACAAGATGAACGACGAGGCCCGACTCTCCGATGCCTCCATCCTGCTCAACCTCATCAAAACGACCGACTTGATGATTGAGTTTCACGAACAAAAAGTTGCCGAAAAAACGAGACGCATCGAAACCTATGAGGCTCTGAAGCGTGGCAATGATCGTATCAGCGAATTAAAGCAGGAAATCAAAGTCCTTGAAACAACCCTTACCGAATTGCGCAAACTCCCCACCCTTCGCAACGAACTGCTCGTTCGTCGCGCCCGCAATTTCTCCAAAACCAGCCGTCCCTACGAATCCTTCTGGATGTTTCATGACCTCCTCAAGGAAAACCCCGGAGACAAACAGAGCGAATTTTACCATTACGCCGCTTTCTCAGGAGCCCGCAAAGTCAACAAGGATGCCGTTATCCTAGAACTTGGGCGCTCCTATCGCAGTCAATACCCCAATGGTGACTTCTATTCCGATGTCACTGCCGGACTCGTTGATAAACTCCGAATATTGGAGGAGAACGAAGAATGGGTCGCAGTGGTGGTCGACTACCTCAACCGCAAACCTCAAGATCCCTTTAGCTCCAACTTCCTCTCCCTCTGGAGCGCTTACATGATCGAGCAGGAACTCCTGCAGGAGCTCATTCAGCAATGCCAAGAATGGCGCGAGATGCACTCCAACCCCGTCTTTGCCGACGGCCTCTTCTTCTGGCCCGGACTCGCCCATCTTCAGTTGTCTGATTTTCAATCCGCCCTCGAGAATTTCTCGGCGCTTCTGGTGCAATACCCCACCAGTCTCTATGCCGAGGATGCCACCCTCCGCAAAGGCATCTGCCAATTCTATGTGGAGGCCTACACCGATGCCCGTGACACCCTACTTGCCTTTACGGAGCGATACACAACCAGCCAATCCATTGATCAGGCCTACTACTTTCTCGGTGAAATCGAAAATATCGCCGGTGACCTCGAAGCCGCGCTCGCTTACTTTAAAAAAGCCGATGCCGCAACCGAGTCGCAGCAAATGCATGACACCGTCGCCTTCCGAATCGGCGACATCCTTGAAGCCAAAGCCGACTATGCCGGCATGCTCGAGCATTACAAACTCTACGCGGAACGATTCGGGGAAACGGGTCGCTTGACTGACGCCTACCTGCAAATCGGTCGCGCCTATGAATACCTCAATCAACCCAACGCCATGCTCGCGCTTTATCGCGAGAGCATCGAACGTTTTGCGGGTGCCGCATCTAATCAAGGGGTTGACGCACTGGTCGAAGACTACGCCGAGAAATATTACTCCAACCAAAAACGTCTCACCCGCACCGTGGCATTCCTCGACCAAATGCGTGACGACATCAGTTACCGCGAGCGCATGCTCACCGATCGCGGCGCCCTCTTTGAAGTCTTTTACTACGACGAGGAAATTGACCCCACCCTTTACAACCGACTGCGCAACCACCCAAATTTTACGGTCGCACTCATGGACGACTTCAGTCCCATGCAAACGATGGTGCCCGACTACCGTTCTGAGCTCGCAGGCTACCCGGAGCAAACACCTGAAGATCTCTACCGCGAATTGCTCACCCGTTTCCGGGAAAAAGATGACCGCATTGCCGAATCCCGTATGTTGATGGGCCTCTACCGTCGGGGTGAGGAGCTTGCTCCAAACAATCCATACGACTCAAAATTTATCCAACCACTCACGCCGCGTCTCATGCTCTATGTTGCCGATTACAGCCGTCAAAAAGATTTGAGCTTCGCGGAGACCACCTGGAATCACCTGCTCGAAACTTACCCCATCGATGATGCCTCGATCGTGGCGCACCTACGCCTCGCGGAAGTCCGCGCCGATGCAAACGACCTCGAAGCTGCCCTTGTTCATCTTCAAACCATTGAAGAAAACTTCCCCGGATCCCCGCAAATACCGGCGGTCATCCTGCGTCAGGGCGAACTGCTGAGTCAGCTTGGCAAAGGCGACGAAGCCCGCGAAAAATACCAATATATATTGCGCGTGCCCGACTGGCGCGGCGTTGCCCATGCCCGCGCCCTCTTGCAAATTGGTGCTGCCTACATGGCGGAGGAAGCACATGAACAAGCCCACGGTTTCTTCGAACGCACCTTCCTGGGCTATTCCAATTTCCCGGAAGTCGCCGCTCAGGCCTACCTTGCGGATGCGGAGGCTTTGCTTCGTCTCAACGATCCGCAAGGCGCCAAGCTGACCTTGAGCGAGGCCTTGACCGAACTAAAGGACAACATTCCCAGCGAGCTTTACGCCAGCCTTCAGGAAAAACACGACTCGATCTAAATTTTCAATATGTCACGCACACTCACATCAGCACCACGCACATCGCAGTCATCGCGAGGCATCGTTGGCATGCTCCTGATTGCCCTCTTACTTCCCCTCGCCCTATGGGGCGACAATCCATACTGGGATGAATTTGGAAAAAAACCGGTCTTCATTGAGCAAAACAACTCTGGCAACAGGCAAATGCTCAAATTCGTCGCCTACCGCGACAACATGCTCGTTGCCGAGCTGAAATTGAGCAATCCAGACGGAAGCTCCAGCATCGCCGAGGTTTCGCAACCCGTCAGCGAAAGCATGGTTAAAACGCTGAATTTCAGAATCAAATCCCTTTCCCAAGCCTATCAACTCATCGAAAGCGGCAACCACCTTGGCGCTGCCAAGATGCTCCGCCCTCAGGTTTATCCCCTCGTAAAATTCCACCGCGTCCCCGAAAGCTTCATCCAGCTGCACCAACCCGTTCGCCTCCTCATTGAATCCCTTATCAACGCCGGTGAACTTGCCGAAGCGGAGGATCTCCTGAGCCGCATTAAGCTAAACAAGGTCGATCCCAAATACTCTGAAAACGCCCAAGCCCTCCTGCGCGCCTACCAAGAAAAGGAGGATTTTAAAGGCCTCGCTCGCGTCGCTCAAATACTCCCCGTAAACGGTGTTTATTCAGTAAATATCAGCCCTCTAATTGATGCTGCCGATTCCCTCCGCGCCGCAGGTTATTACGATGCCGTGGTGCCCCTCTATCGCGCCATTCAACTTGTAGTCGACCCTTCCGTTAAGAAAAACATCGATCTCTGGCTCGCCTACAGCTTGGTCTTGGCCAACAAGCTGGATGAAGCCACCACTTTGATCGATGGTATCGAAGAACCCGAACCAAGCGATACCCTCTTCTCTCTTTATAAACTTCTCTACGGTTCACGGCTGCACCGACTCGAGCAATACGGCGAAGCCCTTGATACCCTCACCCGTGGATTCGTCCGCGCTCAAACCTCCTACTCATGGGTTCCCGAAATGCTCTACCTCATTGGTGATTGCTATATGCGTGCCGAAGATCCCATCGCTGCCAAAAATGTTTGGCTTGAAATTGTTGCCCTTTATCCCGATTCACCTTGGGCTAATCGTACCAACAAGGCCCTTGATGCCCTTCCAAAACCTCAACAAAATCTATAATCCCCTTTCCTTCACCGCTCATCTCATTTTAATATAAACAAACCATGAAATCATCCAAACTCTCATATCTTTACTCCTTCTTCGGCCTCGCCTGCCTGGTCTCTGCTAGTCTCTGGCTTACCCCACAGGGTAGCTACGCACAGGAAGATTCCGCCGAAGTTGTGGAAGCCAGCATCGAAGAAGATGAAGCGGAAACCAACAGCAAGACTCTCATCGACCAGTTCAAAGCCGGCGGCTGGGCCATGTACCCCCTAACCTTCTTCTCCATTGCCGGGCTCGCCCTCATCGGATACAACTACATGGCGGTGCGTTCAGGCGTCATCCTAAATCCCGATGCCGTCCTCCAAATCGATCAGGCCGTCGAAGCCCTCGACATCGATAAAGCCCGCTCCATTTGCGAAGAAAACCCCGCCCCCGCCACCAATATCATCGCCGCCGGTCTCAATCGCGTCGACCTCAACAACTACAACTCCGAGCCCATCAAGGAGGCGATCGAAGAAGCCTCTTCCGAGGAACTCGCCGGTCCCTTTGTCTTTATCAACTATCTTTCCGTGGTCGGTTCCCTCTCTCCGATGGTCGGTCTGCTCGGAACCGTTTCCGGTATGGTCAAAGCCTTCAATGTTATCGAAGCCGAAGGTGCCGGCAGCGCGCAGGCCCTCGCCGGTAATATCTCCGAGGCCCTTATTACCACCGCAACCGGTATGATTGTCGGCATCCCCGCCATGTTCTTCTTTTTCTACTTTAAGAATAAATACGGCAAAATCACTTCCCGCACCGCACGCGTGGTCGGTGACATCGAGTTCACCCTCACTAAAGCCGCCAAGAGCCGCTAAGCCGTCACCTCTGCCAATATTTGCATGAAATTATGGGCCCCAGATGATGCCGATCCGGAGTTTGAACTCACTCCCATGATCGACGTGGTCTTCCTCCTCATCGCATTCTTCATGACCCTGATGAGTTTCATCAGCGCGGAATTGGTTAAACTCGAATTGCCCACCGCCGAAGAAGCGACCATCCCCGAGGATCCTGGTGAACGCCAGTATATCTCCGTCAATGCCGAGGGTGAGGTATTTTACGGCGCCGCCCCCATAACCTATGAGGCCCTGACCCAAGCCCTTATTAAAACCCGCGAAGAACTCCCAACCGTTAAACTCTACCTTCGCGCCGATACCACAACCACACATCGTTACGTTAACCGCGTCATGGACGCCTGCGCCCAAGCAGGCATCTTCGACCTCATCTTTGCCTCCTCGCAGGATTAACCATGAGCAAAGTAAATCCCATCCTGCAGTCCGAAGACAAGGTCGACATCACGCCTATGATCGACGTGGTCTTCCTTCTCCTCATTTATTTCATGTTTCTGCCCCTCACCCAGGAAGCAGATATTGGCATTCGTCTCCCCAGCAGCACCCCGCCTGCCGAAAACCTTGAACTCCCCAGCGAGCATATCGTCGATGTTTACCCCAACGGGCTGATCCTTCTAAATGGTGCACCCATGGACGGAGTTGATGATCGTGAAATGCCGCGTTTTACCCGCACCCTTACCCGACTCAAACAATCTTCTGACCGTGCCGGCATCGATACCGTCGTAAAAATCCAAGCCGACCCCGATTCCCCGCACCAGCGTGCCATTGATGTCCTCAATGCCTGCGCCAAGGCCAAGGTTAAAAAAGTCTCTTTTGCCGCCTACGGTCAGTAGTTTTAAAGCCCTAACCCTTTCCTTTGCTAGATAACGCATTTACCCGATGCGTTCAGATTACTCGCTTCACTACTATGATTACACAGCAACAACGTCGCAAGATGAACCCCATGCTATTGAATGTATTGGTGTTCAGCGCAGCCCTTCATGCCATCGCACTCTTCGTCCTCGGGGGCATCACCGTTGTTAAATACATTATCCCCGACGACGCACAATTTGAGGAACCGGCTGAAGTCACGGAGGAAGAACCGCCGCCCGAGGTCAAAATCGAAATCAAACCCAAGCCTGAAATCCAGCCGATGAGCAACCTGCGCACCAAAAAAATCGGTAACATTGCGGTTGCCGATATTGCGGTTGACCTACCCTCTAGCGGCGACGCCTTCACTATCAACGCTGGTATTGGTGGCTTTGGTGGCGCTTCCAACATCATTGGCTCCGGGCGCGGTCAGCTCGAATTTGGAACCTCACAGGTCAATGTTTTCGGCATCAAAGCCAAAGCCGAGCGCATCCTCTTTGTGATCGACACCAACCGGCAAATGGTGACCGACAAAAAAGGCGGCCTCAACAGTTACCGTGTTATCAAGGACGAGATCACTGATATGGTTGGCAATCTCAACGCCGGCACCCTTTACAACGTCATGCTGCAAGATCGTAGCAAGACCCTCCTTTTCAAACCCAACCTTGTTACCGCCGGCTCCGAATCCCACGCCCAACTCGTCAAATGGGTTGCCCCCATTAACTCGAATGCCGACAAACCGGGACTCGAAGGCGTCCGCGGAGCAAAGCGCCCCACTCTAAGCGCCCTCACCGAATCATCGGTTTATCCGGCCCTGCGCCTTGGACATCGTGGTAACGAAACTATTTTCATCACCCAACATGCCCTGGAACAGAACATTGATACGATCTTCTTCATTACCGGCTACCATCAGGGATTTGAAGCCGTGCGCCGCGACTTAAACGAAAAAGAGGAAAAAGACTGGCAGAAGAAAATCAACAGCCGTGAATACAAGGAGCAACTTGCCGAGCATCAAAAAGAAGTTCCGGTCATGCAGCAACGCATCATCAACGAATTAAATCGCATCAATACCGAGCGCAAGAAGAAGGGGCAGCCACCCCGCGTGCTTGAACAACGCCATGGAGTTTACAGTAATGCCAATGAATTAGGGCTCAATTGGAAAACCAGACATCCCGGACACCGGCCCCATCCCTTGATTAAACCGCGCGATATCAGGAAATACGTAACCCAACTCAACGAGCAACTCTACCAACAATTTGACAAGCCCGTGCCCTCTATCAACGTCGTCCTCTTCCTTGCCGAAGACGAAGCCTTTAGCAATCAGGCTCAGCAACAACTCAAGGATTACGTCAGCTTCTACAAGGGTAAGCACCGCATCATCCGAGGCGAAAAAGAGATCAAAAGCGCCCGCACCGCCAAAAATAGTACGAATTAAGCGATCACAACAAAGCTACGGTTTTTACCGGTGTCTGAATTTTACTTTTTTATGTTTTAATCCAATTTTATATCGTTTATATCTTGTATATAAATGATATCTGTGAATCAACCCCGCAAGGTAAATTCCTTGCTCTTTAATGTCTTAATCGTCAGCGCAGTCGTTCACCTGCTCATCGGTCTTGTCTTAGGCGGCATAAAAGTGGTGAGTTACATCATCCCCGACGAAGCTCACTTTGAGGAACCGCCTGAAGTCACGGAGGAAGAACCGCCGCCCGATGTTAAAGTTGAAATAAAGCCATCGCCTCGTACCGCCCTCAAGGGTAGTAATGATTTTAAAACCCGTCAGGTAGGCAGTATCGCAGTGGCAAGTATCGCGGTCGATCTCCCCTCTATGGGTGATTCATTCTCCATCCGCACCGGAGATGTAGGTAGTTTTGGTGGCGCTTCCAACATCATTGGCTCCGGGCGCGGTCAGCTCGAATTTGGAACCTCACAGGTCAATGTTTTCGGCATCAAAGCCAAAGCCGAGCGCATCCTCTTTGTGATCGACACCAACCGGCAAATGGTGACCGACAAAAAAGGCGGCCTCAACAGTTACCGTGTTATCAAGGACGAGATCACTGATATGGTTGGCAATCTCAACGCCGGCACCCTTTACAACGTCATGCTGCAAGATCGTAGCAAGACCCTCCTTTTCAAACCCAACCTTGTTACCGCCGGCTCCGAATCCCACGCCCAACTCGTCAAATGGGTTGCCCCCATTAACTCGAATGCCGACAAACCGGGACTCGAAGGCGTCCGCGGAGCAAAGCGCCCCACTCTAAGCGCCCTCACCGAATCATCGGTTTATCCGGCCCTGCGCCTTGGACATCGTGGTAACGAAACTATTTTCATCACCCAACATGCCCTGGAACAGAACATTGATACGATCTTCTTCATTACCGGCTACCATCAGGGATTTGAAGCCGTGCGCCGCGACTTAAACGAAAAAGAGGAAAAAGACTGGCAGAAGAAAATCAACAGCCGTGAATACAAGGAGCAACTTGCCGAGCATCAAAAAGAAGTTCCGGTCATGCAGCAACGCATCATCAACGAATTAAATCGCATCAATACCGAGCGCAAGAAGAAGGGGCAGCCACCCCGCGTGCTTGAACAACGCCATGGAGTTTACAGTAATGCCAATGAATTAGGGCTCAATTGGAAAACCAGACATCCCGGACACCGGCCCCATCCCTTGATTAAACCGCGCGATATCAGGAAATACGTAACCCAACTCAACGAGCAACTCTACCAACAATTTGACAAGCCCGTGCCCTCTATCAACGTCGTCCTCTTCCTTGCCGAAGACGAAGCCTTTAGCAATCAGGCTCAGCAACAACTCAAGGATTACGTCAGCTTCTACAAGGGTAAGCACCGCATCATCCGAGGCGAAAAAGAGATCAAAAGCGCCCGCACCGCCAAAAATTCCAAAAATTAGATCCTCAGTCCGGGCTTGCCAGCGCGTCCATCCCGCACAGCATTTTTGAAATTCAAGGAGAAGTGCCAGAGTGGCCGAATGGGACTGACTCGAAATCAGTTGTGCCGGAAACGGTACCGGGGGTTCAAATCCCTCCTTCTCCGCCATTCGACGCGCTACGCTTGCTCATGGCAGGCCAAGGAGTCAAGATTGGTGAGTATTATGAAG
>JBELLU010000021.1:0-29626 GCA_042096455.1 Opitutia bacterium
CGCGCCAAGCTCTGGAGGCAAAGCAGGAGCATTCAGTTATCGAAGACCAGCTTCTTGGAGAGGATGTAGTTGAAGCCGAGTCCTGCCATGCCGCCAATCCATACCCCGAGGAGGGGAAGGGTTGCGGAGGCGGCAATCTCTCCGCCCATTTCGAGCCCGACCTGCAGTACGAGCGAGTAGACCGAGATATTGATGCCTGCGCCCACGGCATGGACGCTGTAATGCCGAAGAAGGGAGTGCCACAGGGCGCGTCCGGTTTCGAGGTGGTGAAAGGTGAAATACCGATTCAGGACATAGCCTGCTGCCATGGCGGCGGCGAGAGAAACCGCGCGTCCCAGATAGGGGTTCACCCCAAGCCCCAGGAGGGCATACAAAACAAGCGCGTCAATGACGGAGATACTGACCCCTACGGTGGCGAATCGCGCGAAGGTGGCGCGATGGCTTTCGGAGCGATGAATTTTCCCGAGTAACTTGCGCATGGCCTTTTGAAATTTTTTCTTATAAAATAGATTTGAACCACGGCGTCAAATGGGAATCGGCAAACTTGGAAACTGATTCTGGATTCAGACCTTGAGATCCCGCAGTAATTTGAGGTCTGCAACAAAAGGACCGGCGGGGAGGAGACTGGCGAGCAGGAGGAGGGCGGTGGTACGGTAGTTCCAGTAGCCCTTCCATTGGAGGAAGGCCGCCAAGCCGACATAGAGCATCCACAGCACCCCATGCGCCATCCCGATTTGTTGCACCGCCGCAGGGTCGCCCCAGAGGTATTTCAACGGCATGGCGTAGCCCAGCAAAAGCAGGAAGGACAGTCCTTCCAGAAAACCGGTTACACGCAATATTTTGAGAGAAGCCATCATCAGCTGCCCGGTTTAGTCGCGGGAGTCCCTTGCAGCTCCGGCGGTAGCGCATCGGCGGGGTAGGTGGGGAAGCTGAGCTGCGCGAGGCTGTGATGCGGGACGTCAAAGGTGGTTGCGCCGGCGCTGCGATCGACAATCACGCCGACCGCAACGGGATCCGCGCCGTGCGCCCGGCATTGCGCCAAGGCTTCAACGACCCGACCGCCGCGCGTGATGACGTCCTCCACGATTAAGACCTTTTCGCCCGGTTCGAATTTGAAATTGCGCCTCAGTTCGAGTTTATCATCCACTTTCTCTAGGAATAGGAAACGGGTTCCGAGTAAACGTGCCACTTCCTGCCCGATGACGAGTCCTCCCATGGCCGGGCCAACCACGGTGGTCGCGCCATAGCCCTTGAGGTCTGCAACCAGCATCTCAGCGAGGCGGGTGACTTGGTCGATGTATTGACAGACCTGAGCGCATTGAAAGAAATGGGCGCTGTGTAGGCCGGAGCGCAGGACAAAATGTCCTTCCAGGAGTGCGCCGCTTTCGCGGAAAATGCTGAGTACTTCCTCTTCTCGTTCGTTCATGTGCCCACACTGGCGAAGATGCGAGCAGCTGTGAAGCGGGAAATATAAAATTTAAAGAGACATCCAATAGGGATGTCTCTGAAGCGATCAGATCACCGAGGGGACGTGTTATTTATAATCGTCCGGATCAATAAGACCGCTGTCATTGCTCTCGAGCGGCTTCATTTCCATCCAGCCTTCTTCTCTCTCTGCGGAGCTGTCTGTTGCGATGACGCAGCCGGAAACCAGTAATAATATGCCGGCGGTGATAATTACAAATGGAAGAAATAACTTACTCATAACTTAAAAATATACTAAATAGTTTAATAAAGTAAACTAAAATTTATAAAATATTAGCTTATGCCCTAATCGTGCTTGTGGCTTGTGCTGCGCCCCTTCTTAGCCCTATTTTGAGCAGCGTTTCATGTTTTCACTGCTATACCGTCATCTTCTTCGGGAAATCTCGACTGCTACCGCCTTGGCAATGGGATTATTTGTCTTTGTCCTGCTGCTGGGTAATGCGATGGGGGATATCTTTGGGCTGATATTTGCGGGGAAGTTGGATGCGGTCTTATTTTTCAAATTGTTGGCATTGTTGATTCCCTATGTGACGGCTTATGCCTTGCCCCTGGGGATGCTGACGGGAACCTTGATGGCGATGGGGCGATTATCGGCACAGCATGAGATCACCGCCATGAAGTCGGCAGGGCTCGGCATGACGCAACTGGCGAGTCCGGTCTTTTTTCTTTCCTCGCTGGGAGTGGTGGCAGGCTTAATCGTCAATTTACACTACGCGCCGCAGTCGCGGACTGCCTACAAAAACCTGATTGCCTCGGCAGTCACAGAAAACCCGCTTGGTTTTATTGAAGCGCGCCGCTTCATTAATGAATTTCCCGGTGCGGTAATTTATGCCGGTGAGCGGGAGGGTTCCCGCTTGGGCGATGTTTGGTTTTGGAAACTGGATGATTCCAAGCAGGTAGAGCTTTTTATACGGGGTCGTGAAGGGCAGGTCGAATACCGCAAGGCGGACAATGCGCTAATTCTGACTTTGCTGGATGGAACGACCGAGCAACGAAAAACCGCAGACGATGGGGGTTCCGGAGAGGCGGAATTCAACATGTTGGATTTTGGAGAGCTTTCTTTTGAATGGTCCCTCGACTCGGTTTTTGAAGCCCGCGCGGCGCGTCCCACCAAGCTTAAGAATATGACCTTCGCGCAACAAATGGCGCACCGGGAAAGGTTGAAAGCGGAGGAAGTTGCGGCGGGCACGGGGCTTTCCAAAGAACGCTTACAGGTGCAATTCTACATTCAGCAAAATTGCGCCTATGCATTTTCGATTTTCTCGCTCGCGATTTTTGGGGTGCCGCTCGCCATTCGCGTTGGGCGACATGAAAGCTATTCCAACCTGGCGCTCGCACTGGTGGTGGCGCTGGTCTTTTACGCCCTCATGATTGCGGTCAGTTGGTTGGCGGGGCAGGTCTGGTTGCGCCCGGATCTCCTGATCTGGTTGCCCAATCTCATTTTTCAGTCCCTGGGCCTCTATCTTCTGGCGCGCGTCAACCGACATTAATCATGCAAATACGGTTATTGGAAGGTCGGTGGACTGCGGAAGATCTGTTGCTGCGGCTCGCAGGGGAGGAGCGTCCCTTTGCTTTGGACAGTGCGCAATCGAATGACGGCTTGGGAAAATGGAGTTTTTTTGGTGCGAATCCCTTTGAATTGGTAACGGGGGATGCGGATTTGGGAGCGTTGCGGGCGGCGATGCAGCCCTATGCGCGCCAGTCGAGTGGCGAGATCCCCTTTACCGGAGGTGCGGTGGGTTATTTGGCGTATGACTACGGGCGCCGGCTGGAACGCATCCCGGAGCAGGCGGTGGATGACCGCGCCATTCCGGATCTTTGCTTCGGGCTCTATGACGGGATTGCGGCCCTGGAGCATCAAACCGGTAAGCTGTATTTAATCGCGCTGGGGATTCGGGCTCCGGAGGAGTCGGTCTTGCGCGAACTGGAGGCGACCCTGCGAGCGGCGAGACCCGAGCCGGCATGGAAGCCGCCGATCCGCGAGCCTTGGGAATGGAATGGAACGGAGGCGGATTTCATGCGGTCGGTGGAGCGCATCAAGGATTACATCGCGAGTGGAGACGCTTATCAGGTGAACTTGTCGCGGCGGGCGCGCTGCCGTTATGAGGGGGCGCCGATGCAATTGTATCGTGCGCTGCGCCGGGGAAATCCCGCGCCTTACGGAGCGTATCTGGACTGTGGCGACTGGCAGTTGATCTCAACCTCGCCGGAGCAGTTTCTGCGCAAGACGGGGCGGGAATTGCGCACGCGACCGATCAAGGGGACGCGCCCGCGTGGGGTCGGCAGTCAAGAGGATGCGGCTCTCGCGGCAGATTTGGAGGGCTCGGAGAAGGAACGTGCGGAGTTGTTGATGATCGTGGATTTGGTGCGCAATGATCTCGGTCGGGTCGCGGAGTATGGCTCGGTGCAGGTGGAGCAATTGTATCATCAGGAATACTATGCGCGAGTGATGCACCAGACCGCGCAGGTGCGGGCGCGATTGGCGGAGGGCAGGGATGTCTTTGATTGCGTGGAGGCGCTCTTTCCCGGGGGTTCGATAACGGGTGCGCCCAAGATTCGTGCGATGGAAATCATTGAGGAATTGGAACCGACCCGGCGCGGGGTTTACTGCGGTTCAATGGGTTATATTGGTTTTGATGGGGAAGCCGAGTTGAACATCGCAATTCGCAGTTTGCATTTGAAAGATGGCTGGCTGGATTATCAAGTGGGCGGAGGTATTGTATGGGATTCCGACCCGCAGGCGGAGTTGCAGGAAACCATGGACAAAGGACGCGCCATTCACGAAACAATCGAAGCATTATGTCAGTCATCATAAAAATCGCAACGGGAGGAAGTCTTGAACTGGAACCCGGTGACGGCGCTTTTGCCTACGGGGAGGGTCTGTTTGAAACGATCCAGTTGAGGGCGGGCGGGTTGTGTTTTTGGCGGGCGCACTGGGCGCGACTGGCGACCTCTGCAGCAGCGTTGGGCTTCGTCCTCCCGCAAGAGGATGCGGTGCTGGCGGCCTTGCGTGAATGGTTGGCGGCAGAGGGGCGCGAGTCGGGCATTGTGAAGCTATCCTTGGTGCGGCAGGGCGTGGCCTGCGTGTTGTATATTTATGGGCGCAAGGAACCGGACCCCCTTCCCGGGCAGGTGCGCCTCCAATTGGAAAAGGAGACGCGGCTGAATCCGGCTTCTTTGCTGGCGGGGCACAAATCGCATAATTACATGGAGGCGATGACGCTGTGGCGCCGGGCGCGTGCTGCGGGGTACTACGATTGCCTGCGTTTGAATACCAACGGTCATTTGGCGGAGGCCTGTGTTGCGAATCTCTTTTTTCTGAAGGCGGGGGTGGTCCACACTCCGGCGCTGGCGAGTGGGATTTTGCCCGGCGTCATTCGCGCGGAAGTCCTGCGTTTGGCGGCAGAGGAGAATCTGGAAACCCGGGAAGGGGATTATCTCCCCGGAGATCTCGCGGATGCGGAGGCGGTTTTTTTGACGAATTCGGTGGCGGGGATTGTTCCGGTGGCATCAGTGGAAGCGGTTTTTGAAAGCGGTGGTTTGGAGCAGGGGCGGGTGGATTCATTGCGGGCGCGGCTTGCCTTGGCGGAACAAAGCGCTTCTGTAATTCCCTAATGTCTGCTTCAAAAATATTCCACACCTCCCGCCGGGATTTGCCTTTGGGTCAGCAGACATATTTGGCGGGCATTTTGAATTTAACCCCGGATTCTTTTTCGGATGGGGGGGATTACGATAATCTGGAGGCGGCGCGGGAGCGTTTTCATGCGATGACCGCGGCGGGCGCCGAGCTCATCGACATCGGCGGGGAATCCACTCGCCCGGGTTTTGAGCCGGTCCCGGAGGCGGAGGAGTTGCAGCGGGTGGTGCCTTTTATTGAACGGGTTCGGGGAGAGACCTCCGCTTTGATCTCGGTGGACACCTCCAAGAGCGGGGTGGCCGCCGCCGCGCTGGCGGCAGGCGCGGACATCGTGAATGACATTTGGGGTGCGCAGGGCGATCCGGCGATGGCAGACGTGATGGGTGCGGCGAAGGCAGCCTGTATTTTGATGCATAATCGCCCCGCCGAGGCGGCGGGCAAGGGAGATGTGATTGAGTCAATTTTGGAATTTTGGGAGGTCTCGGTGGCGCGGGTTCTGGCGGCAGGGGTTGCGGCGGAATCCATCATTCTGGACCCGGGGCTGGGGTTTGGGAAAACCTACGAGGAGAACTGGGAAATCATGCGGCGGCTGGAGGACTTGCACGCGGCGGGCTACCCGCTCTTGCTGGGGGCCTCGCGGAAATCGATGTTGGCTCGGTTGTTGAAGATCGAGGATCCGAAGGCGCGGCTGAGTGGAACTCTGGGCACAACGGCGCGGGCGATTCAGGCTGGTGTTGATTTTTTACGTGTGCACGATGTGCGGGAAAACCGCGAATGCGCGGATGTTTTGAATTACTGCTGCCATGAAAAAAAGAACTAAGATTGAATTAAAGGGCTTGGAATTTTTCGCGCACCACGGGGTCTTGCCGGAGGAGGCAAAACTCGGGCAGCGTTTCACGGTGGACGTGGTTCTGGAGTTGGATCCCGATATGAGTTTTGAAAGTGATGCGGTGGAATCGACCGTCAATTATGCGGAGGTCTACGCTCTGGTGGAGCGGATTTTTACCGGGGAGCGCTATCATTTGATTGAAAGGGCGGCAGAGGTCATTGCGGAACGGGTGCTCGCGGATTTCGAGAAGGTGCGTGAAGTGGGGGTCAAGGTATGCAAGCCCTCCGCGCCGATCCCCGGGATTTTTGAGTATTGCTCGGCGGAGGTGACGCAATGCCGTTAACGCGAGCCTTCGTGGCTTTTGGGAGTAACGTGGGTGATCGTTTGGGAACGATGCAGGCGGCGTTGCACCATTTGACGGAGGATGGGGAAACGCGCTGCCTCAAGACGAGTCCGGTTTATGAGAATCGGGCGGTGGGCATGGGCGAGGCCGCCCCGTTCTTGAATGCGGTGGTGGAATTTGAAACGGCATTGGATGCGGATGCCTTGCTGGAGGCCTGTCTGTCGGTGGAGGCGATGCTGGGCCGTGAGCGGGCGGCTTCGTGGAAACCTCGCACCATTGATTTGGATGTCCTGCTTTTTGGGGCGGAGCGGCGGGAGGACGCGCAGCTTGTTTTGCCGCATCCACGGATTGCGGAGCGGGATTTCGTGGCGCAACCCTTATTGGATATCGCACCGGATTTGGAGATTGGGGGTCGTGGTATTGCTGCGATCGTGGCGGGGTTGCCGGAGTTTGAACTTGTGCTTTACGCAGCGCAACTGGAGGCGCAGTCTGCTGAAGGATGAAACCGGAGGTGGAGATTGAATATTGCCCGGGTTGCCGCTGGTTGATGCGGGCGGCATGGACGGCGCAGGAATTGTTGACGACTTTTGAAGCGGAACTATTGGCGGTGCGTTTGCGGCCCTCGGATATGGGAGGACGTTTCACAGTTCGTTTGGGGGGTGAGGTTGTTTGGGACCGGGCGGCAGAGGGTCGTTTCCCGGAAATGAAGGAATTAAAACAATTGTTGCGCGACCGGATTGCGCCGGAGCGGGACTTGGGGCACAGCGATCGAAAAGAGGGGAGCCGCGATGCCTGATCCGGTGGATGCGATGGTGCAGGCGGCGCGGGAACTCACCGACGGAGTGGATGCACTGGATTTTGCGCCACCAACGGAGGTGGTTTACAATCCCTTGCTTTATGCCTGGGCGGCGCACGAGCAATACCTGCGCCTGCACGCGCGGGAAAAGAAACAGGTGATTTTCCTGGGGATGAACCCCGGGCCGTTTGGGATGGCGCAATGCGGGGTGCCCTTTGGCGAGATCGCGCTGGTGCGCGATTGGGTGGGGGTCGAAGCTCCCGTTGAACAACCACCGGTGGTGCACCCGAAGCGCCCGATCGAAGGGTTTGCCTGCCAGCGCAGCGAGGTGAGCGGGCGGCGTTTATGGGGTGCCTTCAAGGATCGTTTTGGTACGGCGGAAGCGTTCTTTGCCAATCATTTCGTGGCAAATTATTGTCCCTTGGTTTTCATGGAAGCCTCGGGAAAAAACCGGACCCCGGACAAACTGCCGGCGGCGGAGGCGGAGGCTTTGGGTGCGCTTTGCGCCGCGCATTTGCGGTCGGTGGTCGCGGCGCTGGAGCCGGACTGGGTGATTGGGGTCGGTGCGTTTGCGGAGCAGCAGGCGGCGGAGGCGCTTGCGGGTTGTGCTGTACGGGTGGGCCGGATTCTGCATCCCAGCCCGGCGAGCCCCGCGGCGAATCGTGGCTGGGCGGAACAGGCGAGTGCGCAATTGGAGGCCTTGGGCATCTGGTGAAAGTGAAACCGGTGTGCATTTAAAATTGTCAACTTCCGGGAACTGTGTCGTATATTTTATGTTTTAAGTTATGCAAATTACTCTACTCAAATCGAAGCTGTTGCGTGCAGAAGTGACGGATCGGGCCTTGCACTACGAGGGAAGTTTGGCGATCGACGCAGATTTTATGCAGGCGGTGGGCTTGCGGCCCTATGAGAAAATTCTGGTGGGCAATATCAGCAACGGGGAGCGTTTTGAAACCTATGCGATCGAGGCGCCGAGTGGTTCGCATTGCATCGCCCTCAATGGTGCGGCGGCGCACAAGGGTGAGTTGGGGGATTTGCTGGTGATTATGGCATTTGGAGCCTTTGAGGCGGAAGAGGCGGAACAGTGGAAGCCTCAGGTCTTGCTCCTTTCTGAGGGCAACCGGAGTGCGGTACTTCAGGAAAAAGTGCTGCTTGCGAAGGACATTACACAATAAGAAGGGACGGGCTCAGATTCTACAGACGAAACAGCGGGATGCCATTTTGAAGGTTTTGCAGGAGGCAAAACGCCCGCTGACACGCGACGAAATCTTATCTTTGGCGCGTAAAAAGATTCCACGCTTGGGGTTTTCCACTGTCAATCTCGCGATTCGCAAATTTTCGGAGGCGTACGATCTAGTAGGGGTGGATTTTCCGGGGCAACCACGCCGCTATGAATTGCCTGCGGACCGGGAGCACCCACATTTTATTTGCCGGAAGTGCAATCGGGTTTATGATTTGGATTGTGTGATGCAGTTACCACCGCTGCGGGCGCCGAAGGGTTTTGTGGTTTCGGGTGGGGAAGTTATCTATACGGGCATATGCAGGGCATGCAATCAATGAAGCGAATCCTGCCGCGCCTCTTGCTTGTGGGCATGCTGCTTTCAAGCGCCTGTGGGGCAGCGGAAGCGGAGGCGCCGAGTGCGAATGAACCGGTTCAGCGTTTGGTTAGTCTGGCGCCAAGTATCACGGAAGTTGTTTATGCGCTAGATGCGGAGGATCGGTTGGTGGGGCGTTCAAAAAATTGTGATTTCCCCGCGGCTGCTTTGGCGGTGGAATCAGTCGGTCGAATCGATATGCCGAATCTGGAAACGATAGTTTCGCTGAATCCGGACCTGGTTGTGATGACGTATTTAACGCCGGTGGATGTCATGCGCCGCTTGGAGGATTTGGGGATGCGGGTGGTTCGTTTGAGGGCGGACCGGCTGGAGGATATTACGGAAGCGTTGCGGCGTTTAGGGGTGTTGTTGGATCAGAATGCGGAAGCGGATTGGATGGTGGGTTTATTCGCGGGGGCGTTGGCGGACTTGACGGCAAAGGGCGCAGCCCATGATGGCGCAGCCCCGCGTGCCTGTATTTTGTATGGATGTGAGGCGCCGTATTTCAGTGCGGGAAAGGGGACTTTCCCGAGCGCCTTAGTGGAGCGTGCCGGGTTTAGTAATATTGCGAATGCGGCACCGGTGGCATGGCCGCAGTTGAATTTGGAATGGTTGATCCGTCAGGATCCCGAAGTCATTTTTATCGCGGGATATGGGGAGGCGGAATCGGGTGAGTTGGAATTGGAACGCCTACGGTCGAGTGCGCTATGGAATCAGGTTTCGGCGATCCAGAACGGGCGGTTTTATTTCATTGGGGACAATGCCCTTTCGGTTCCGGGGTTTCGGGCGATTGAGGCGCTGCATCGATTTTCAGAAGTGCGGGCTGAATTTCCCTAAGGGAATCCTTGCGCTCGCCGTTCGATTCTCATTATAAGCGATCCGGCTCAAGAGGTTTAATCGTTAAATTTTATGGATAAAATATTACAAGCAGGAGTGAAGGCACGTTTGGATGCGGTTGAAGGGATGTTGCCCGAACTGGAGCAATTTTTAATGGATTTGCAGGCAGGGGATTTTGGAATTGAGACAAAGACCAATGCTTTTGACTTGGTGACGGAGGGTGATGTCGCGAGTCAGGCGCGGCTCGTCGAATTCATTGAGGGGCAGTTTCCGGGTGACCAGATCATCGGGGAGGAAGGCGGCGAACAGGAGATGGTTCCGCGGAAGGGGTTTTGCTGGGTTCTGGATCCGATTGACGGGACGACCAATTTCGCGAACCGCGTTCCGATGTGGGCGATTTCAATCGGGATCCTGCATGACGGCGAGCCAGTTGGCGGGATCGTTTCGGGTCCGGCGCTGGGGCTGCGTTATCGTGGTGAATTGAATGGGGGTGCGCGTTGTAACGGTCGACCCATTCGAGTGAATGAGAAGGCGCCGCTGCGGTCTGGCTTGATCGTGACGGGCTTCCCTTATGATCGGGCGCGACGGGCCGAGCCGATTTCGCGGGCTTTGGCGAATATGTTGCGTGAGGCGGGCGGGGTGCGCCGTTTGGGAGCCGCCTCGCTGGATTTTTGTTTTGTAGCGGATGGGCGTTTTGCGGGCTATTACGAAATGTCGCTCAAGCCTTGGGATGCCGCCGCAGGGGTGGTGATCGCACGTGAGGCCGGGGCGACGCTCAGCAATATGTCGGGCGGGGCTCTGGATATTTTTAAGGATGAGGGGACGATTGTGACGAACGGGAAGATTCACGATGAATTGCTGGCGCAAGCGGCGCCGATGCTGGAGGCGCTCGCACTCGGTCCATCGGCCTAGAGTGAGGGCTTATGGAGGCGCGGGCTTTCCAGTCTTGACCTTTTAGCGGCGGACCGCACTTTATCTCTTTCTTACGCGGGTATAGTTTAGAGGTAAAACCCCTGCCTTCCAAGCAGGTGTCGTCGGTTCGATTCCGTCTACCCGCACCATTTCGAATCGATTGCTCTCAATCTTTAGCTTCGGACCACCGTCAATCTATTGATACCATGATACGCTCCCTTGGACGAACTGCGCTCGGCCTGGTTTACGAGTTTGGCGATTGGACGGTTTTCAGTTTCGGTTCTTTTTTTGGTTTTTGGGCACAGCGACGCCGGGGCCACAAACTGGTAACCGCGATTCATGAGATCGGCGGTCGTTGTGTGCCGATCGTGCTTACGGTGGGTTTATTTACAGGGCTCGTGATGGGCTTGCAGTTGTATTACACCTTGGCGCGCCTCGGGGCGGAAGCTGCGCTGGGTGATGCGGTGGGGCTTTCGCTGGTGCGGGAACTGGGTCCGGTTTTAACGGCGCTCATGATCGTTGGGCAATCGGGTTCCGCGATGACCTCGGAGTTGGGTTTTCAGCGCAATGACGAGCAAATTGATGCGCTGCAAACGATGGGGATCGATGCGAAGGGTTTCCTCGTCGGGCCGCGCCTGTGGGCGGCTCTCTTTTGTTTTCCGGCGCTGACCGCGCTCTTCGACTTGATCGGAGTGTTTGGCGGTTATTTGACGGGTTCGGTGCTCCTGAATGTGGATGCGGGGGTTTATTGGAACCACGTATTCGATAGTATCACCTGGGCGGATGTGCGCGGGGGCTTTATTAAGGCGATTTGTTTTGGGGCATTGACGATCTCGACTTGCGCCTATCGCGGGTTTTTCACGCATCTGAAGTCCAGCCTGCGCGGGGTGCGCGGGGTCAGTGAATCTGCGACGCGGGCGGTCGTTTTTTCGAGCGTCGCGGTCTTGGCGGCGGATTATTTAATCACTTCATTTTTAATTTAACATGAGCGAGAGTTTTCTCCAGATACGCGGCTTAAAGAAGCACTTCGGCGACAAGCGGGTGCTCGACGGGGTGGAGCTGGATATTGCGCGGGCCTCCGTGACGACGATCATTGGAAAAAGCGGCATCGGAAAATCCGTGCTCTTGAAATGCATTGCCAACCTCATGATTCCGGATGCGGGGGAAATCCTGCTCGATGGCACCTCGATCCGCCTGAACCGCAAGCGCGCCGATCAAGACGGGGGCTTCACTTTTAGCTACATGTTTCAAAATAATGCCCTCTTCGATTCGTTGACTGCATTTGAAAATGTAGCTTTGCCCTTGCGGGAAGCAGTGGGCATGACGGCCTCTGAAGCAAAGGGGAAAGTCGCGGAATTGTTGGAGCTGTTGGATTTGACGGAAGCGGGGGCACGCTATCCCGCCGAGCTTTCAGGGGGCATGCAAAAACGGGTGGCCTTGGCGCGTGCTTTAGTCACCAACCCGGAAGTGGTGCTTTTTGATGAACCGACTACCGGCCTGGATCCCGAACGCAAATACGGGGTATTTGATATGATTGCGGACTACCGTGAACGCTTCGGTTTTACCGCTTTACTGGTGAGCCATGACATCCCGGAGGTTTTTGAAATCAGTGACCGCGTAGCGTGGCTGGATGATGGCCGCATCCGGTTTTTCGGCGACCCCTCCGAGCTGAAAGCGGACTCGCCCCGATCGTGGTCGGGTCTGTTGCAATCGCAGGCGGCACCGAATGAAACTTAGCATTTAAATACAACGAAGGCATGAAAAATACAAAAATTGAATATCTGGTTGGCTGTTTTGTCCTCGCGGGCTTGGCGGCGATCCTCTACCTCGCGATT
The DNA here is from genome assembly GCA_042096455.1 of Opitutia bacterium. Classification (GTDB taxonomy): domain Bacteria; phylum Verrucomicrobiota; class Verrucomicrobiia; order Opitutales; family Coraliomargaritaceae; genus UBA7445. The sequence goes on from JBELLU010000021.1 coordinate 12,270, forward strand.
CAAGTCGGAGGTGCGCGGCTCCTGGGGGGCGACGTTTATCAATTGCAGGCGCAATTTTCCAGCGCGGCGGGGGTGAATCCCGGAAGCCGGGTTGAAATCGCGGGGGTTCGCGTCGGCACCGTAAAAAGTATAAATCTGGACGAGACCTACTATGCCTTGGTCACGCTCGAATTGCCCCGTTCGGTCAAGCTCGATGCCGATACGATAGCCTCCGTCAAAACATCCGGCTTAATTGGGGATCGTTTTATCGAGCTCTCTCCCGGCGGTTCAGACCTCTTCCTTGAAGATGGCGAGATGATCTACGACACCGAATCAGCCCTTGATATTGAGGATCTCATCAGTCGTTTCGCACTGGGTGGAATTGACAGCAATAAAAAGTAAATTAAAGTTTAGCTAAAATGTATAAGGTAATTCTAGTAGGTTTAATAATTTTATTCGGGAGCGCTATGGCATCCGCCGACCCGGTTGAGGAATTAAAAGCTTCAGTCGCGGAGGCAGTGGAGGTGCTCTTTGGCGATGAGTCCAATACCAAGAGCGTTGAACTCAAGCGGGACGAGGTGCGGGCCGCTTTTGAGAAGAAATACAATATGGATATCATTATTCGCCGTGCGATTGGGAGCAATTGGAGGCGTCTTACGGAAGAGGAGCAGACGCGCGTATTGGAACTGATCAAAGCGGTCGTGCTCAAAGCCTACATCGACGGGATGCAGGGCAGAGCGCGGCCAGAAATTCGCTATGAAGCGGCGGTTCAACGCGGGGAGCATCGCCTCGAAATACCCTCGATTGTTACTTTGGAAGACCGCACCGTAAGCCTGAAATACAAGTTGGCACGGATGCAATCAGGATGGGAACTCTACGACCTTGTGGCAGAGGAGATCAGTTTGGTCTCGAATTATCGCCAACAATTTGACGACCATTTTCGGCGCGGGACTGCTGCGGAACTCATCGAAAAATTAGAGGGTTTACTGAATCATGAAAAACTGGATCACAAAGTCACTCTATAAGTCTGCTGCATTATTCGCCTTGTGCGTGCTGCCTCTTGGGTTGCCAATTTATGGCGAACCCTATGTAACGATGGAGGAATTGTTCGATGAGGGCATGGAGCAAATCGCTCCGGAGGTGCGGGATCCTTTTGAGCCGGTGAACCGCGTGATTTTTAAATTCAACGACTTTCTTTATTTGAATGTTTTTAACCCCGTAGCCCGCACGTACGAATGGGTCACTCCGGACCCTTTGGAAAAGCGATTCTCGAATTTCTTTGAAAATCTAGGCACCCCGGTTCGCTTGGTGGGCAATATTTTGCAGGGCAAATGGGATGGTGCCTTGAATGAAAGCGGACGGTTCCTGTTGAATTCCACCATCGGGATCGCGGGGCTGCACCGTCCGGCGGACGAGGTGTCTTTTCTCGAGCAACCGGCCAAAGAAGATATCGGTCAGGCGCTTGGTTCATGGGGTTTCGGGGATGGACCTTATATCTTGATTCCGGTTCTTGGGCCGTCTTCATTTCGTGATCTGATCGGTCGCGTTGGAGACCGCGCCGTTGATCCATTCAAGCTTCCTTTTGCGGAGTTTGATGAATGGGAAGTGCGCACCGCCTACGGTGTAGGCGGCATTCTGGTGAACAGCCCTTCATTGGTGGATCGTTACAAGCAAATGAAGGGAGGGGCATTGGATCCTTACATCGCCCTGCGCAACGGCTATTTCCAGTATCGCGATGCTGCGATCAAGGAATAAAGAAGCGCCTCATAAAAAGAAGCGTTTAAAATTTGCCTCCACCGTGAGCGCGAGCTCCGCTAGCGGGCATTTCCTAAGCTCTGCGATGGCTCGGTAAGCGGCATCCAGATTCGCGGGATGACACAATGCTTCCCCCGCCACCTTTAGCTCATACTCGCGATATGCTGCCTGCGGGATGAAGTCGGGGGCATCGGTCTCGATGAGGAGCCGATCTGCGGGTATTGTGAGCAATCGTGCTTGCGCTGCAGGACGGTGCAACTGGCCACCGTTGAAGGAGAAATAGGCTCCGAGGGAAGTTAGCTCTTCGATAAGCTCCAGTGGTCCGCTGTAGGCGTGCAGGTGAAAGCCCCGGGCTGGAAGCGCGGCGGTGCGCAGGATGTCCATGAGGACGCCGGTTGCTTTCAAAGCATGAAGGCTGGCAGGAAGGTTGTTTTCTGCCGCAAAGTGTAGTTGGAATTCAAATACAGGGATTTGCTTCGCGAGATCATGACCTTCGATCCAGCGGTCGAGGCCGATTTCGCCGACGGCGCGGGCACCTGCTTTGAACGCCGCAAGGAAGGATTCCTGCCAATCGGCGGTGGCGTGCGGGACTTGCCATGGATGCAGCCCGATTGCGGGGAGTAAGCGGGGGTTGTCAGCACACTGCTCCAACACGAGAGGCCAGTCATGGGGACCGGTGCCGACCACTACGGCCTTGCCGAGATTGATGCGGTGGTAAGCCTTCCCGATTTCGCTTTGATGTGGACGAAGCCTGAGGTCTGCCAGATGGACATGCGCATCGTAGAGGCGGGCAGTCATATCCGAGGCGGAATTCAGGAGGCCGCGAGGCAGGAGCGCGCAAAATGCTGAATAAACTCCACGATCCGACTCAGACCATTGCGACGGTTCGGGGAAAGATGTTGCGTGACGCCAACTTCGCCGAGGAAGGCGGCATCATTTTCGATTATTTCCTGTGGCGGGGCGTCGCTGTAGAAATCGCAAAGGAGGGTCGCTATTCCTTTGACGATTGCCGAGTCCGATTCGGATTTAAAATGACAACGGCCCTCCTTGAATTCGGGGACGACCCAGAGTTGCGACATACAGCCCTCGATCTTGAATTGGTCGATGCGCAAGTCATCCGGTAAGCCTGTCGCGAGCTTCCCGCGCTCCACGAGGTAGCCAAGGCGTTCGTAGGCGTCAGGGATCAGTTGGATTTCCTCAACCAAAGCGGTCTGTTTATCTGTGAGGCTCATTTCCGTACACAAGAGCGCAGGCGATTCAAAAAGTCAAACCAGCGCCGAAAACCGAATGAACATCGAACTTTGAACTTCCAATATTCAACCTTCGAGATTCGAAGTTTAATATGGTTCATTGACCACCCTTCCTATCGGTGTCATCCGCGTGATTCGTAGTTTCCATATAAGCGTCCATCTGCGTATATCAGCGGTTTCCGGCTACGCCGGACTCGGGTTGTAGGGCCAGCAACCACCACCACGACCGGACAAGCTGCGGGCTGGTTAGGTGTTAAGGTGTGAAAAAACGGGGGTTCGCTGGAAGCGGGTACAAAAAAGCCCGGCCTTTGTGGGGCCGGGCTTTGGAAAAGAGGAATGCCTTCCTTAGACTTTGAGCTTTCCGCCGTAGACTGCGTTCGCGCCGAGCTCTTCCTCGATACGGAGGAGCTGGTTGTATTTCGCGATGCGGTCGGAGCGGCTGAGAGAACCGGTCTTGATTTGGCCACAGTTGGTCGCAACCGCGATATCAGCGATGGTGGCGTCTTCGGTTTCACCGGAACGGTGGGAGAGGACGGAGGTATAGCCGGCTTCCTTGGCCATTTCAACCGCATCGAGGGTCTCGGTGAGGGAACCGATTTGATTGACCTTAACAAGGATGGAGTTGGCGGTTTCGGTTTCGATGCCCTTCTTGAGGAACTTGGTATTCGTTACGAAGAGGTCATCACCGACGAGCTGGGTCTTATGGCCGATCGCATCGGTTAGCTTCTTCCAGCCGTCCCAGTCGTTTTCGTCACAGCCATCCTCGATCGAGATGATGGGGAATTTCTTTTGGAGGTCTTTGTAGAAGTCCACCATTTGCTTGGCGTTGCGCTTGGAGCCGTCGGATTTCTTGAAGATGTATTTCTTGGTTTTGGCGTCGTAGAATTCCGAGGAAGCGACATCGAGCGCGAAGAAGATATCTTTGCCGAGTTTGTAGCCGGCTTTTTTGACGGCCTCTGCGATGACTTCGAGGGCGGCCTCGTTGGACTCGAGGACGGGAGCAAATCCGCCTTCGTCACCGACTGCGGTGGAGAGCCCCTTGCTCTTGAGGACGCTTTTGAGGGCGTGGAAGATTTCGCAACCCATGCGAAGGGCTTCGCGGAAGGTTTCAGCTCCCTTCGGCATGATCATGAACTCCTGAATGTCGATGGGAGCATCGGAGTGCGCGCCGCCGTTCATGATATTCATCATCGGGACGGGCAAAACTTTGGCATTGGTTCCGCCGATGTATTTGTAGAGGGGAAGACCGAGTGCCTCGGCGGCGGCTTTGGCGGTCGCGAGTGAAACCCCGAGAATCGCGTTGGCGCCGAGGTTTTTCTTGGTGGCGGTGCCGTCGAGGGCGAGCATGGTTTGGTCAACCGTGACCTGATCACAGGCATCGAGCCCGACCAATTCCGGGGCGATAAGGTTGTCGACATTGTCAACCGCCTTGAGGACACCCTTGCCCAGATAGCGTTTTTTGGGGTTGGTGCCCTTGGCGAATTGGGTCGCGGGAACGGAGCCGTCGCGCAATTCCACCGCCTCGTTTACGCCGGTGCTCGCGCCGGATGGTACCGCCGCGCGGCCAATGACGCCGGAGTCGAGCTCGACGTCGACTTCTACTGTGGGATTGCCGCGCGAGTCGATAACTTCGCGGGCGCGGATGTCTGTGATGTAGGTACTCATATTATAAATGATTTGGATTGGAAATATTTTTGGTGGAGGCACTAAGCGTGATTGCCACAGGGGCATTCAAGGACCGCAGGCGCTTCTGTCAATAATGCAGGTTTTTCTTAGCGTAATTGTTGCAGACGCTGCTGCCATGGACCCGCCTGCGCGATTCCATCCATTTGTTCCGCGAGATTCGAGAAATCGGTTTCGCGATTTTCGAGATGTGCGCTGAGCGCCAAATAGTAGAGCGCCTCGGCGCGGATGATTGCGGCGTTTTCCGGTGCGGCGACCAAGGCTTCCAGTTCGCCTTGGGCAGTTTCCGAATCTCCTGCTTTATTTGCGGCAAAGGCATGACCGAGGCGCGCACGACTGATCAAGAGCGGATCCTTGAGCGCCGCTACCGCGCGGGCGTAATTCTCCTTGGCGCTTTCATATTCTTCCGCTTCATAAGCGGCATCGGCGGCCTGTAGCGCCGCAAAGCCCCCGAGGTCGAGGGTGGGGTAGTCCGTTGCGAAGGATTCAAGTGAGTCGCTTGCCTGGGCTTCCAGATAAAGGGATTGTTGTTTCTGGGCGGCGTAGTCCCCGTAAATGCGCACGCCGTTGAAGCCGATTATAACGAGGGCGAGCACCGCGATGCATCCGCTGACAAAGGCTTTGTTCTCCATCCAATACATGGAGACACGTTCCTCAATCGCGATATCTGCCGATTCCTCCGCGTCGACAAGATTGCGCTCGTCGATGTCGGCGGCCTCATCCTTGGCTTCAGGTAAAAGGTTTTTGTTTTTCTTATGTTGTGGGCGTTTCATGATAAATTTTAGGTCTTAGTCGAAGACGACGGTTTTGTTATTATAGACCAGAATGCGGTTGTCGAGGTGAAGTCGAATGGCTTGAGCAAAGACGGATTTTTCAAGGTCGCGGCCTTTGCGGATTAAATCGGCGACCGAGTTGCGATGGTTAATACGGGTTACGTCCTGATGGATAATGGGGCCTTCGTCAAGAACCGCGGTGGCGTAGTGGGCGGTGGCTCCGATAAGCTTCACCCCCCGTTGGTGCGCCTGATGGTAGGGTTTGCCTCCGGTGAAGGCCGGCAAAAAGGAATGGTGGATGTTGATGACGGGGCAACCGACTTCGCTGAGAAAGTGGTCTGACAACACCTGCATGTAACGCGCCATTACGATGCATTCCACTCTGGCTTCGCGCAGGATTTGCAGTTGTGCGTTCTCCGCCTCGCTTTTGTTTTCGGCGGTAACCGGGATGTGATGAAATGGGATGCCGTAGTAGCGGGCATCGGCTTCAAGGCTGTTGTGGTTGGAAATGATGCAGGCAAGTTGACCCGCGAATTCACCGGCGCGAAAACGGAGAATGGTATCGTGAAAACAATGGTCGATTTTGGAAACAAAGAGGCCGACCTTCGGGCGTTCGCTGCTGAGCGCGACGCTGACTTCCATCCCGAGTTCGTCGTGGACAAAGTTTTTGAAATCGGCGGCTTCCTTTTCGAGGTCGCCGGAAGGGGACCATTCCACGCGCTGGAAAAAGATGTTGGCCTCTTCGTCCTTGTGTTGGTCAGCGTGATGAATGTTACTGCCCCGCAGGAAAATCCAACTCGAGACTCGCGACACCAGGCCGGGCTGGTCGGGGCCGTGCAGGAGTGCAACGATGGTTTCCTGTGCTTGGGGCATAGCTGCCGGTGGTTTTAGGATTTATGACATTCCTCCGAGTAGCTCTGGATCGAGCGCACCTCGTAGCCTTTTTCGCGGAGGCTGCGGATTCCGTCGACCGCGGCGGCGGCGGCGGAGATCGTTGTCATGATACAGATGTTGTGCTTGAGGGCTTCGCTGCGAATGAGGTTCTCGTTTTGGCGCGGGACAGTGCCCTGCGGGGTGTTGATGATAAGGGAGACCTTCCCATTTTTAATGAGGTCAATCACGTTGGGGCGTCCCTCGCTGAGGCGATAGACGTTTTTGATGGCGATGCCGTTTTCCTTGAGGATCTTGCCCGTGCCGGCGGTCGCAATTATACCAAAGCCCAATTCGCTGAGGCCACGGGCGATTTCCACCGCGCGCTCCTTGTCGTGGTCCTTGACGGAGATGAAGGCATCGCCGGAGTCCGGCAAGCTGGGCTTGGCGGCCATTTGGGATTTTGCAAAGGCAACCCCCAGGTCTTTGTCGAGACCCATGACCTCACCGGTGCTGCGCATTTCAGGGCTGAGCATGATGGGTGCGCCGGGGAATCGGTTGAAAGGAAAGACCGATTCTTTAACCGCCCAGTAGGGTGGGATGATTTCATCGGTAAAGCCGAGTTCAGAGAGTTTCTCGCCCGCCATGACGCGGGCGGCAAGTTTGGCGAGGGGGACCCCAATCGCTTTTGAAACAAAGGGCACGGTGCGGGAGGCACGCGGGTTGACCTCAATGATAAAGAGTTCGTCGTCCTTGATGGCGTATTGCACATTCATGAGGCCAATGACCTCAAGCTCGCGGGCGAGGGCGTAGGTGGCCTCACGCACTTTTTCCAGCATTGCATCCGAGAGGGTGTGGGGCGGCATCACCATCGCGGCGTCCCCGGAGTGAACGCCCGCAAATTCAACGTGCTGCAGCATCCCGCCAATCACGGCGGTCTCACCGTCGGAGATGCAGTCGACATCCAGTTCGTAGGCATCCTCCAGGAATTGGTCGAGCAGGACGGGCTTGCCGGGCGCTACTTCAAAGACGTCGCGGACGATCGCCTTCATTTCGCCAATGTCGTATACAATAAACATCCCGCGTCCACCCAGCACGAAGGAGGGGCGCAACAAAATAGGGAAGCCGATTTCGCCGGCGAGTTCGTAGGCTTGTTCCTGTGAATGGGCGATGCGGTTCTTGGGCTGCTTCAGGTCGATGCGATCAAGGATTTTGCGGAAGAGGTCACGGTCTTCGGCGGCATCGATCATGGAGGGAGAGGTGCCGATGATGTTGACGCCGTGCGCCTCAAGGTCGCTGGCGAGGTTGAGCGGAGTCTGCCCCCCGAACTGAACGATCACGCCGTCGCATTGCTCCTGTCGATAGATTTCAAGCACATCCTCAAGGGTGAGGGGCTCAAAGAAGAGTTTATCAGAGGTATCGTAGTCGGTGGAAACGGTCTCGGGATTGGAGTTGACCATCACGGTTTCAAAACCGGCTTCACGCAAAGCAAAGGAGGCGTGCACGCAGCAATAGTCGAATTCGATGCCTTGCCCGATGCGGTTGGGACCGCCGCCGAGGATCATAATCTTTTTCTTGTCGGTTGGGGTAATTTCATTTTCCGCACCGTAGGAGGAATAGAAATAGGGGGTGTAGGCCTGGAACTCGGCGGCGCAGGTATCGACCAGGCGATACTGGGTGTGAATGTCGAGGGCTTCCCGTTTTTTGCGGACGGGCTGGCGGCTGGCGCCGATGAGTTGCGCGATGAGGGCATCACTGAAGCCGGCTTCCTTCGCTTGTCGCATGAGGGGCGCTTCAAGTTTCGTGAGGCTGGTGGCACGCAGGGCATTTTCGATGTCCACAAGTTCGCTCAATTGCTGCAGAAACCAAGGATCGATCGCACAAATTTCGTGCACTTCCTCAACGCTCATTCCCTTTAGGAAGGCATGGCGCAACCAGAAGACCCGCTCGGAAGTCGGAATGGCAATCCCCTCGCGGATTTTTTGTAGATCCTTGACGGGTTCATCGAGTCCGGCGTTTTTGGGGCCGACAAAACCCGGTGCGCCGATTTCGAGCGAGCGCAGGGCTTTTTGGAAGGATTCCTTAAAGGTGCGTCCAATCGCCATTGCTTCACCGACTGATTTCATGGCGGAGGTGAGGGTCTTGTCCGCGCCCGGGAATTTCTCAAAGGTGAAGCGGGGAATCTTGGTTACGACGTAATCGATGGTCGGCTCAAAGCTGGCGGGGGTTTCGCGGGTGATGTCATTCCGCAATTCATCGAGGCTGTAACCCACCGCGAGTTTCGCCGCCATTTTTGCGATCGGGAAACCGGTGGCTTTGGAAGCGAGGGCAGAACTGCGGGAGACCCGGGGGTTCATTTCAATCACGACCATGCGCCCGTTGGCGGGGTTGACCGAAAACTGGATATTGGAACCACCGGTCTCAACCCCGACTTCGCGAATACAGGCGAAGGAGGCATCGCGCATCAATTGATACTCCTTGTCCGTAAGGGTCATCGCCGGGGCAATCGTAATGGAGTCACCGGTATGCACGCCCATGGGGTCAAAATTTTCAATGGAGCAAATCACGACGCATTGGTCCTTGTGGTCGCGCATGACCTCCATCTCGTATTCCTTCCATCCGAGGAGGCATTCTTCAACGAGCACCTCGGTGGTGGGGGATATTTCGAGCCCGGCCTGCACCATTTTCTCGTATTCCTCGCGATTGTAGGCGATCCCGCCGCCTGCTCCGCCGAGGGTGAAGCTGGGGCGTATGATAATGGGGAAATCGCCGATCAATTCATCGGCGGCTTTCAGGGCATCCGGGAGATTGTTGACGGTGGCAGAACGCGCCACGTCGAGGCCGATCTTGAGCATGGCTTGTTTGAATATTTCGCGGGCCTCGCCTTTTTCAATCGCCTCCGGTTTGGCGCCGATCATTTCAACCCCGTATTTCTTGAGGATTCCCGCCGCATTGAGGTCCATGGAAAGGTTGAGGCCAGTCTGACCGCCAAGGGTGGGGAGGAGGGCCTGCGGGCGTTCCTTCGCAATTATCTTCTCGAGGGCGTCCACCGTGAGGGGCTCGATATAGGTGACATCCGCGAACTCGGGGTCCGTCATGATGGTGGCGGGGTTGCTGTTGACGAGCACCACCCGGTAACCTTCTTCTCGCAAAGCTTTACAGGCTTGGGTGCCGGAGTAATCAAACTCACAGGCCTGACCGATCACAATGGGACCGGATCCAATAATTAAAATCGTCTCAATATCAGTGCGTTTTGGCATAAATCTTTTTGAGCGTGGAATTTTTGCACAGGCATGCAAGCACGAACGCAACCAAGAAGCCCTTAGTTTAAGAATATCTGAAATGGGCTTGTCAGTCGGGGGTCTGTCTGTGTTTTTGACAGGGTGCCAAGCGGGGAAATCCAGTCAATCAAGCAGGAATATCTGGAGGGGTTAAATTTTGCCTCTCTGGAATCGTGCTTGGAGGATTCGGGCGTCAATCCGGTGCACGCCAAGGCACTCTTTAATGCGGTACAGCGTCGATTGGACGGCGCGCTGTCGGAAGCCTGCGATCACCTTGTTCCGCCGCTCCAGCGTTGGTTGCGCTCGGCGGAGGCCCCGCAGCAATGCCCGCTTGTTCCGGTTGCGAAAACCCCCAGTGCCGACGGCTACACGCACAAGCACCTCCTACGTCTGGCGGATGGTGCGGAAGTCGAGGCGGTACAGATGGGATTTCCGGGGCGCTTCACCGCCTGCCTGAGCAGTCAGGTCGGTTGCGCGATGGGATGCGTTTTTTGTGCTACCGGGCAAATGGGTTTTGCGCGTCACCTCACCGCCGGTGAAATCGTGGCACAGGCCCTACACCTTGAGCGGCAACTGCGCGCCACGCAGGGCGAACGGCTCCGCAATATTGTCATGATGGGTATGGGCGAGCCCTTGCACAACTTCGAGCCCACCATGCAAGCGCTGGAAATCCTGACCGATAACCGCGGGCTCAACATCGGCCCCGCGCGGGTGGCGATCAGCACCGTCGGGCACATTCCGGGCATCGAGCAACTGGCGCGCCACCCCAAGCGGTACTCCTTGGCAGTCAGCCTCCACGGTGCCAGTGATGCGGAACGCGCCGCCCTGGTGCCGATTAATAAAAAGTGGCCGCTCGCGGACCTTCTGCAGACCTGTCGCGATTACTCACACATCAAGCGCGCGCGGGTCTTCTTTGCCTGGACTTTAATAGGCGGGGTCAATGACAGCGACGACCACGCCCGCCGACTGGCGGAACTCTTGCGCGGGATGGACGCCCACGTGAACCTCATTCCGCTCAACCCCACGGAAGGTTTTGACGGATCTGCGCCCGCCGATTCCAGGGTGCGGGCCTTTCAGGAGATCATTCAGGATTCCGGTTTACCCAGCACGGTGCGCCAGCGGCGTGGAATTGATGTGGCGGCGGGATGCGGCCAGCTCAAGGTTGCCCGCGCCAATCGAGCGTCAGTGTCGGGCTAACTTCGGTCGCCTTATCCTCGATGCGCAGACCCTCCAGCTGCGCGGGATGGAGTTGAATCTCGTAGCGGTGCCCAGCGGGGAGGCGGATGCGGGTGCTGGCTTGCAGGTCAGAGAAGAAGCCGCGCACACGATGGTAAACCCGCGTGCGGTCCGGCGTGGCGCCGGACTCACTCTCAAGGTGGAGTTTGGTTTTTGGGAAACCGAAACCCTGTCCGCGGGTGATAAATTCCATCTCGGTGCCCGCCGCGCCTTTTTCAAATTTCAACTCGCCGCGCAGGTCGAGGTCGAGATACAGGTTTGCGCCGGATGCTTCAAGGCTGAGGTGGTCGATCTTGTCGCGGGGGCTGCGGGTCGCCACCAGAAGCAGGAGCAGCAGCACGATCGGCAACAAGGCGAGGCGAACAAAACGCCGACGCCGCGCCGCGCCCGCATTGCACGGCGGGCGCTCAGTGAAGCGCCAATCGTGCTGGAGGCCAAGGGCCTGCTGCAAACCGTATGCCACGAGCCACATGAGAATACCCGCCCAGATCACATCCGTAAAAAAGTGACCGCCATAGCTCATGCGGGAGAGTCCGATGACGCCGCCAAAGAGCAGAGCGATGGCAAGGACCACGCGCCGCGCCGCGCCCTTGAGAAGGAGCGCCAAGGCAAAGAAATAAAATCCCATGGTGGCGTGCCCGCAGGGGAATGATTTCCCTGTGCTGGCGAGGTCAATCCAGAGGCTTGGTTCAAACGCCTGTGTGCCGCCATAAAGATCGACCTGCGCGGGGCGGGGGCGCCCCCAGTAGCCCTTCAGTAGAAAATTAGCGAGGATGCCATTGCCGAGCGCGAGCACCGCGAAGAGGTAAAAGCTGACTTTGCGGAGGGCGTGCACCGGCTTGAGGTAATAGCTGGCGAGCCAGACGAGCAGTCCACCGACCCCCAGAATGAGGGCGGGCAGGACGCCGTATTCATACATGGCAACCATGAGGGGCATATCCCGACCCGTCCAGTGATCGGCGGTGGCATCATAAAAACAAGCCTGCGCGCCTTGATCCCAGCCGAGCAGGTTGGCGATTAAACTGAACAATACCCCCGCGAGGAGGGGCAGGTAAACCGCGCGCTGTTTCAGGAATTTCAGGGGAGCGGACATGCTGGCGTTCAGGGTTTACGGATCAATGCCAGCTCAACCCAGGAACTGTTGCCGGGGCTGAAGCCTTGCACCGTTTCAATTTCCAGTTGCCCGTAGTCGGTCTGAATTTTGGCGCGATGATCGTGCCGCGGACGCAGCGCCTTGCCCGCCCGCCAATCCGCGAGGAGCTCGTCATCCAGCCGCCAACGGCGTGTGCTAAGCAGGAGGACCTCCCCCTCTTTTAATTCGGCAGCACTGGGCGCCTGACTGAAATCCCAATAACGTCCGCTATACCAGACGAGGCTGGGCTCCGCAAAACCTTCGCTATAGGCAGCGGGTGCCTCCGCGAGCAGGTCGTGATGGGCGGCATGGAGTTGGGTAACGAGGTGGGCCTGCCGCAGATTCGCGGCGAAGGGCCAAAAGAGGAGGGCGCTTGCGATGGAAAACAGGATGGCAGGCGCAAGGCGCAGGCGATGGACGCATTCCGAGGCGAGGAGGAGGGCGAGGAAGAGCGCCGAAAGCCAGAGGCAGGCATCTCCAAGGGCGTGCACGGGGGTGTTCCCGCTGAGGACAATGCCGAGTGCGAGGGCGGCGAGCATCAGCACCGCGAGCGCCACGCGGGTGAGGGTATAGCTGAGCAGGAAGCCCGAGCGGGTGCCGCTGCGCAAATGGGAAGCGGCAAGGAGAGCGAGGGCGGGGTAGCTCGGCAAGATGTAATGCGGGAGCTGGGTTTTATAGAAAGCGAAAATGATAAAACTGCTGGCGGCCCAAGCCAGAAGGAAGCCGTGCTGGCGCGACTCGCGGCGTTTGCGCCAGGCATTGCGGAGGGCGGGCCAAAGCGCCGGAACCCAAGGGCTGAAAAAAACCAGGACCGCCACGAAATAATAAACCCCGGGAATGTAGAACCGTTCATTAAAAGCGGAAACCCCGCGCTCAACCACGTGCTCGCCGATTCCAATATCAAAGTAAGCGCCCTGAGTTTGAATGAGGGCGGGGATGCCCCATGCCCCCACCAGTGCCAGTAAGAGGAGGATGCCGGGGAGCAGGCCCGGGAGCAGTTGCCTCCAGACAGGTGCCGCGCCTTTGCGCCCGAGCAGCGCGAATCCGGCAAGGCTCAAGCCCGGAATAAGTAGGGCGAGCGGACCTTTGGCGAGAAAGGCGAGCGCCATCCCGCCGTAGCTCATCCAGAACGGGCGACCAAAAGTTTTGGGCGGGCTTTCCGCGCAGAGATAATCCCAAAAGCCGCGCAGGGCGAGGGTGGTGCCAAGGATGAGCGGCATGTCCGCCACCGCGATGCGCCCGTGAATGAGAACCTGCAGCGCGGAGAGCCAAATGAGTCCGGCGAGGCAGGCCCAAGAGGTTTCGAGTCCAAGGCGGCGACCGAAGCCGTAAATGAGGAGGGCGACCATCCACGCCGCGACTGCCGAGTGCAGGCGCGCCGCGAGTTCATTGACCCCGAGGAGGCGGTAGTGCAATTGCATCCACCAGTAAGTGAGGGGCGGTTTGTCGAAGCGGTATTCGTTGTTGAAATAAGGCACGATGTAATCGCTGCGTTCCATCATTTCGACGGTGGCGCGCGCAAAGCGCGGTTCGTCGCGATCGACGAGGGGTAGAAGCCACGTGCCGGGCAGGAGGTAGAGACAAGCAGCGAGGGTCAGGCACCAGCGCGGGTATCGCTCCAGGAAATTCATGGCATGCCGGGCCGACTAGGAGCCGCCAACGTGGGGGTTGCGAATGTCGAGGTAGAGATTGTAGGCCGCCACAAAACTGGGCAGGAGATTTGAAAGGATCCCCACCGAGTCGTTTTTCCCAAGGGTGAAATAAGCCAGGAGGCAGATGGATCCGGTGAGCGACATGATCCAAAAGAGACGCGGCATCGTGACCCGTTTGTTTTTTCGCGAGGCCGCCAACTGCACAAACCAGCGTCCACCAAAAAGAAAGACTCCGGTGTAGCCGATGAATTTCCAGGGGGTGATTACGAAGGTTTGCCCGAAGAGCTCGCCCTCAAATAAAACGCCGTGCATGAAGCTGGCGAGCGGAAGGCCTGGGAGCAGGGTGAGGGTTTCGCTGAGAGCCATGATGTTTATGAGTGAGGGGTGTCTGAGTCCGACTCGAGTATGTCGAATTTGACTTTTCGTCTGAGGAGCCAACTGACGCCGAAGAGGTCATAAATGCCGCGCAGGGCGCGATCCCAATTGGTGTATTTGGAGGTGCCGGCGTGGCGGGAACGGTGATTGACGGGGATTTCCGCAATGGTGAGACCGGCGCGTTTCATGAAGGCGGCCATGTAGCGATGCATTCCGTTGAAGGGGACAAGGTGGTCGACCGCCTCGCGGTGAAAGCATTTGAGCGAACAACCGGTGTCGCGAATCCCGTCATTGATGAAGGTGACGCGGATGCGGTTGGCGATCTTAGAGGCCCAGCGGCGACTGGCGGTGTCTTTGCGAACGGCGCGATACCCGCAGACCATTCCGATCCCTTCGGTGAGCGCCGCGACCAGCGCGGGAATATCGGCGGGATCGTTTTGCCCGTCGCCGTCCATCATGACGCAGACGTCACCGGTGGCCTGTTTTAATCCGGCGTAGAGGGCGGCGGATTGACCGCGGTTTTCCGGGGCGTTGAGGGCGCGCACTCCCGCGACGCTTTGCATGAGTTCCGCGGTGCGGTCACCGCTGCCATCGTTCACCGCAATGATCTCGGCTCCGGGGTTGGTCTGGACGACCTCTTCCAAAACGGAGACCACGGTTTCCTCCTCGTTGTAGAACGGAATGACAATGCTGATCGTGGGCTTCATGTATTCGTAATGCTATGGATTCATCCAAGCTTCAAGACTATCAGCAAGGTAAATTTTGAAGGTGGGGAATTCGCGCACGGGATGCATCGGCAATTCATCGACGAGGCGGGGGTTTTTGAGTTGGGCGGCGAGAGGGGGCGGAATCGCACCGCTGCTCTCGACCCGCTTGCGCTCTACAATGACGAGGGCGGGCTTGCCGAGTTCGGGCGGGTTGAAAAAATCGAACTGATTATTGATGAGATGGGTCGGATTCCAGAGGTGCACGCGCTTGGGATCGGATCCATGAAAGGCAAATTGGGAGGCGGTGAAACGGTGACCGACAAAAATGATTTGGTCGGCCTGCGGATGGCGGGCGGTGGTTTGCTGCACGAGTTGAGGATAACCGAGCCAGCCGCGGCGTTGGGGCTGGATGCCTTTTTCTGCCAAAGGCGCGGCGAGGGGTTCAAGCATGGGCAGGATAATCATGACGCCCAAGCTCAGGCCGCCCGCGACCCAAAGCCCGCGGCGAAACCAGCGCAGGCGGCTCGCTTCGGCGTGCGCCCAAAGCAGGATGAGCCCAAGACCACCGGGCAGAAAAACCGCCGGCCAGTTGGGGTTGATGCGTTGGCGCAGGGCGAGGGTCGACATCAGAATCAGCCCAAGCGCCCCGAAGAGGACGCAGAAGGCAACGGCGCGATCGCGGCGTTTGCGCCAGGCGTATGCGATCGCGGGGAAGAGCAGGGCAAAAAGCACCGGGGAAACCAGCGCGGCGAGTGAACCCCAGAGTTCCGCGACCCGGCCCAGGGATTTGCCGAGCGCGATGGGAGCCTGCTCGAAGTGGTGGGCGGTATGCTGAAGGGTGATCCAATCGTTTCGGGCATTCCAGAGCAGGGGCGGCAGCAAGGCGAGGAGCGACCCGAGGAGGGCAAGCCAGAATCGCGGCTCACGCAGGAGGGCGCGCTTGAAAAATAAAGCGGTCAATGCAATAAGGGGCAGTTGCACGAGCATCATTTGCTTCGAGAGATGCCCGAGCGCCAGGACCAGCGCGAGCCCCAGAAAATCGCGGTTTTGAGTGGGACCGTCCTGTAGTAGTTTTGCCGTGAAATAAAGCCCGCCCGTCCAGCAAAAGAGCAAGGGCGCGTCGATCGTGAGCATCGAGCCCAAAAGGAGATTTGCCGGCATGAGACCTAGGGCGACCACTCCGTAAAGCGCGAGGCTCCGGTTTCCGGTCAGGGCATAAAGGGTGCCATGAAAAAACCACAGGGTGCCCGCCCCCAGCAGAGTTGCGGCGGCTTTAAAAACATAGGTGTGCGCCCCAAGGAGGGAAGTCAGTCCACCGTAAAGCCAACCAATGAGCGGCGGTTTGCTGAAGTAGCCCCAGTCCGGATATTGACCCCACAGCCAGTAGTAGGTTTCGTCGCCCGCCATCCCGACCGGTTCGAGCAGGTGCCAGAGCAGGCGCATGGCAGTGAGAGCCAGGATGAAAACAAGGGCGGGTTGAAGGGCGGCAGATTTTTGGATGGGTGCTGAAGTCACGGTCTGGCTGATTCACTTGAACAAGCCAGTTTAAGCCGCCCGCGACAAGAATTATTCGAGTCCAAGTTTTTCGAGCTTCGGGCGAATGATCCGCGCACAGTAGGGCTGGCTCCCGTTCTGGCGATAGTAGTCCTGATGGTAATCCTCGGCGGGGTAGTAGGTCGAGGCCGCCGTGATTTCGGTCACGATCGGATTCTCAAACATCCCCTGCGCGGCGGCTTTCGATTTTTCAGCAGCGGTTTTCTGGGCTTCGGAATGATAAAAGATCGCGGAGCGGTATTGCGTCCCCACGTCATAGCCCTGCCGGTTCAAGGTCGTCGGATCATGCGAGCGCCACAACCAATCCAAGAGGGTTTCGAAACTAATAACAGCCGGATCAAAATGAATCTGCGTCACCTCCGCGTGCCCGGTCGTACCCTCGCAGACCGCCCGATAGGTCGGGTTTTCCACCGTGCCCCCCATGTAGCCCGATTCCACCGCGTGCACACCCTCCAGTAATTCAAAGACCGCCTCCACGCACCAGAAACAGCCCGCCCCGAAGGTCGCAGTTTCCAAATTTTCAGGTTCAGGCATGGGCGTTTCTTTTTTAGGAGGATCTTCAGCAGTGCAGGAAGCCAGCAAAAGGAGACTTAGCAATACAAGTGATCTATCTTTTAGTGCAAACATACCCATGAGTGAGAAATCGCAATCCGATGTTCCTTTTTTTATAGCGAAATGACCCCCGGCACTTGCGCCACCCGTTGGTAGATCGCGATCACCTCATCGCAGGAATGCACCTGCATTTCCATCGTGTAGGCCGTAAAACGCCCGCTCCGCGATTCCCGCGACTGCACCGGATCATCCGCAAACAATTCCAGCACCGCTCCGGTCTGATCCTTCGGCACGATGAATTTAAACGGGAAGACGCACGGCCACTCATAGTTCGCATCCAGCGAGGACCGGAACGATTCCAGACTTTTATCTTCTGACATACCCCCAAGCTGCACAGAACGCCCCATTTGTCACGCTCGACCTCACGCTTCCGGACTTGCCTCAGGCGCTGGGTCTGTTTTCTTTGAACCTTTCCCATCCTGCCCGGGTGGTGGAATGGTAGACACTGGGGATTTAAAATCCCTTGCCTGAAAAGGCGTGCGGGTTCAAGTCCCGCCC